>VGYY01000277.1 GCA_016872815.1 Planctomycetota bacterium
CGGCCTCGTCCTTCTTCTCCCCGGGCGGACGCTTGTCGCCGTCCTTGCCCCACTTCTCGAGCGCCTTCTTGTACTCCTCGATCTTCTCGGCGTACTCGTCCCACGCTTCGACGTACTTCCGGGTGGCGTCGAACTGCTCGCGGACCGTCTTCCAGTCGCGCAGGACCATCGACGGCCGGCTGCCGTTCAGGCCGAAGGTGAGGGCGAAGTCGCCGTCGTTCCGCAGCAGGGCGTCGTCGGCGCGGGCACGGCGCATCTTCACCACGGCGCGCGACCCGTCGAGCAGACTGCGGCGGCTCGGCACGCCGACCGTCGTCACGCCGCCGGCCCACGCCTGCGCGAACGCGTGGCGATCGAACCAGTCGAGCGAGTCGGCGACGGCATTGGCCGGGTTCCCCTCGCCCTGGCCCCGACTCGCCTCATCCAGCAGCAGGGTCGACTCGCAGTCGATCAACCCGGGGTAGACGTGCTTGCCCGCCGCTTCGACCACGACCGCGCCGTCGGGGATCGGCAGGCCGTTTCCGACCGCCTCGATCTCCCGCCCGCGCAGGATGAGCGTGCCGTCCTTCAGCACGTCACCGTTGCCGACGTGGATCGTCCCTCCGCGGATCACCACCGGCGGGCGGGGCGGACCGAACTGCGCCGAGGCGGTCACCGATGACCCGAGGACGACGGCGGCGCTCAAGAGCAGGGGCAGCAGCCGACCCGGCCGACCATTCATCTTCATGCGGTGGCCTCGAAAGGAACGACGAGTGAAAGGGCCGGACATTGTACGGGGGTCGAACAGCGCGACAAGGAAGCGCAGCCGCCACGAATCGACACCGATTCGACTCGTGGAGTTCGCCCTCGCGCTGCTGCTCGGCGTCGCCGCGGCCACCCGGCACGCGTGGTACGACGCCTCGCCGAAAACGGTGCAGCTCCGCTGGCTCGCGCCACGTGGCGCGCTGGTCGAACCGCCGCACCGCCTTGTCTGGCACGCGAACGTGCCGGTCCATGGACTCCAGCTCGAATGCCAGCTGCATGACGGCTCGCCACGGCACATCCGCAGGTGCGTGGTCGCGGCGAGCGGCGGCACGATCGAGTTCACGAACGACGAGCGAACGGCGATCGCGGCGGCGGGCGGGGCGGCGCTGGTGGTCGTGGCGATCGCGGCGGACGGCCGCGGGCTGGCGCCGCCGCTGCACGGGACGGTCACGCTGAAGCGCGGTCTCAGCCCGCAAGCGCCGGAGCCCCTTGACTGATGGGCGAATCGCTGGCAACCCGTGTCGCTCCCGAGTCGTCTCCAGCAGTTCATCATGACGCACGAAGGGGTCCGATCCGCGGCGGCCGCGGCGCTCGCGCTCGCCGGCCTCGCCACCGCTGCCGCCGCCCAGGGCGGCACGATCAGCAACGGCGACTACTCGGTCCGCATCGACCGCATGGGTCTGATCGTCGGACCGCCCGCCGACGGCCTGTGCGCGACCTACGGCCCGCGCCACGAGCTCGAAGTCGGCGCGATCGAGTGGTACGGCGTCGCCTTCACCAACTGCATCGCCGGCACCACCCCGCGCTGACCCCGAGAATCCGTCGCAGCGACGTTTCTACGGGGCGTCAGCGGGCGAGTGGTTCGAGGTCGGCGTCGGTGACCTGGCCGTCGACGGTGAACGAGCGCGCCTCGCCGAGGCCGATCCGTTCGCCGTCGACGATGGTCTCGCGGCGATGCGGGAACAGCAGGCCGTCCACGCGCCGCCAGTCGCCGAATCGCTGGCGCTGGTGCGCCGACGTGCGCATGGCGAGATCGGCCGTGATCGGCAGCACGACGCGGGTCTCGATCAGCAGCGGCCCGGCCGGGTCGATCCACACCTCGAACGGCGGCTTCAGCTGCGGCAGCTCGACCGCGACCCCCACGAGCAGCCGCTCGTCGACGACCTCCGCCGCCAGCGGCCGCAGCGCCTCGGCCTCGAGCAGGATCGCCGGCAGCCGCGCCACCTCCCAGTCCCACGTCACATGCTGCACTGAAGCGCCGGTCGCCCGGACCAGCGACCCGAATCGCGGCCGCACCCACGGCTCGCCGCGCTTCAGCACCCGCTCCTCGGTCTCGCCCGAGCTGTACTGCAGCAGCGTCCGCACCGACTGGTCGGGGCGCGTCCAGAGCGTTCCGATCAGCTCGTTGCCGAGCGGATTGCCGGTGCGGACGAGGTAGAGATCCTCGATGCGGCGGAACGCGAGGCGCGACAGTCGATCGGCGCCGCCGTAGACCTCCACCAGCCGTTCGATGAGCTGTTCGACTTCAGTCAGCGTCGGCGTGCTGCCCGCGGCGAGACCGGGGATCGCGAAGGGTCGCGCCCCGTCGCACACGGGCGCCGAAGACGGGTCGCCACCGCAACCGGGCGGCACCAGCGCACCGACGACGAGCAGCAGCGCGATCCCGGCGGCGCGCGCCGCGGCGCTGCGCGCCACGTTCACTTCCCCCGCCGCAACCGATCGGTCATCGCGCCGGCGATCCATGCGATGGCGACGCCGATCCCGGCCGCCAGCCCCGCCTCCAGCGAGAGCTTCTCGGTCGCCAGCCGCCAGCTGAACCAGCCGAGCGCCGCGCCCAGCACCGCGCCGATGCCCGCGATCGCGACCGCTTCGACGCGCTGCTTCCAGACGGCGGGCGGCGCCTCCGGCGGCTTGAGCAGGCGGATCTCGCCGCGCGCCTCGCCGAGCCCGACCGCGAGCCGGCGGATCTCCTTCTCCTTCTCCTCGGAACGATCCTCGGTCTTGTCGAGTCGCGCCTCGAGATGGCGGATGAACCCGTCGCTCTCCTCGCGCATCTTCTGGTGCGCCGCGACCTCCGCCTCGAGCCGCGCGATGCGGACGTCCCGCTCGTAGACCGCCTTGAGCGACGCGTCGAGCCGCTGCTCCGCCTGCTCGAGCAATTCCTCCGACTCGACCAGCTGACTGCGGACGGCGACGAGTTCCTCGTTCGGGGCGGGCGCCGCCGCCACCGCAGCCGCTGGCGCCGCTCCCGGCACGGCCACCGCCGCAGCCGCCGCAGCGACCCCCGTGCGCTCGCTGCCCGTCGATCGTTCGCCCGCCCCGCTGCCCGCCACTGCGATCATGCTCGCCTCACCCCGCCCGATCGCCTTTGCCGCGCGCGCCACCAGTTCGGCCGAGGTCACCCGCGGCTTGTCCGGTTCGCCCGGCCGACCGGGCTCGAAGCGAACCTGGAGACGCGCATCACGGATGGCGTCGAAGACGCGAGGCAGCGGCCAATCGAGCAGCCAGGCGGCCCGGCTCACCGTGAACCAGCCGTCCGCCTCGGCGCGCGCTTCGACCGGGTCGAGCGCCGGCGCCACCGCGAGCCCACTGCCGTTCGCGCCACCCTTGCCGCGCTTCACGTCACGCCTCCCGACCACCGGGGTCGGAGCATAGCCCTGCCGGATCGACCTCGCCGGAGCAGCTCTCCACCGCCGGCCCGCAAAGGCGCGCGACCGCGCCGTCGCCCGGCCACTCCACCTCGAGCACGCCACCGCGCAGCTCGATCGAGACGCGGGGCGGGAACCCGCGGACCTTGCGGGCGACGATCGCGGCGGCGGTGGCGCCGCTGCCGCAGGCGAGCGTCTCCCCGGCCCCCCGCTCCCAGGTGCGCTGCCGCAGCCGCGCGGGGCCGAGCACCTGCACGAACTCGACGTTGATGCGCTGCGGGAAGCGCGGGTCGCGCTCGATGGCCGGGCCGACCGACTGCACCGGGAAGCGCTCGACGTCGTCGACGAACACGACGGCGTGCGGGTTGCCGAGGCGGAGCGCGGTGAGCCGCAGTTCGCGGCTGGCCAGCGCGAACGGCTCGTCGAGCGCGACGCCCGGCGGGCCGGCCATGGGGACGTGCCGCCGCTCGAAGTCGGGGATCCCGATCGCCACCGTGAGCTGCGTCGCGCGACCGGCGGCGTCGGTCGCGTCGATCCGCGTCGCCACCGGCCCCGCCAGCGTCTCGAGCACGAACTCGCGGCCGGCGCGGCCGCGGTCGAACAGGTACTTGGCGAGGCAGCGCAGCCCGTTGCCGCACATCTCCGCCTCGCTGCCGTCGGGATTCACCATCTGCATCCGGGCGACGGCCGGAGGCGTCGACGGCGGACGGACCACCAGCAGGCCGTCGGCGCCGACGCCGGTCCGCCGCGCACACACCGCGCGCGCCAGCGCGGCGACGTCGCCGACGTCGCTCGCCGTGGCGTCGACCAGCACGTAGTCGTTGGCGCAGCCGTGCAGCTTCACGAACGGGAGGCGAGACAACGCCTAGGCCTCCTGACCGGAGCCGGTCGGCGCTGCCGGATCGTCCTCACCCGCCGCCTCGCGGGCGCGGACGCTGCGGACCACCAGCAGCGCGAGCCCGCCGAAGAGCAGCGCCACGCCGCCCAGCATCACGCCGACGCTGCCGTTGAACGCACGCCCGAGCTGGTCCGCCTGATCACGATCGACCTGATCGTAGGCCGCGCTCTTTCACATCGCGCATTGCGCTGCGGCGCGCGGCAACGGCGTGGCGAGCCAGCAGGCGAGCCCGAACACGAGCCCGCCGACCACGCGACGAGCGCGCGCTGAGCGGGCGACGAGCGGGGCGGGAGCGGGGAGCGGCATGCGCTGGAGGATACGGACAGTTCAGCCGCCCGCCGGGGTCGGCAGCGGCTCGCTCGGCGCGAAGGTCCCGGAATAGAGCATCCACCAGATCACGACGCCGGTGACCGAGACGTAGACCCAGATCGGGAAGGTGATGCGGGCGAGACGGCGGTGCTGCACCCACCGTTCGCGCCGCGCGTGCACCACGACCCGCAGCGCCAGCGGGACGACGGCGGCCGCCAGCACCGTGTGCGTGATGAGGATCACGAAGTAGACGGTGCGCGCCACGCCGATGCCCGGGAACGGCGTGTGGATCGCCACGATCGCCTTGTGGGTGACGTAGCTGACGAGGAACAGCGCCGAGGTCGTGAGCGCCGCCAGCATGCAGCGGCGATGGAGCTCCTTGCGGCGCCGCCGGATGGCGACGAAACCGGCAAGCAGCAGCAGCGCGGCCAGCGCGTTGAGCGCCGCGTTGAGCGTCGGCAGGTGGAACGTGGCGAGGATCATCGCTCGCCGGTCAGTGCGACCCGC
>VGYY01000278.1 GCA_016872815.1 Planctomycetota bacterium
CGCCGGCGAGGCCGCGGCGCCGCCGTCGGCCTGAGCGCCGCGGCGCTGCGGCCGCCGCGCATGCACCCGGAGCGATCGACGTGGAGATGCTCAGGACCGAGGTCGGAGGGCTCGCACTCGCCACCCCGCTCCTGTCGGCCTCGGGCACCTTCGGCCACGAGGACGAAATGGCCGAGTGGATCGACCTGCGCGAGCCGGGCGCGGTCGTCCTGAAGACGGTGACGTTCCATCCGCGCCGCGGCAACCCGCCGCCACGGATCGTCGAGGTCTCCGGCGGGATCCTCAACTCGATCGGCCTGCCCAACGAGGGCATCGATCACCTGATCGCGGTCACGCTGCCGCGCATGCGCGGCCGCACCCGGGCGCTGGTGGTGAACGTCGCGGGCGAGCGCGTCGACGAGTTCGGCCGCATCGGCGAGAAGCTCGCGGCAGCGCTGCGCGCCAATCCCGGCGACTTCCAGGCGGTCGAGCTCAACCTGAGCTGTCCCAACGTCGAGTCGGGCTTTCCGTTCGCCAAAAGCCCGGAACTGGCGGCGCGCTGCGTACGGCTCTGTCGCGATCACCTGTCCGTCCCGCTGCTGGCCAAGCTCTCGCCCAGCGTCGCCGACATCGCCGAGATCGCGCTGGCCTGCAAGGAGGGCGGTGCCGACGGGCTCACGCTCTCGAACACGGCGCTCGGCCTCGCGCTCGATTGGCGGACCGGGCGACCACGGCTCGGCGCCGGCCATGGCGGCTTCTCCGGTCCGGCGCTCAAGCCGCTGGCGATGTACCTCGTGTTTACCGCGTTCCGCAAGACCGGGATGCCGATCGTCGCGGCGGGAGGAGCCGAGACGGCCGAGGACGTGATGGAGTTCCTCGCCGCCGGCGCGCGGGCGGTGCAGATCGGCACGGCGACCTTCCGCAGCCCGCGCGTGATGCGCGCGATCGAGCAGCGCCTCCCCGAACTGCTGGCGCAGGCCGGCGTGGCCGACGTCGCCGCGCAGATCGGCCGCGCCCACCCCCCGGCGGCGGGGGCGAAGGCGTGAAGCTCTCCGAGTTTCCCGCCGCGGCGGTGCAGCGCGCGATCGAGATCTATCTCGAGATCGCCTACGGAGCCGATGCGGTCGCGGAACGGATGCCGAAGCTGCCGCCGGTGGCGGGGCGCACCATCGAGGTGCTGCTCGATCCGGCGCTGGCGCTGTTCCGGCACGAGCCGCCGCGACGCGCCACCACGCCCGATCCGCTGCCGTCGCCGGCCGATCAGGCGAAGCTGCCGCTCGAGCGGCGCGTCGACCAGTTCCTGCTCGAGCTCGGCAATCCGCGCTATCCGCTGATGAAGCTGGTCGTCGGCGAGCACCTGATCATCGGCGAGTACTTCCTGCAGGTCGACACGCACGAGTGGATCTTCACGCCCGACCCGGGCGACCCCGCCGAAGTGGCGAGCTTCGCCGCGATCAAGGCGTACAACGCCGACCTCAAGCGACGGATCGAGGAGCGCTGGAACGCCGAGGGGCTGCCGACGCTGCTCGATCTCTTCACCCACCTGACCGCGGGGCAGCAGTGCGCGGTCAAGCGGCGCAACCAGCGCGTGCTGGTCGTCGACGACGACGTCTTCGCCGGCAAGGCGCTGGCGGCGTTCCTCGGCTCACGCGGATTCGACGTCGACCTCGCAGTCGACGGCGACGACGGCCTCGCCAAGGCCGACGCCGACCACCATCAGCTCATCATCCTTGACTGCGACATGCCGCGGCGGACCGGCCAGGAAGTGTGCGCCGCACTCATGGTCGACCCGATTCGTTCACGCATCCCGATCCTGCTGTCGAGCCTCGCGCCGATCGGTGACAAGCCGCCGCCGGGGGCGACGGCATTCCTGATCAAGCCGTTCCAGGCCGACGTGCTGCTGTACTTCGTCGAGGCGTTGGTGCGCTGATTGCACGGCCCGGCGGGCGCGGGCAGGTTGACGCTCTCCGCGGGGGGCGATAACACTCCGCGTTCGCTTCGGCCGGCCAAATTGGCGTGCCAGCGCGATTCGAGCGGCGACAGTACGGCACGGCTGGGGCGATACGGTCCATGGGTGACTCCGACAAGGTCGGCAAGGACGTCGAGCTGATCGAGCGCTTCGGGCGCTGGATCGGCGAGAAATTCGAGGTGCTCGGCGAGCGGTCCGGCGGCGTGCTCCGGAAGATGTTCCGCTCGCGCAATTCGCGCCTGCTCGATGGCTATCGCCTCATCGTCGAGCGGATCAACGCCGCCGAGGCGGCGACGGCGAAGATGACCGAGGCCGAGCTGAAGGCGCAGACCGCAGCGTGGAAGGAGCGGCTGCAGGGCAAGCCGCGCGAGGAGCAGGCGAAGATCCAGCGCGAGATCCTGCCGCAGGTGTTCGCCGCGGTGCGCGAGGCGGCGAAGCGGACCATCGGCCTGCGCCACTTCGACGTGCAGCTGGTCGGCGGCATCGTGCTCCACGAGGGCAAGATCGCCGAGATGTCGACGGGCGAGGGCAAGACGCTGGTCTCGACCTGCCCGGCCTTCCTGAACGCGCTGGCGGGGCGCGGCTGCTACATCGTCACGGTCAACGACTACCTGGCGCGCCGCGACGCCGAGTGGATGGGGCCGGTGCACGGCTACCTCGGGCTCAGGGTCGGCTGCATCCAGAGCAACATGGACCCGGCCGCGCGCCTGGCCGAGTACGCGGCCGACATCACCTACGGCACCAACAGCGAGTTCGGCTTCGACTACCTGCGCGACCACATGAAGTCGCGCGCCGACCTCCAGGTCCAGAAGCAGCTCCATTTCGCCATCATCGACGAGGTCGACTCGATCCTGGTCGACGAGGCGCGCACGCCGCTGATCATCTCGGGCATGCCCGAGCAGTCGACGCGCAAGTACTACATCGCCGATGGCGTCGCGCGGCGACTGAAGAAGGACACCCACTTCGAGGTCAAGGAGAAGGAGCACGCGGTCGTCCTCACCGACGACGGCATCGAGGAGGCGCAGAGGCTGGTCGGCGTGCCGACCTTCTACGACGGCCCCTACATGGACTGGCCGCACCACATCGAGTGCGCGCTCAAGGCCCACAACCTCTACAAGATCGACCACCACTACGTGAAGCGGGTCGGCCAGGACGGCTCACCCGAGATCGTCATCGTCGACGAGTTCACCGGTCGCATGCAGGAGGGCCGGCGCTGGTCGGACGGCCTGCACCAGGCGGTGGAAGCCAAGGAAGGCATCCGCATCCGCGAGGAGAACCAGACCCTCGCCACGATCACCTACCAGAACTACTTCAAGCTCTACTCGAAGCTGGCCGGCATGACCGGCACCGCCATCACCGAGGCGGCCGAGTTCAGCAAGATCTACAACCTCGACGTGGTCCAGGTCCCGACCAACCGTAAGAACGTGCGCGTCGACCACGACGACGTGATCTACCGCTCGGTGAACGAGAAGTTCCCCTTCGTCGTCCAGGAGATCGTCGACCTCCACCGCAAGGGGCGCCCGGTGCTGGTCGGCACCGTCTCGATCGAGAAGTCGGAGCTCCTGTCGCGCTACCTCACCGATCCGCAGCTGATGGCGGAAGTGGTGATGCGACGCGCGCGCCACGCCGAGCAGTCGCTGGCCAAGGCCAAGCTGCCGGACGCGCTGAAGCAGGAGGTCGCGGACGCCCTCGCGCAACCCGCCCGGCTCACCGGCGAACGGGCGCAGGCGCTGGCCGACCAGGTGATCGAGGCGGCGCCGAAGGCCGACCTCGCCTTCTGGATGGAGGGGGTCGCCAACGCGGCCGACGGGCGCGACGCGGTCAAGGCCGGCATCCCGCACAACGTGCTGAACGCCAAGTTCCACGAGCGCGAGGCCGAGTTCATCGCGCAGGCCGGCCGCTTCGGCGCGGTCACGATCGCCACCAACATGGCCGGCCGCGGCACCGACATCCTGCTCGGCGGCAATCCCGAGTTCACCGCGCGCGCCGAGGCGCGCAAGCTCGGCCAGCCCGAGCGCTTCGACGAGCTGCTGGCCAAGGCGAAGGTCGACTGCGAGGCCGAGAAGCAGCGCGTGATCGCGGCGGGCGGCCTCCACGTCATCGGCACCGAGCGTCACGAGGCGCGGCGCATCGACAACCAGCTGCGCGGCCGCTGCGCGCGCCAGGGCGATCCGGGCAGCTCGCGCTTCTACCTCTCGCTCGAAGACGACCTGATGCGCGTCTTCGCCAACGACCGCGTGCAGCGCATCCTCGAGCTGGTGGGGATGACCGAGGACGTCGACATCCAGAGCGGCATGGTGTCGCGTTCCATCCGCCGGGCGCAGAAGCGGATCGAGGGGCGCAACTTCGACATCCGCAAGAACCTCCTCGAGTACGACGAGGTGATGGACAAGCAGCGCCGCACGATCTACGGCCTGCGCCAGGAGGTCCTCGAGGGCGCCGACTGCCGCCCCCGCGTCGGCGAGATGATCGACGACGTCATCGCGCGGACGGTCGGCGCGTACATCGGCGAGAAGCCGGAGAAGGAGCAGTTCGCCGAGGCGGCGAACGCGGTCAACCAGAAGCTGACGACCAAGGTCGACGGCGCCGCGTTCTTCGGGCGCGAGCGCGAGGAGCTCGAGGCGGCGCTCTCCAAGGCCGCCAACGACCTCTACGCCGAGCGCGAGGCGGAGCTGAAGCCCGAGATGATGCGGCGGCTCGAGCGCTACTTCCTGCTCACCGTCATCGACAAGAAGTGGAAGGACCACCTCATCAACCTCGACGCGCTGCGGTCGGGCATCGGCCTGCGCAGCTACGGCCAGATCGACCCGAAGAACGAGTACAAGCGCGAGACGTTCCGGATGTTCGAGGAGCTGCTGGCCACGATCGGCGAGGAGGTGCTGACGCTGCTCTATCGCGTGCGCCCGGCCGAACCGCCGCTATCGGCGCCGCCGGCCGGGAGCGGCGTCTTCAGCGCGCCGCCGCGACCCGCCGCCGGCGGCGGGTCGGCCGCGGCGAATCCGGCGCCGACTGCGCTGCCAGCCGCGGCGCCGACCG
>VGYY01000279.1 GCA_016872815.1 Planctomycetota bacterium
AGCGGCTCGCCGGCGCCGGCGACCGGCGTCGAGTGGGCCGTGCGCCGGCGCGACGAGCTCCGCGCGGAGCGCGGGCACTGAGCCCGGGGGGCGGCTCGATCACCCGCCAGCGGGAGCCGGAGCGCCCTCCGCCAGCAGCCGCTCGAGCTCCGCCGCGATGCTCTGGCGCAGTTCGTCGGGCAGCTCCAGCGAGAGCGCGCGGCGCAGCCCCCGTTCGGCGACCTCCCGCGACACATCGACGTCGTGATGGCGCAGGAGCGCGAACTGGAAGTACGCCCGCCCGAGCTCCGGATCGAGTCCCGTGTACTTCTCGCCGACTGCGATCGCCTCGAGCAGCGCCAGCTTCGCGCGCGCCGGGTTGCGCCGCTCGGGCGGCAGGCGCGTCAGCAGGATCGAGCCGATCGAGACGTGGCTGCGCGCCAGCTGGTCGGGCGGCATGCCGCGGTAGCCGCGCGCCACCATGCGGCGGTTGCACTCGAGCGCGCGTTCATACTCCTCGATCGCGCCAGGCGTCTCGGCGTCGGTGCGCAGGAACATCCCGCGATCGTGCAGGAACCAGGCGTATTGGTAGTGCACGAACGGGAGGTCAGGCGACTGTTCGACGTTGTGGCGCCAGAGGCGCAGCGCGTCGCCCCAGACCGGATTCGCCCGCAGCGTGCAGCCGAGCAGCAGCGCCACCGCCGTCGCCGGCAGCAGCAGCGAGACGCCGAACCGGCCGGTGCGCTGGCGCTCCCGCGCCACCACCGCCGCTAGCCCGTTCGCCGCGAGCGCCAGCGGCAGCAGGCTCGGCAGGTAGAGGAACCGCTCGGCGAACGTCTCCTGGATCGGCCGCAGGTTGAGGACGGTGATCAGCGCCACCGGTAGCGCCAGCAGCGCCGCGAGCAGCGGCCGCCGCCGGCGGGCCCACCACGTCGCCGCGCACCACGCCGCGAGCCCGGCCAGCGCCAGCGCACGCGGCTCCGAGAACTCCGCCTCGTGATAGAAGAGCCTCGGGGGCAGCGGCAGCAGCGAACGGATGAAGTACTCGCCGAGCAGCTGCGCCGAGATGAGGGGGCGCTGCCACCACTCGGCGCGGTCGAACGCGGCGAGCCCGAGCGCCGGGGCGATGCGGCCCATCGCGGCGTAGCGCAGCGCCAGCAGCAAGCCGAGCACCAGCGCTGCCGACAGTTGGCGGCGCACGGCCGCGCGCAGGCCGCCCGGCCGGCGCAGCACGAGATCGGCGACGAAGACCACGCCCGGCAGCGCGAACGCGCTCTCCTTCGACAGGCCGGCGGCGGCCAGCAGCAGGGCGGCGAGCAGGACGGAGCGACCGTCCTGGCGTGGTCGGAGCGCCACCGCGAGGTAGGCGAAGCCGAACAGGGCCGCCATCAGCTCGGCGCGCCCGACGATCCAGTCGACCGCCTCGACGTGGCAGGGATGCACGGCGAACAGCGCTGCGGCGAGCCACGCGCTGCCGGCGGTGAGCCCGAGTCGCAGCAGGAAGCGCCAGCCGGCGATGGTGGCGGCGGCGTGCAGGGCGATGTTCCATGCGTGGAACGGCCAGGTCGGTGCCGCGTCGCCGCGCCCGGCGGCCTGCAGCGCGTAGGTCAGCGTCGGCAGCGGACGGTAGAGGCCGAGTTCGGCGCGTCCCGACAACGGCGCGAGGAACAGCGACCGGAAGCTCGGTTCCTGCACTTGGCGGTTGCGCGTGATGTAGGGCACGTCGTCGTAGAGGAACTCCCCCTCGAGCGCATTCAGGAACGCCGCGAGCGCGAGCAGCGCCAGACCGGCCGCGAGCCAGAGACTCTGGCTTCGACCCGGAGCCGCTGCCGCGGGCGCCGCCGCGCTCGGCGCGACCCCCGACGCCGCGGCGTGTTCGAACGGGCGCCCGGTCGGCGTTTCTTGGCGTGCTCTCGGCGGGGTTCGCGACATGGAAAAAAAGGCCCGGGCGGCGCCGTGGTTGTGCGGGCGGCGCAGGCCGCGCAAGAATAGGGTCCGTCCCACCCGCTCGAACGCAAGCCATCAGGATCCGCACATGTCGATCGTTTCGCCGCGTCGTCCGCGTCTCGGCCGTGCCCGCGCCGGCCTCGTCCTCGCCGTCGTCGCCGTCGGTGGCGGCGCGCTGCTGCTGCAGCCGGCCGCGGCGACGCAGGACGGAGTTCCCGCAGCGGGGGCCGCCGCGACCGAGGAGGAGCACGGCGGCGACATCCTGTTCAAGGTCACCAGCAAGACGCAGAAGTACTCGGTCATGTACAGCCACGACGCTCACATCGCGGCGGGGATCGAGTGCGCGGAGTGCCACGACGCGCTGTTCAAGAAGGAGCTGAACGGCGCCAAGTTCCGCATGGCCGACATCAACAAGGGCCTGTTCTGCGGAGCCTGCCATACCGACTCGCCGGCGCCCGAAGTGAAGCACAAGGCGTTCGCGCCGAAGAAGAACTGCACCAAGTGCCACGACGTGAAGATCCACGACTCGACCACGATCAAGTGATCGATCGGTCGGCGCGCGCCACCGGCAGCGCGCCCGGCGTCAGGCGCGGCGCAACCGCTCGAGCAACTGCTGCTGGGGGGTGAGCGGCGCGGTCGCGATCGGCGCCACCGCGGCCGCCGGCGCGGCATCGACCGGAAGCGGCTCCACCGGGGGCGTGACGGCGATCGGTGGCGTGGCCACCAGCGGCGCGGACGGGCGGCGCGCCAGCGGCGGCGGTGCCGCCGGCTTCGAGGCGCGCAGGTGACTGCCGCCACTCGCGATCTGGTGGCGCACCTCGTCGACGTGGTGCGCCACGGTCAGCGCAGCGTCCTCCGAGGCCAGGCCGCGTCGCACCAGCTCCGCCAGCGCGAGCGCCTGCGTCTGCATGCCGTGCGCCGCGCCGGTCTGGAGCTGGCTGGCGATCTGGTGCGACTTCGCCTCGCGGATGCAGCTGCGGATCGCTTCCGTGACCACCAGCACCTCGACGGCGGCGACGCGTCCGCCACCCAGCCGCGGCACCAGCGTCTGCGAGATCACGCCCTGCAGGCAGCTCGCCAGCCGGCCGCGCGCGTCGTCGCGCTCGTCGCTCGGGAAGACGTCGAGCACGCGGTCGATGGTCTGGATCGCGCCCGGCGTGTGGACCGTCGCCAAGACGAGGTGACCGGTTTCGGCGGCCGTCAGCGCCAGCGAGATGGTCTCGCGGTCGCGCAGCTCGCCGATCATGATCACGTCGGGATCGTGACGCAGGGCGCGCCGGAGCGCCTGGTCGAAGCTTTCGCAGTCGCTGCCGATCTCGCGCTGGGTGATGAAGCAGCGCTGGTCGCGATGCACGTACTCGATGGGATCTTCCATCGTCAGCACGTGGCCGCCCGCCTCGCGGTTCAGCCAGTCGATCATGGCCGCGAGGGTGGTCGATTTGCCCGAGCCGGTCGGGCCGGTCACCAGCACCAGGCCGCGCGGCAGCGACGTGAGGCGCTTCACCACCGGCGGCAGGCCGAGCTTGTCGAGGTCGGGAACCTCGAGCGGGATGCGGCGGAGCACGGCGCCGATGGTGCCGCGCTGGCAGACCAGGCTGACGCGGTAACGCGCCCGTTCGCCGTCGCTGCAGCCGAACTCGAGGTCGCCCCGCGACTTGAGCTCGGCCAGCTGTTCCGGGGTGACCAGTTCACCGACCAGGGCCTCGATGACCGCGGCCGTCAGCGGCGCCATGCCGTCCAGCGCCGCCAACTGCCCATCCAGCCGCAAACCCGGCGTGCACCCGGGCTTCAGATGCAGGTCGGAGGCGCCGCTGGTCTCCATGGCCGCGAAGAGCTGCGCCATGCTCAGCTTGCCGTCCGAATCGCCCACGTTGCATCCTCCGGGAGGGGTCGCCGTCTCCACCATCGGCCGGCGCGCCGCCCGGGTTGAAGCGCGGCGGAGAAGCGCTCGACTCGGGAGGGGGTGATTGCCGATCGAGGGGGCGGGCGCCGTTTCCCGGGCTGCGCCGACGGCTCGCCCGACGCCCCGACTCCAAGGCGCGCAGCGGATCCGCGAACTTGACTGACCCCGTCGTCCCCGTGTCCGCCGGCCACGCTGCGCCGACCCTGCCCGGCCAACCCGGCTTCGTCGAACGGCGCAGCCGGCCGACGCCGATGGTCAGCCGCTACACCTTCCTTGGCGGGCGCCGGCGCGAGCATCCGGGCGAGGAGGGGTACGTCGACCTCTACTCCCGCCGCTCGGCTGCGCTGGTGCTGCTGTTCTTCGGGCTCACCGTCTTCGACGCGATCGCGACGGTCTACTACATCGACCACGTCCACGGCTCAGAATGGAACCCGATCGCCGACTGGCTGCTGCAGCAGGGCCGCATCGTGTTCGTGCTCGGCAAGGGCATTCCGACCGCCCTGCTGCTGCTGTTCGTGATGCTCCACAAGAACTTCCGCTACGGTCGCCTCGCCCTGCTGATCGGCTTCGGCTTCTACCTGCTGCTCGGCCTCTATCACCTCGTGCTGCAGGTGATCGCGCTGGCGATCGACGCCGGCTACCACTTCGGGGTCGGCTGACGCCACGGCTGTGACTGAGTGGACCGCGCGCCGCGGAAAGCGGCTGCCACCGAGGTGCTCGCGGGCGGTGCCGGGCGGGTCCTCGCGCTGGCGGGACGCGCAAAAAGAAAAAGCCCGCGCCGGTGCCCAGGTCGCGAGCTTTCTCTTGGGTCATCCGCCACCGGTTGCCCGGCGGTGATTCCCCGAGTTTCGTTGGTTGGTTGGGGCGCTCTTGCTTCCGCTCCGGAGGGACCGTCGGCGCAAGCCTGAGTCCGCCCTACCCGGCAGCCCGCGGCAACCGCCGTCGCCGGCCCGACCCCGCAGGAGATACCACGCTGCGGCCGGCCTGCCGCCGCCGCCCTTCTTCCTCCGGCGCGAAGCTCTTGCGCGCGAAGGATTTCGCGCCTCCGCCAAAAGATTCTTGCCGTCGCCTGAAAAAAAGCTAGGATTCCGCACGTTCGCTGACGGATTCGTGACACTCTCACGGCTTGGACGGAACGGGAAACCGGCCGA
>VGYY01000280.1 GCA_016872815.1 Planctomycetota bacterium
CGAGCCCGCTCTCGAAGCGCGGCGTCCACGCGAACGGCAGCACGCCGGCCGCCGGCCGGCCGCGCCGCGCCGACTCGGCCAGCAGGCACTCGTTGCACTCGAGCAGCAGGTCGCAGCCGGCGAGGAAGCGGTCGGTCTTCGCCATCAGCGGGTTCACCGCGCCGCCCGGCGTCCAGTCGGGCGGGTATTGCTCGACGTTGACGCCCACCAGCAGGACGCCGGCAGGCGGGCGCCACGGCTCGTAGCGATGCGCGCCGAACACGATGACGCGATCCCCCGGCTTGAGCGGCGCGAGACGATCCAGCGCGTCGACGCACTCGACCAGCGCCGCGCGGCCGAGCGCCGCGAAGCCGTCGGCGATGCCGTGCGCCGTCTCCTCGTAGGTGTCGAGCACGCGCGGCGGAACGACGATCCGGTGCAGCCCGGGTGCGGCGCGGCGCGCCGCCGCCACCACGCCGGGCCGCCGGCACGCCTCGCGCGCCGCCAGCCAGTGGCGTCGCCACTTCACCCGCAGCCGTTCGAGCCGGCCCGCCACGCCGCGTCAGCTCCGCGCGTGCGCGGCGAGGAACTCGCCGTGCGCTCGCTCGATCTCGGCCAGCTTCTCGGGCGTCAGCACCTCGCGCCACCGCTCGTGCGCCGGCCGGATGTCGCGCAGGAGCTGCGCCTCGATCGCGGCCGAGCTGTCGAGGCCGCAGAAGGCGAAGACGCGGCGCATCGTCGCGATCGGATCGCCGACCAGCGTCTCGTAGACCACCGGCAGGAACGCGTCGGGCGCCGCCGCGCGCTCCTGCGCCAGCAGCTCGTGGACGACGCGGTACTGCCATGCGGCGCCGACATGCGGCGGGAGCGCCGCGGCCTGCTGCCACCCCGGGAGCCGCACGCCGAACCACCGGCCGGGGAAGTCGCGCGCGCGCTTCACCACCGTGGAGGCCACCACCGCGCGCCAATCGCGCAACGGTTGCAGGAAACGCGCGTCGGGGAAGAGCGCGCGCAGATAGCCGACCTGGGCCGAGTGGGCCGGCAGCTTGGCGGCGAAGCGCGTCGCGCCGCGCGCGCGCAGCGTCGCGGCGATGCGCCGCTGGTACCAGTCGCGGGCGACCGGGGTGGCATCGCCGGCACCGGCCAGGTCGATCGCGCGATCGCCGAGGAAACGGAACCAGAGGTCGCGCGATTCGCGCGGTGAATCGCGGATGACCCGGAGCCGGGTCAGCCATGCGGCCAGCCGCGGTGCCTCGGGGAAGAGGCGGTCGGCGCGGTTGAAGTGGCCGATCTGCGGATGGAGCGACAGGCACTCATAGAGCAGCGTCGTGCCGCAGCGCGGCGGGGCGACGATGAAGATCGGGCGGTCGACGCGATCGCGAGCGGGGTCCATGGCGGCGGGAAGTTACCGCGGGGCGGTGAAGCGGCCGCCGAAGAGCTCGTGGCGGGCCATGGAGAGGAAATGGCCGAGGAAGGCGAGCGTGCCGAGCAGCTGGACCCCGAGCGCGATGCGCAGGAGCGGCGCATGGCCGACGACGATCGCGACGGCGACGCCGAGGACGCCGACCGCGAGCGCGACAGCCGCGACATGGCGCAGCGGCGCGCTCGGCAGCGCGGCGACGGCCGGGACCGGGCGGCGGCCGAGGTCGGCGGCGTAGCGCTCCTGCCAGACCCAGACCGAGAAGAGCTTCCACGAAGTGCCGAGCACGGTGAGGAGGATCCAGCCGAACAGGGCGACGTAGGCGTAGGCGAGCTCGCAGGCGAGGCGTCGCTCGTCGTCCTCGGCGGGGTGGCCGAACGTCAGCGCCAGTCCGCCCGCGGCAAGGAGCAGCAGCAACCCGTGTGCGGCGATCTCGATCCGTCCCGGCCGGTTGACGCCGAAGCTCAGCAAGACCGGGACGCTGCGCAGCGCGATCGCGGCGGCGATCGGCAGCGCGCACCAGCGGGCGGCTTCGCCGGCGCCCGCCATCAGCACGCCGGCCAGGGCGAGCAGTCCGCCCTGCAGCAGCACGAACCGCAGCGCCTCGACGCGTCCGGACGCGCGCGTGCCGGGGAGGAGGCGCAGCTGGTAGCCGAAGATCGCGCCGCCGATCCAGCCGAGCGACGCGAGGTGGAAGTGCGCGGCCAGCCGGTCGAGCAGCGGCGCCGTCAGCAGCGCGCCGCCGACCCCGTGCACCCGCGCCAGCGCGAAGAGGCAGCCGAGCGCGGCCGCCAGCGCGAAATGCACCAGCGACAGCGCCACCCAGCGCGCGCCCCAGTCGACCGCGTCGCGCCGCAGCGCCCGCGCGAACACGCCGCGGTGGTTCACGCACTGCCAGAGGATCGCGGCGAGCACGAGGAAGGCCGCCCACAGGAGCCCGATCCAGCGCTCGAGCCAGAAATGGAACACCATGCCTGCGGCACCGAGCAGCCAGAACGCGCATTGCCACAGCGCCGCCTTCCGGGACGGCGGCGGGTAGCCGAACGTGTGCGGCGCGAGGCGCTGCATGACGCCGAGGATGATCGCGCTGGCGAAACCGAGCGTGACCAGGTGGGTCAGTGCCAGCGTCTCGGGTGAATAGAAGAACTGCAGCAGCAGGTTCGGCCGGAGGTTGAGCCACACCGTCGCCGCCTGCAGCGACACCATGGCCGCCAGCACGAACGGCTCCTCCGCGCCGGCCTTGCCGGAGTTCACCCGGCCGGGCTGCGGCAGGAACGGCGCCGGGGGCGGTGGCGGCGACGCAGGAGTTGCGGAGGCCGGCGAGTCCATCGGGGCGGACGGTAGCGTGCGGCCGCGCAACGCGAACGCGCGCTCCGGGTTCGATCCGCATGAAGCTCACCCGCTGCTCCATCGTGCTCCTCGCGCTGTCGGCAGCACTGCCGGCGGCATGGCAGGACGCACCCGCTCCACGGGATGCGCCGCCGACTGCGGCGCTGCTCGACGCGCTCGGCCGGTTCGGGCGCGCCGGGCCGTTCTCCGCCGCGGCGCGACTCGAGGAGTGGCACGATGCGAGGAGACAGCGCGACCTGCCGGTGAAACTCTGGTTCCCGCGCGATGACGCAGCGGTCGACTGCCCGGTCGTGCTGTTCAGCCATGGCCTCGGCGGGACGCGCGAGCACTACGCGTACTTCGGCCACCACCTCGCGAGCCACGGCTACGTCGTCGTCCACCTGCAGCATCCGGGCAGCGACGACACGGCATGGCGCGGGCAGCCGCAGCCGCTCGTCTCCATGCGCCGCGCCAGCGCCGATCCCGCCAACCTGCTCGGCCGCCCTGCCGACGTGAGCTTCGCCATCGACCAGCTCGAGCGGCTCGACGCCGACGCGGAGTGGCCGCTGCGCGGGCGGATCGACCTGGCGGCGATCGCGGTGGCCGGCCACAGCTTCGGCGCGTACACGGCGCTGTGCGCCGCCGGCCGCGTGCTGGCTCCGCCGATCGGCCGGCCGCTCGAGGTGGCCGACCCGCGCGTCCGCGCCTGCATCGCGCTGAGCTCGCCCGCCAACGAACGCGACCGCTCCAGCGGTGCATACGCCGCCATCACCGTCCCCTGCCTCCACCTCACCGGCACGCGTGACGTGAGCCCGATCGGCGAGACCTCGGCCGAGCTGCGCCGCCTGCCGTTCGAGGCGAGCCTGCGCGCCGATCGCAGCCTGATCGTGCTGACCGACGCCGAGCACCTCGCGTTCAGCGACGCCGGCGCCGGGCTGCGCGCCCGCGACCCGGCCCACCATCCGCTGATCCTCGCGGCGTCGACCGCGTTCCTCGCGGCGACACTGCGCGAGGACGAGGCCGCCGGCGCCTGGCTGCTCGAGGGCGACTTCACGCGCGCGCTGGGCCGGCACGGGACGTTCGAGCATCGCGCTGCGGCGCGATGAGGCGGCGCAGCGCCGACGGCGTTGCGGTGCCGGGGAACGGCCGGCACAATCCGCCGCGTTCCCTCCTTCCTCGCGAGAGCGCATCCATGC
This sequence comes from Planctomycetota bacterium, assembly GCA_016872815.1. Lineage (GTDB taxonomy): Bacteria > Planctomycetota > B15-G4 > B15-G4 > SIAN01 > SIAN01. The sequence continues at coordinate 3,925 of VGYY01000280.1, forward strand.
CCACGCTGCTCCAAGGCCGCGGCATCGGCGGAATCGTCAGCTGGTTCATCCGCATCGTCATCTACGACATCTGCGTGACGACGATCCAGGAGGTGCTGGGCGTCGGGCGGATGACCGCGCTGTTCATCTTCCTCGGCATCCTGCTCGCGCTGTCGATCGGCGGCTGGATGTTGCGCCGCCGGATGAGCCGGCCGGCCGACTCCGACATCTGAGCGCGCGCGCCGCGACCTCGACGCGGCACCGATTCGCTCCCTTCCGGATCGCCCGATGAAGCACGCCGTCGTGCATGCCCCGGCGTTCTCCGCGCTGCGGCTCGATTTCGAGCTGGGCGAGGCGATCCTCGCGCAGCCCGGCTCGATGCAGGCGATGACGCCCGGCTTCGACGTCGAGGTCAGGATGGGCATGCAGATGAGCGGCCGGCGCGGCCTGCTCGGCGGCATGCGCAGCATGTTCGGCGGCGAGAGCCTCTTCACGGTCCTCTACCGGTCGAAGCGCGAGGCGCAGCACCTGATGCTCGCTCCGGAGCAGATGGGCGAGATCCGCATGGTCGAGGTCGCGGCCGACGCCGGGCTGGTGCTGGCGCGCGGCGCGTTCCTGGCGGCGACGCCGTCCCTTTCCCTCGCGCTGCAGTACGGCGGCATCCATGGGATGCTGGCGACGCGCGGCCTCTTCTTCCTGCGCACCGAGGGTGCCGGCACGCTGTTCATGAGCAGCTATGGCGGCCTGGTCGAGCAGCAGCTCGGCCCCGACGAGCGCTTCGTCGTCGACAACCGCAACATCGTCTGCTTCTCGCAGGGGATGACCTTCGAGTCGGTGATGCTGACCAAGTCGCTCAAGTCGTCGTTCTTCTCCGGCGAAGGCTTCACCGTCCGCTTCAACGGCCCCGGCCGGCTCATCTGGCAGACGCGCGCACGGCCGACCATCGGCTGGCTGCGCGGGCTGCTGCAGACGGTCACGTGAACGCCGGCGATCCGGGCGCGCCCGCCGCGGCCGGGCCCGCCGCCGGTGCG
>VGYY01000281.1 GCA_016872815.1 Planctomycetota bacterium
CGCGCAGCTCGGCGTCGACCAGGCCGCCGAGCCGCCAGCCGCCCGGATCGGCGGCGCGCGAACGGAAGCTCGCCGCGGTGTCGAGGCCGGGCCGCGCCAGGACTCGCTCGAGCCCGTCGACCTGCTCGCCGACCAGCGGCGCCTTGCTCCAGCGGCCGTCGGCGGCGCGGGTGAAGCGGTGGAACTTCGGATCGACGCCGTCGGCGAGCGGCGCGACGAAGCCGTCGTTCACCACGACGAGGTCGGCGCCGGCCAGGCCGCGTTCCCATCCAAGTTCGATCGGCCGCTCGGCGAGCGTCGCCCGTTCGATCTCCCACGCGAGCGTCACGCCCGCGTGGTTCTCGCCGTCGACGGTCGGCGCGTTGCCGGCCGCCCAGAGGAGCTGCCCCTCGGCCGAGAAGACGACGCGGTCGGGCTTGCTCCGCTTCGTGGCAAAGAGCTCCTGCTCGCGGCCGCTCTCGACCTCGATCAGCAGCACGCGCGGCGGCTCACGGCCGTCGACCTCGAAGCGCGGCGACTGGTCGACGTGGGCGACGACGGCGTCGCCGTCGGGCGCCACCTCGAACCGCGCCACCGACCCGGCCGACGCTGGCCCGATCCGCCGCACGGTGGGGGAGTCGTCCGCGCCAAGCGTGACGAGGAAGAGCTTGGCCGCGCCGTCGCGGAAGGCGCCGTCCGACTCGACGTCGACGCTCCGGTCCTTCGCGTCGGCGCGCGCGAGTTCGGCCCGCGACGGCCGCTCGCGCGCCGTGACGACGAGACGGTGCTTGCTGGCCCACTGCACGCCGGTCACGCCTTCGGGGAACGATGTGACCGGGAACGGCTCGCCGCCGTCGCGCCGCAGCACGAAGACCTGCGGCTTGGCGCTGGCCGCGTCGCCTTCCTGCGCGCGGGTCGACACGAACGCCAGCGCCTTGCCGTCCTCGTTCCAACGTGGCGACGACTCTTCGTACGGACCACGCGTCAGCGGCCGTTCCAGTTGCAGCGGCAGGTCGGAGAGCCACAGTCGAGTCACGTAGCGGTCCTTCGCCGCATCGAGTGTGCGCTTGGTGTAGGCGATGGCGAGGCCGTCGGGCGAGAGCTCTGCTTCCGCCACCTCGGGCCAGCCGATCAGGTCGTCGATGCGCCACGGCGCGAGCGGCGTCTCGTCGGGAGTCGCGAACGCGAGCGCGAGCAGCAGCGGGATCATCGGGGCTCCTGTGCGGGACGTCGGGGCGCGACGATCGCACCGTAGTGCTCGGGGCGGCGGTGGGCGATGCGGTCGAGTTCGTACTGGCCGGGGACGTTGATCACGCGGTTCATGTCGGCCGCCGGCAGGTCGAGCTCGGCGAAGAGCGTGGTCGCCGCCTCGCCGGCGCGGGCGACGACGCGGCCGGTGCAGTCGACGATCGAGCTCTCGCCAGGAAAGCGGAAGCCCCCCTCGCTGCCGACGCGGTTGCACGCCGCGTAGTGGACATGGTTCTCGAACGCGCGCACGATCGACTGGTGCTGGCGCGAGATCGTCGCCGCCTCGGGCCAGTTGGTCGGCAGCACGATCAGCTGCGCGCCCGCGAGCTTCAGCACGCGCGCCGACTCGGGGAAGCTGCCGTCGTAGCAGATCGACAGCCCGATGCGGCCGAGCGGCGTGGTCGCGACCGAGAGCGGCAGGTCGCCCGGGGTCATGAAGCGGTCGCAGCCGAGGAACGGCAGGTGGAGCTTGCGGTAGTGGAGCGCCACGCCGTGGGGGCCGAGCAGCGCCGCGGTGTTGAAGAGCCGCTCGCGGTCGGGCGGGCCGGCGCGCTCCACGAAACCGACGACCAGCCAGACGCCGCTCGATCGGCAGAGCTGCGCCAGCTCGCGCAGTTCCGGCCCGTCGATCGCGATCGCCGCGGCACTCGCCGCCGCCGCGTCGGCGAACGCGTATCCGGTCAGCCCGCACTCCGGGAAGACGACCAGCTGCGCCCCCTGCGCCGCGGCCGCGACCGTCTGCTCGCGCACGATGGCGAGGTTCCGCGCGACGTCGCCGAACGCGACGTCGACCTGGCAGAGGGCGAGCTTCATGACGACCCCTCCCGCGGTCGGCGGGCCGCGACCGGCGCTTCGACCGGCACCGTCGCCAGCTGGAGCGCGGCGCGGGCCACGGTGTCGGCCGACGGGGACAGGACGAGGATTCGCTTCGCCATGGTGGCGCCTTGCGGGATCTGGCGGATGGGCGATCATGTCGTGTCGGCTGACGGACGCCAATCGAGGCCGCCCGGTCGATCTGCCGATGTCATCCGCCGTGCGCCTCAGGACCTGGTTCTCGCTGGACGGGATCGAGTGATTCGCCACGGCCGACGCCCCTTCGCGCTCTTCCACCGTGTGGCGGCAGGCGGTCAGCACCGCGGCTGGCGGGTCCTGGCGCTGGCGCCGCTCCTTGCGGCGTGCGAGGACGCCGGTGGGCGCCGCGGCTCGCGCGAGCAAGCGACTCCCGGCGCGACGACCACGCCGTGGAGTGGTCCGTCGCCGGTCCGTTTCGTCGACGCGACGGCGGAGTCCGGGATCGACTTCGTCTCCGACTACGGTGCGGCGGCGAAGCAGTGGCACTACGTCGAGACGCTCGGGTCGGGCGTGGTCGTCTTCGATGGCGACGGCGATGGCGACCAGGATCTGCTGTTCCTCAACGGTCGCGGTCACGGCCCGGCGGCAGCGCCGGTGCGCGGGAACGCGTATTGGCGCAACGACGGCGGCTGGCGTTTCGTCGACGCCACCGTCGAGGCGGGGCTGACGAGCGACCGCTTCGCGCTCGGCGGCGCCAGCGCCGACTACGACGACGATGGCGACCAGGACCTGTTCGTGACCTGCGCCGACGCCGGCAACCTGCTCTACCGGAACCTCGGCGGCGGCCGTTTCGAGGAGGTCGCGGCGGCGGCCGGCGTCGCCGACGATCCGGCGCTCATCAAGTCGGCGTGCGCCTTCGCCGACGTCGACGGTGACGGCTGGCTCGACCTGTTCGTCGGCCGTTGTCTCGACCCGACGATCCCGGCTCCGCGCGAGTGCTGGGACGCGCCGTGGAACCAGCCCGAGGAGAAGCTGCGCCGCTACTGCAATCCCACCGACTTCTCGCCGGTGGCCGATCGGCTCTACCTCTCGAACCGCGATGGCACCTTCCGTGACGGCACCGCCGAAGCCGGCCTCGACCGCTTCCTCGGCCGGACGCTCGGCGCGGTGTTCCTCGATCTCGACCGCGATGGCGACGTCGACCTGTTCGTCGCCTGCGACCGGTCGCCGAACGCTCTCTGGATCAACGACGGCCGGGGCCGCTTCACCGAACGCGCGCTCCATGCCGGCGTCGCCTTCGATCCCGACGGCCGCGCGCAGGGCGGCATGGGGGTCGCGGCCGGCGACTGCGACGGTGACGGCGCGATCGACCTCGCCGCGACCTATTTCGAGACGGAGCCGAACGGCCTCTATCGCCAGCTGACGGGACTCCGGTTCGAGACGGCGCCGGCCGACTCCGAGACCGGACGCGCGTCGAAGCCGGCCGTCGGCTGGGGCACCGAGTTCCTCGACGCCGACCTCGACGGCACTCTCGACTGGGTCGTCGTGAATGGCCATGTGCAGCCGCACATCGAGCAGCTCCGCCGTCCGGGCCGGACGCTCGGCCACGCCCAGCGGCCGCTGTTCTTCCTCAACACCGGCGGGGGGCGCTTCGTCGATCTCGGCGCCGCCGCGGGGGAGCCGTTCGATCGGGACGTCGCCGGTCGCGCTCTTGCCGCTGCCGACCTCGACGACGACGGCGACCTCGATCTGGTGCTGAACAACCTCGGCGCGCCGTTGCTCCTCGCGCGCAACGACTCGCCGCGCGCCGGGCGACACTGGCTGCGGGTCACCCTGGTCGCCGCCCGCGGCAACCGCGACGGGATCGGCGCCACCCTCGAGCTTCAGGCCGGCGGCGCGCGCCAGATCCGCTCGATCTCGACCGGCGGTTCCTACCTCTCGCAAGGCGATCGTCGCGCCCACTTCGGCCTCGGTGCCGCGACCACGATCGATCGGCTCGAAGTCCGCTGGCCCTCCGGCGCCACCACCGTCGTCGAGGACCTCCCGGCCGACCAGCACCTCACACTCCGCCAGGAGTGACCGCCGTTTTGATCCGTGACGGAAGCGGCGCTCGAATCGGAGCCCTCCTCCCGGTTTCAACGAAAACCGCCGCGAAGGGCATTCGAACCCGCGGATGGTGGGAACGCGACAAACGGACGACCTCGCGGCGCTCTACGCAGCGCTGAAGGGGCCGCTCTGCACGGTCGCGCTCCATGGCACGCGCGAGCGGACCGCCGCCGAGGATGTCGTGCACGACGTCTTCGCCCGCCTCTGCCGCGAGCCGCATCGCCACGCGTTCCCGTCGCTGGACGACGCCCGCCGCTTCCTGGCACGGGCGGTCTTCTGCCGGGTGCTGGAACTGCGTCGCCGCCGGCGGCCGGAACCGGCGCCCGACCAGGCGATCGAGCGCGCGGCCGCGGCCGAAGTCGAGCCGCTCGACCGCCTCGTCGCCCACGATGAAGCGACGCGGCTTCGCGCCGAGCTCGCGCGCCTGCCCGTTCCGCAAGCCGAGGTCGTCGTGCTCCACCTCCACGGTGGCCTCAAGTTCCGCGAGATCGCCGAGCTCTTGTCGATCCCGATCGACACGGCGACGACGCGCTACCGGACCGCGCTGCAGAAGCTCTCGAGCCGGCTGCGCGCCGCCCGGGTGGAGGAGTGACCAGGATGTCGCACCCGCACGAGAATCGACCGGATGCCGCCCGTGAGCCCGAGCTGCCGCTCCCCGCCGAGCTGCGCGAACTCGAGTCGCCGCTCCGCCGCGCCGAGGAGCGGCCGTCGGCCGACCTCGATCGGCGCGTTGCGGCGTTGCTCGCCGCCGCGCCCGCCTCCCCGGCCAGCGGCACGGCGTCGGCGCCGGTGGCG
>VGYY01000282.1 GCA_016872815.1 Planctomycetota bacterium
GAGCGCGCGCGACAGCGCCACCGGCGGCGGTCCGCCGAGCATGCGCGTGCCGAGCGGGCCGTGCAGCAGCGCCAGTGCGGCGCGCGGCCACGGCAGGAGTTCGTCGGGCAGCCCGGCCGGATCGAGCCCCACCAGCCGGATGCCGCGCAACTGCGAGCCGGGAACCCCCTCGATCGCCAGGTCGACCGGTCGCAGCACGAACGGCGTCGCGCCGCGCACCCCGGCCACCGCACGCAGCTCCGCGGCGAGCGCCGGCGGCACGCCGACGCTGCCGGCCGTGACCACCGCGTCCGCTCCCGCCGCCCGCACCCGCGCCGTCCGCTCGAACGACTCGAGCACGCCGCGATTGAGCGCGGTCATGGCGAGGAACGCGCCGACGCCGAGCGCGACCGACCCGAGCGCCAGCGCCGTCCGCAGCGCATGGCGCCGGAAATGACGCAGCGACAGCAGACGCAGCAGCGAGACGGCGTTCACGGCGCCAGGGTCCCGACCCTGAAGTCCGCTGCACGATTCAGGGCGCCGTTCGCGCGCATCAGAGTCAGGGCGCCAGCCGGCCGTCGCGCAGCGTGAGGACGCGATCGGCGAACGGGCGCGCCGCCGGGTCGTGGGTGACGACCACGACCGTGCGCCCCTCCGCGCGCGTGAGCCGCTGCAGCAGCGCGAAGATCTCCTGTCCGCGCGCGCTGTCGAGGCTGCCGGTCGGTTCGTCGCACAGCAGCACCGGCGGATCGGCCGCCAGCGCGCGGGCGATCGCGACGCGCTGCCGCTCGCCGCCGGAGAGCTGGTCGGGCAGGTGGCCGGCGCGCGCCGCGAGCCCCACCTGCGCCAGGCGCCGTTCGGCGGCCGCGCGGGCGGCGCGCTCGCCGATGCCGTCGAGCAGCAGCGGCAGCGCCACGTTCTCCGCCGCCGTCAGCGTGGCCAGCAGGTGGAACTCCTGGAACACGAACCCGAGCGTGCGCCGCCGCAGCGCCGCGAGCGCCTCGTCGTCCTGCGCCGCGAGGTCGATCGGCGGCGCCGCCGGATCCGGCCGGAAGCGGGCGCAGCCCGCGGTGGGTCGCTCGAGCCCGCCCAGCAGGTGGAGCAGCGTGCTCTTCCCCGACCCTGACGGCCCCATCACCAGCAGGAGTTCGCCGCGCGCCACGTCGAGATCGACGCCGGCAAGCGCCACCACCACCTCGCCGCCCCGCCCGAACTGCCGCTCGACGCCGCGCAATTCGAACAGCGCCACCCCTGTCGCCGAGTCCGCCATGCCGCCAGAGGCTACCCGGCGCCGCGTGGCTCGCCGAGGCGCTGACCCGTCGCCGCAAGCCTCAGAGGATGCGGCGGCCGAAGGCGGACAGGACCAGCCCCACGGCGAACTCGGCCGTGCGATTGCGCGTGTCGAGGACCGGGTTGAGCTCGACGACGTCCATCGACAGCATCTTCTTGCTGTCGGCGGCGAGTTCCATCAGCAGATGGGTCTCGCGGAAGTTGAGTCCGCCATTGACGGCGGTGGCGACGCCCGGCGCCACCATCGGGTCGACGCCGTCGAGGTCGACCGAGAGGTGGAAACCGGCGGTGCCGTAGGTCACCCGCTCCAGCGCACGGCGCGCCACTTCGCTCATGCCGAACTGGTCGACCTCCTTCATGGTGAAGACCAGCGCGCCCGACTTCTTGATCAGGTCCTTCTCGCCGCTGTCGAGGTCGCGGATGCCGATCAGCGCCGTGTGTTCCGGCTTCACCTTCGGCGCGAAGCCGCCGAGCTTCACCAGCTCCGACGTTCCGTAGCCGAGCAGCACGCCGAGCGGCATGCCGTGGACGTTGCCGGTCGGGCTGGTGGCAGGCGAGTTCATGTCGCCATGGGCATCCACCCAGATCAGGCCGATCGACTCGCCGCGCGACCGGAAGTGCTCGGCGACGCCGGCCACCGACCCCATCGCGACCGAGTGGTCGCCGCCGAGGACCACCGGCCGGTGGCCCTTGGCCACGCTCGCGTGCACCTTGCGGCGCAGCTGGTCGCAGCAGCGGGCGATCTCGCGCGAGTACCTCGCCGTCGCATCGCCGACCTTGGTCGTCTCGCGCGACTCGACATGGATGTCGCCGCCATCGACCACGTCGTAACCGAGATGCTCGAGCTTCTCCTCGATGCCGGCGATGCGGATCGCGCTCGGGCCCATGTCGGTGCCGCGGCGCGCTCCGCCGAGATCCATCGGCACGCCGAAGAGGTCGACCTCGTGGCCGGGTTCGTGCGCTGCGGCGGCCTTGGCGGCGCGCGCCCGGACCGGCGGCGCGGCGCTCCTCCGCGGGCTCTTCTGCCGGCTCTTCTGCGACGTCTTCTGCGAGGTCTTCACGACACGGTTCTCGGCATTTTCAGATGCAAAACGGAACGGGGATAGTAGCCCCGTCCGGGACCGGTGCGGACCGCGCGACGGAACATCGCCCGCACCGCATGTTCATGCCGCTCCTTGGCGCGGTCCGCGACCGTCGCCGCCGCGGCCGCGCATGAACTTGCGCAGCACGCGATCGAGCGCCGCCGCGAACGCCTGCGCGTCGCGTGGCGAGAAGGGGCGCGGGCCGCCGGTGTTCACGCCGGCGCCGCGCAGCTGCTCCATCGCGTTGCGCACCGACAGCGCCGTGCGCGCGTCGTCGGCGGTGAGCTCCTGGCCGCGCGGATCGATGCAGGCGGCGCCGCGCTCGACCACGCGCGCGGCGAGCTCGACGTCGGCGCTGATCACCACGTCGCCCGGCTGCGCGTGGGCCGCGATCCAGTGGTCGGCGGCGTCGGCGCGCGGCGGCACGCCGACCGACTCGACGAACGCATAGGCCGCCGGCACCTGCACCACCGAGTTCGCCACCAGCGTCACGCGCAGCGCGAGGCGCTTGCCGGCCCGGAAGACGATCTCCTTCACCTCGCGCGGCGCCGCGTCGGCGTCGATCCAGATGGTGAGCGGGACGGGGCCGGTCGGCGGGCTGGTATCGGGTCCGCCGGACGGTGGTGCGCCCGCGCCGCTCACGCGAGCGCCCGACCGCCGTCGACCGGGATCACCGCGCCCGTCAGGTAGTCGGGACCGGTGGCGAGGAACGCCACCGTGCGCGCCAGCGCTTCCGGCGTGCCGGCGCGCTTCAGCAGCGTGGCGTCGATCGCCTTGGCGCGCTCCGCCGGCGCCATCTCCTCGGGCAGCAGCACCGGCCCGGGAGCGACCGCGTTGACCCGCACCGCCGGCGCCAGCGCCCGCGCCAGCCCGCGGGTGAGCGCCTCGAGCCCGGCCTTCGCCGCGACGTAGGGCAGGTAGCTCCGCCACGGCCGCCCGATCGCCGCGTCGAGCACGTTGACGATCTGCCCGCGCCCGCCCGCCTGCAGCAGCGGCGCGGCGAGCTGCGCGGCGAAGAAGGGCGCCTTCAGGTTGGTCGCGAGCAGTTCGTCCCACTGCGCCTCGTCGACCGTGCCGAACGGGGTGGCGAAGAAGCTCGAAGCGTTGTTGACCAGCAGGTCGAGCCGCCCCCACGCCTCGGCGACGCTGCCGAACAGCCCCTCGAGCTCGGCACGCCGGCGCAGGTCGGCCCGCAGCGCCAGCGCCCGCCCGCCGCTCGCCTCGACGTCGCGCACGGTGAGCGCCGCCTCGTCGCGCGACTCGTGGTAGTGCACGACCACCGCGAAGCCGTGACGCGCCAGTTCGAGCACGATCGCCCGCCCCACTCGCCGCGCGCCGCCGGTGACCAGCGCCACCGGCGCCGCGGTGGCGTCGTGCCGATCGCGATCACCGTCCTTGATCGACCTCGCCTGCTTGCTCAACTCGGGCCCCATGAACTGGCACAAGGTCGCGCAACTGCGCGAGATCCCTCAGGGTAGCCGCAAGCACGTCACGCTCGCCGGCCACGAGTACATGCTCCTCCACACCCAGGAGGGCATCTGGTGCATCGACCACCGCTGCCCGCACGCCGACGGCGCCGTCGGCGACGGCATGGTGCTCGGCCAGAAGATCACCTGCCCGCTGCACAAGTGGCGCTTCGACCTGTGCGACGGCTCCCACACCCACCCGCCCACCCGGAACCTCGGCGTCTACCAGGTGAAGCTCGAGGGCGAGGAGATCTGGATCGAGGCGTAGCGCGCGCCCGCCGGCGTTCGCGCCGCGGCTCGCGGCGCCTCAGAACGGCAGTTCGTCGTCGTCGCCTTTCTTCCGCTTCCGTTTGCGCGGCGCCGCGGCATCGTCCGCGCCGCTGCCACCGCCGCTGCCACCGCTGCCGCTGCCGCCGGCCGCGTCGCCCGCCCCTGCCACGGCATCTCCCGCCGCCTCCGCCGCGGCGTCGTCGGCGTCGAGGTCCTTCAGCACGGCGACCACGCGCGCCTCGGTCGCCTTGAGCTTCGCGCGGCACACTTTGAGCAGTTGCACGGCGCGCTCGACCTTGGCGGCCAGCTCGTCGACGTCGATCTCGTCGCGGTCGATCGACGCCAGCAGCGCCTCGATCTCCTCGACCGCCGCCGCATAGCGCACCGCGTCGGGCTCGCCGCCCGCCGCCGGATCGTCGCCGGCGCCGCTCGCCCCGCCCGCCTTCGCGTCCCGCTCGCGTCCCATCACCGTCGCTCCTCGTTCGCCGTCCCGTCGCGTTCGCTCTTCACCACCGTCGCCTCGATCCGCCCGCGCGCCACCGTCGCCGCGATCCGCGCCCCCGCCGCCAGCGCCCCCGCGTCGCGCACCGTCCTGCCGTCGGCGTCGCGGATGAGCGCGAAGCCGCGCCGCAACGTCGCCTGCGGATGGAGCGCCGCCGCCCGCGCCGCGAGGTCCACGAGCCGCCCGCCGCGCCGCTGCAGCGCCAGCGCGAACCGCTGCGAACTGAACCGTTCCGCCAGCTTCGCGAGCAGCTGACCGCGCAGTCGCGCCTGCGCGCGCGTACCCTGCAGCAGTCGCAGCCGCGCATCGTGCAGCCGCCCGCGTTCGC
>VGYY01000283.1 GCA_016872815.1 Planctomycetota bacterium
GCTGTGGGTGGCGGCGGCGGCGTTCTTCGGCTCGGCGTGGTTCGGGCGGCCGTCGGCTGACGGCGCGGCGGCGGGCGGGATGCCCGGCGACCTGGCGGAGGCCGCTGCAGGCAATCGCGCGGCGCGCGCGCAGGCCGGCCTGCTGCGCGTGATCACCTGGAACGTCGGCGGGTCGCGCGACGGCTGGCCGCGTCCGTTCGATCACGACGACCTCGACCGGCTCGCCGGCGTGATCAACCACCTCGAGCCCGATCTGCTCCTGCTGCAGGAATTCCGCTACGGCACGGACTGGCCGGCTCTGCGCGACCGACTGCGGGACGAGGGACCGTACGTCAAGGCGAGCGGCGACATCGCGATCGTCGCGCTGCGCGGCGAGCTGCACGGCGGCGAGCTGGTCGGCAACGTCGCGATCGCCGAATGGCGGATCGACGGCCGGTCGATCGCGGTCGGCAACGTCCACGCGTCTGCGTGGAGCGCGCGCGAGCGGCGCCGACTGATCGGCGGGGCGGTCGATCGCCTGTTCGCCGCACCGGGGACGGCGCGCCTGTTCGGCGGCGACCTGAACCTCGACGTCGGCCAGCGCAGTGACCTCTTCTCGGGCGACCCCGGGAGCGACGTCGCGATCTACAACTGGGTCGCCGCGCGCCTCACCGATGCCGGCGCCGCGGCCGGGCCGACCGCCGAGCCCGACCGCCGCCTCGACTACCTCTTCACGTCACCGGAACTGCGCGCGCTGCACGCCCGCGTCCTGCCCGATCACCGTGGCCCGACCATGGACCACGACCCCCTCGACCTGCTGCTCGCCCCGCGCTGACCACCCCCCGTCAAATCGTCGCTGCGACGAAGCATCGGTAGAAACGTCGCAGCGACGATTCGACCGGGGGCGGTGGGTCAGTTGCCGCTTGCGGCGGGGGCGGGATTGCGCGCGACGAGCCAGACGTAGCCGTGGTGCTCCCACGGCTTGCCCTCGACGTAAGGGCTTGAGTGGTAGTCGCCGATCAGCAGGTCGAGGTCGCCGTCGCCATCGAAGTCGGTGGGGCAGACCTGCGTGCGCTGCCCCGGCCCCTTCGGCTCGGTGATCGAGTCGCCCTGGATCGCATCGGCCACCAGCCGGCGCTCCTTCGCGAATTTGGGCGCGCCCTTGGTCCCGACGTTGCGCCACCACCAGACGCCGCCGGCGCCGCTGCCCGAGAAGAGGTCGAACTGGCCGTCGCCATCCCAGTCGGCCACCGCCGGGATCAGGTGGCCACCCGGCACGTGGATCGGCGCGCCCTTGGCCATGAGCTGCGCGCTGTCCAGCTCGAACGACGGCTGCGCGGCGCTGCCGGCGTTCTTCCGCAAGTAGAGCCCACCCTCATTCGAGCCGAGCAGCAGGTCGAGGTCGCCGTCCGCATCCCAGTCGACCGCTGCGACACCGATGCCGAGCGCCTCCTTGTGCTTGCTGTCGGCGACGCCGGTCCACTCGTTCTTCTGGTCATCCCAGTACTGGCCGAGCCGGAGAATCCGCCCGCCCCGGTCGAGCAGCGCGCGCGGCTGCAGGAAGCCGCCCTCCTTGCGGCCGGCGCAGACGTAGGCGCCGCCCTCGAAGCAGCCGGTGAACAGGTCGAGCACGCCATCGCCGGTCAGATCCGCGAACTGCGGATTCAGGCCGATGCATCACCAGTTCTTGATCTTGATCGGCGCGCCTTCCGCGGCGAGGAACCCCTTGGCCTCGAACTTCGGCGCCGCCGCAGTGCCGACGTTCCGGTAGTGCGCCAGCGTCCCGGCGAAGTTCCCGACCAGCAGGTCGCGCCGCCCGTCGCCGTCGAGGTCGTGGAACGACGGTCCGGCATGCGCGATCTCCTCGCCGGTGTCGATCCACGTCTCGCCCGCCGCCAGCCGCACCGGCGGCGCCAGTACGCCGTCCCCGACCGCTGCCGCGAGACCCGCAATCACCGCGATCCCGATCTGCAACATGGCACTCCTCCTCGTCGATGGGCGATCGAGCGCGGCCACGCCGCGTATCCGGATTCGTGAGGCGCCGGCAGGGTAGCCGCGGCGCCCCTCGCGCCCGTGACGCCCTTCGGTAGAACGGCCGCCGTGACGACGCTGGTCGCGCCCTCGCTGCTCCCCCTGTTCCTCGCGGCCGCCGCCGCGCAGGAGCCGCCGGCGCCACTGTCCCCGGCGGCACCGTCCCCGGCGACGCCGCCGGCCACGTCATCCGCTGCCGCCCCGGAAGGCTGTTGCATTGCCCACAGCCGCGCTCGCCCCGCCGACGCCCCCGAGCCGACCGGGCGCAAGGAGCGCCTCCTGCTCGACCACGCGCGCCGCCTGGTCGCCAGCGACGCCGTCTTCTACGGCGAAGCGCCGCTCGCCCGCCTCACTGCGGCGCTCGCGGCGCTGCCGGCCGCCGCCGCGCCCGCCGATCGCTTCGCCGTCCTCTATCCGCTGGCCGACACGCGCACCGCGATGGGGGACCTCGACGGCGCGCGGCGCTGCTGGAGCGAGTGCCTCGCGCTCGCCAGCGCCGCCGGCGACGCGCAAGCAGTCGCCACCGTCACTCGCCAGCTCGCGATGACGTGGCTGCGCACCGGCGAGCGCGAGAACTGCATCGCCGGCCACCACGGCGAGAGCTGCATCCTCCCCTTCAGCCCGGCCGCGGAGCACCGCGCCCGCCGTGGCAGCGAGCAGGCGATCGCGCTGCTGACCCCGCACCTCGAACGCGAGCCGCGCGACCTCGCCGCGATCTGGTTGCTCAACATCGCCCACATGACGCTCGGCAGCTGGCCCGCCGCCGTGCCGAAGCACCTGCTGCTGCCGCCCGACCACTTCGCCAGCGAGGGCGCCTTCCCGCGCTTCCGCGACGTCGCCGGCGAGCGCGGCCTCGCCACGGTCGCGCTCGCCGGCGGCGCGGTGATGGACGACCTGACCGGCGACGGGCGGCTCGACGTGGTGGTCACCTCCTCGGGCCCGTTCGAGCCGATCGCCCTGTTCGAGCAGCAGCCGAACGGCACTTTCCGCGACGTCGCAGCCGAGCGCGGGCTCGGCGGCCAGCTCGGCGGCTTCCAGTGCTTCGCGCGCGACTGGAACGGCGATCGCCGCCTCGACCTCCTGGTGCAGCGCGGCGCCTGGCTGCACGAACACGGCGCGCTGCCGAACTCGCTGCTGATCCAGCAGGAGGATGGGACCTTCGTCGATCGCACGCTCGAAGCGGGGGTCGAGGTGGCGCAGCCGAGCCTGGTCGCCGCCTCCGCCGACATCGACCTCGACGGTGACCTCGACCTGTTCCTCGGCGGCGAGAGTCGCGGGCGCGGCTCCCCGACCGACTTCCCGTGCCGGCTGTTCCGCAACCGCGGCGATGGCACGTTCGAGGAGATCAGCGCGATCGCCGGCATCGCCAACGACCGGATGTGCAAGGGCGCCGTCTTCGGCGACTTCGACGGTGACCGCGACCCGGACCTCTACGTCTCGAACCTCGGCCAGCAGAACCGCCTCTACCGCAACGAAGGCGACGGCCGCTTCGTCGACGTCGCCGTCGAGTACGGCGTCGACGAGCCGCTCACCAGCTTCGGTTGTGCCTTCTTCGACGCCGACAACGACGGCGCGCTCGACCTCTGGGTGGCGAACTACGCCACGCCGACTGCCCGCCCGCTCGAGCTGGCGGCGTGGTACCGCGATCGGACGCCCGGGCGCGACACCATGCGCCTGTTCCGCAACGACGGCAACGGCCGCTTCCGCGACGCCACCGCCGCGAGCGGCCTCGCCCGCGTCGTTTTCCCGATGGGCTGCAACGTCGGCGACCTCGACGGCGACGGTTTCATGGACCTCTACCTCGCCACCGGCGACCCCGAGTTCGCCTCGCTCTGGCCGAACGTGCTGCTGAAGAACGACCGCGGTCGTCGCTTCCTCGACGTGACCAGCGCCAGCGGCACCGGCCACCTGCAGAAAGGACACGGCGTCGCCATCGGTGACCTCGACGGCGACGGCGACCAGGACCTGTTCGTCGAGATCGGCGGGGTGCTGAAGGACGACGCCTTCGCCAGCGCGCTCTTCCTGAATCCGGGAACGGGGCGGCGCTGGCTCACCGTCCAGCTGATCGGGCGCGACTCGGACCGGTTCGGCATCGGCGCCCGCGTGCGCTGCACGATCGAGGAGGGCGGCGCCGGCGGCGAGCCATCCACCCGGGAGGTCGTCGAGTTCGTCGGCACCAACGCGAGCTTCGGCGGCAACAGCCTGCAGTGCGAACTCGGCCTCGGCGCGGCGACGCGGATCGTCGCGCTCGAGGTCTTCTGGCCCAGGAGCGGGGCGACGCAGCGCTTCGCCGAAGTGGCGCTCGACCAGATCGTGGCGGTCGAGGAGGGACGCGCCGAGCTGGCGCGCGGCCGGTGCGAGCCGCCGCCGTGAGTCCTGCCGTCAGGGGCGGGGTGGTCGTCGTCCTCTGCCTGCCGCTGCTGCCGGGCTGCGATGCGCGCGCGCCGGAGCCGTCGCCGGCACCTCCTCCCGCGACGGCCCACGCGCGCGATCCCGCCCTCGATCCGCCGCTGGTGGCGCCGATCCGCGGTGACGCCGCCGCCGCGCGCGTCCACCATGCCGCCGGCCTGCGTGTGCTGGCCGACGGCGACGTCGCCGCTGCCCGCACCGCCTTCGAGCGCGCGCTGGCGGTCGACCCCGCCGGCGTCGACGCACGCATCGATCTGGGCTTCCTGCTGCTCGAGGGCGTCGCTCGTGGCGGCTTCGGCGCGGCGCTCGAGCAGTTCCGCCTCGCGTCGCTGCTCGTGCCGGACGACCCGCGGGCCGCTTGCGGCGAGGGGATCGTCCGCGTCGAGCTCGGCGACTTCGAGCGCGCGGGGCCGCTGCTCGAGCGGGCCATCGCGGCGCCGGCGCTGCTCGCCTTCCCGGGCCGCGTCGCGGCCGCGCAGGCC
>VGYY01000284.1 GCA_016872815.1 Planctomycetota bacterium
CGCGGGCCGAGCAGCGGCGCGCTGCCCTCGCCGGCGCCGACCGGCGGGTCGCGGCGGTCGCCGGCGGCGGCGCCAGTCGGAGGCGCGTGGTTCGCCGCACCGTCGCTCGGCGAGCGACCGTCCGTCCGTTCAGCGGTGGTCGGGGCGGCCAGCGCCGGCTCCTCGCCCGCCGCGAGCGGATCGCGGCGCGACACCAGCGACGGCGCCGACGGCGCGTCGAGCCACCACCAGATCCCGCCGACCGCCAGCGCGACGATCAGGAGCGCCGCGACGACGAGCAGCAGGGTCGGTGCTCGTTCCTGTCTCATGCGCTCCTGCCTCGCCGGCCCCACGATCGGCAACGGCCCCTACAATCGCGCCCCCATGAAGATCCGCAAAGCGGTCGTGACGGCGGCCGGGCCGGCGCAGCGGGAGCTCCCGCTGCAGCGGCTGGTCGATCGCGACGGGACGGCGAAATCGGCGCTGCGGCTGCTGCTCGACGAGGCGGCGGCGGCGGGGATCGGCGAGATCGCCGTGGTGGTCCACTCCGACGACCGCGCGCGCTACGCCGAGGCGGCCGGTGCGCCCGGGCCGCGGCTCCAGTTCATCGCCCAGCCGGCGGCGCGCGGTTACGCCGACGCGCTGCTGCAGGCGCGTGACTTCATCGGCGACGAGTCGTTCCTGCACCTCGTGGGCGACCATCTATTCCTGCCGCGCGGCGCGACGCGGCCGGCGGCGGAGCTGGTCGCCGCGGCCGAACGGGAGGGCGCCGCGGTCTCGGCGGTGCAGGCGACGCGCGAGGCGCATCTGCCGCAATTCGGCGCCGTCGGCGGGCCACGCGTGGCGGGCGCCGAGGGGCTGTTCACCATCGACGCTGTGCTGGAGAAGCCGACGCCGACCGAGGCCGAGCAGAAGCTGTTCGTGCCGGGCCTGCGGGCCGGCCACTACCTCTGCTTCTTCGGGCTGCACGTGCTGCCGGCGGCGCTGTTCGGGCCGCTCGAGCGCGCGGTGCGCGAGGCCGGCGATCCCCTGCGCGTGTCGCTGACCCAGGCGCTCGCCACGCTGCCGGGTCGGGCGAAGTGGCTGGCGCTCGAGGTGGCGGCGACGCGCTTCGACCTCGGGGAGAAATACGGGCTGCTGATCGCGCAGCTCGCGCTGGCGCTGGCCGGACGCGACCGCGACGACGTGCTGGCGCAGGTGACCGAGCTCCTGCTGGCGCGCGAGAAGGTGCGCGCCACGGGCGGCGGCGCGTGACGGCGAAGCGCGCGCGATGAGCCGGCTGGTCGAACTGCTGCAGGCGCAGGACGAGGCGCAGCGTCACCTGGCGCTGGATGCGGCGGTGCAAGGCCTCGACGCCGCCGCGCTGCTGCGCGAGTGCGCGGCGCTGCACGCCTTCCGCGCCGAGACGCCGAGCCTCTACGCGAAGGTGCGGGCGCTCTTCTTCCTGCAGGCGATCCATCGCTACCACCTCGCGGCGCGACCCGAGCGCCTGCCGGCCCGCGGCGCCCGCATCCCGCCGGACGGCGTCGCGCTGCTGCTCGATCGCCGCTTCGAGGAGGCGATCGCGGCGTTCGAGGCGGCGCTCGTGCGCGACGGCGCCGGCGACGCGATCTGCTCGGCGCTGGCGGCCGCCTGTCGCGGACTCGCGTTCCAGACGCTGGCCGACCAGGTGCGCCGCAGCGTGCGCGGCGAACGCGGCAACCAGTGGATGTTCCGCTGCGGCCATCCGCTCGACCAGCCGCTCCGCTTCCGCCGCGAGCTGCTCGCGCGCGCGCCCGACGGATCGTCACCCTGGCTGCGCGAGCGCACGCCGGTGCGGATGGACCTCACCCACTGCGGCTGGAGCGACATCTTCTTCCTCGGGATGGACCATCCCGAGGGCGCGCGCGTGCTCAACATCTCGATCGATCTCGGCGTGCACGGCCGCGATGCCGCGCCCGAGCCGCCGGTCGAGGCGTGGTTGCGGGTGATCGACCGGCCGGTCTTCCGGCTCGAGAGCCGCGACCTCGGCGCGGCCGCGGAGATCAGCGAGCTGGCGCCGCTGTTCGACTTCGCGCGCGACCATCTGGGGTTGCTCAAGGCGGCGCTGCTGGCGGCGGGCGTGGTGCCGCCCGGGATCGAGGGCTCGGGCACCACGCTGCGCGAGCTGCTGGCGCGGCTGGTCGGCGAGGGGCGCGGCCTCGAGCTGGTCTCGATCGTGCGCGGCATCCCGAAGGGGTCGCGCCTCGCGGTGTCGACCACGCTGCTCGGCTCGCTGATCTCTCTGCTGATGCGGGCCACCGGGCAGGCCGCGGCGCTGACCGGCGCACTGAGCGAGGGCGAGCGGCGCACCTGCGCGGCGCGGGCGATCCTCGGCGAGTGGCTCGGCGGCTCGGGCGGCGGCTGGCAGGACTCGGGCGGACTGTGGCCCGGGATCAAGTTGATCGAGGGCGTCGCGGCCGCCGCCGGCGATCCGGAATGGGGCGTGTCGCGCGGGCGACTGATGCCGCGCCACACGCTGCTCGGCCGCGATCGGGTGCCCGAGGCGGCGCACGCGCGGCTCGCGCAGTCGCTGGTGCTGGTGCATGGCGGCATGGCGCAGAACGTCGGGCCGATCCTCGAGATGGTCACCGAGAAGTACCTGCTGCGCAGCGCGCGCGAATGGCAGGCGCGGCAGGAGACCGGCGCGATCCTCGAGGAGTTGCTGCAGGCGCTGGCGGCGGGCGACATGCGCCGCCTCGCCGCGGCGACGACCCGCAACTTCTTCGGCCCGCTGACGACGATCATCCCGCAGGCCAGCAACGCCTTCACCGAGTCGGTCATCGCGCGGACGCGGGTGCGCTTCGGGGCCGAATGGCTCGGCTTCTGGATGCTCGGCGGGATGTCGGGCGGCGGGATGGGCTTCATCTTCGAGCCGGCCGGAGCCGGCGACAGCGCCGCCGTCGTGGCGGAGCGACTGGCGGCACGCAAGCGGGCGATGCAGGAGATCCTGTCGGCCGCCAAGGGCGAGCTCGAGGCGGCGCTGCCGTTCGCGATGGAGCCGGTCGTCTACGACTTCGCCATCAACGAGCGCGGGACGTGGGCGGAATGGGCAGAGGGCGAGGCGGCGCCGG
The DNA here is from genome assembly GCA_016872815.1 of Planctomycetota bacterium. Lineage (GTDB taxonomy): Bacteria > Planctomycetota > B15-G4 > B15-G4 > SIAN01 > SIAN01. The sequence continues at coordinate 3,072 of VGYY01000284.1, forward strand.
AGCACACGCGGCGTGCGTCCGCGGAGGCGGCGGCGGGGAGCTCGGCCGGCGCGGCGGCAGCCGGAGCGGCGGCCGTGGCAGGGTCGGCGGCGACGGCGGATGACGGGCCGCGACCGCCAGCGCTCGCGGCGCTGCTCGGGTCGCTCGGCTTCGACGCCACCGAGCACGAGGCGATCCGGGCCGACCTGCGGGCCGGGCGGATCGGACTGGCGCAGAGTCGGCTGCCGGTGCACACGCAGGTGCGCGACGTCGAGCCGGGCGACGTTCTCGATCTGCGCAGCGGCGCGACGGCGGCCGCGATCGCACGCGGCGAGGCGGCGCTGGCGCGCGGCGAGGTGGCCGTCGTCACGCTGGCCGCCGGGGCCGGCAGCCGCTGGAGCGGCGGCGCCGGCGTGGTGAAGGCGCTCTTCCCGTTCGCCAGGTTCGACGGGCAGTTCCGCAGCTTCCTCGACGTCCATCTCGCCAAGAGCCGCCGCGCCGCTCGCGCCGCCGGCTGCCCGATCCCGCACCTCATCACCACCAGCCATTTCACCCACGCCGCCCTCGCCCGCGCCCTGCGCCCGCAGAAACGTCGCAGCGACGATTCGACGGAAACGTCACCGGAGCGGGAGCTGCTCGTGGCGCTGTCGCCGGGGCGGTCGGTGGGGCTGCGGCTGGTGCCGATGGAGCGCGACCTGCGCTTCCTGTGGGAGGAGTCGAGCCACCAGCGGCTCGACCGGCAGCAGCAGAAGCTGCGCGAGAGCGCGCACGCGGCGCTGATCGGCTGGGCGCGGGCGGCCGGCGAGGGCAGCGACTACGTCGACAACGTGCCGCTGCAGTGCCTCCATCCGGTCGGCCACTTCTACGAGCTGCCCAATCTGCTGAAGAACGGCGTGCTCGGCGGCCTGCTGCGGCAGCGCCCGCAGCTCAGGACGCTGCTGCTGCACAACGTCGACACGCTCGGCGCCGACCTCGACGCCGGCCTGCTCGGCACTCACCTCGCGCAGGTCGACCAGGGCGCGACGCTCACCTTCGAGGTGATCCGGCGCCAACTCGAGGATCGCGGCGGCGGGCTGGCGCGCGTCGACGGCCGGCTGCGGCTGATCGAGGGGCTGGCACTGCCGCGCGAGGAGCAGGAGCTCGAGCTCAGCTGGTACAACTCGATGACCACCTGGATCGACCTCGATCGGCTGCTCGAGCGCTTCGGACTGACGCGCGAGCAGGTGCTCCAGGCGAGCGCGGATCCGACGTCGGCGGCCGCCGCCGCGATCGCCGCCGCCGTCCGCCGCATCGCCGCGCAGCTGCCGACCTACGTCACCCTGAAGGACGTGAAGAAGCGCTGGGGCCACGCGCAGGAGGACGTCTTCCCGGTCACCCAGTTCGAGAAGCTCTGGAGCGACGTGACCGCGCTCCCCGATCTCATCGCCCGCTACGTCGCCGTCCCGCGCGTGCGCGGCCAGCAGCTGAAGGAGATCGCCCAGCTCGATCCCTGGCTCCGCGACGGCTCGGCCGAGGCGATCGCGGCGCGCTGCGCCTGGTGACGCCACCCCGCCGCGGGTCGCGGCCGGCGCGCCGACTACTCGAGCTCGGCCCAGCGCGAATAGAGCCGGTCGATCTGCGCCTTGAGCTCGGCGCGGCGCGTCTGCGCCTGCTCGACGGCGGCGCGCGGGCCGGAATAGAACGCGGCATCGGCGAACTTTGCGTCGAGTTGCACCGCCTCGGCCTCGGCGGCGGCGATCTGCTCGGGGAGCGCGTCGAACTCCTTCTGCTCCTTGAAGCTGCGCTTGCGCTTCGCCGCGGCGAGCGGCTGCGCGGGCGCCGGCGCGCTCGCCGGTTCCGCCCGA
>VGYY01000285.1 GCA_016872815.1 Planctomycetota bacterium
CCCTGCGGATCGACCGCTGCGGCCGTCACCCGGGCGTCGAAGGCGAGCTGGTGCGAGTCGGCGAACCAGAGGCGTTCGCAGGTCGGTCCGCTCATTCCAGCGTGAACCACTGCACCTCGACGCGGCGGTTCTGCTCGGCTTCCTTGCCGGTCGGCTCGTCCCAGCCGCGGCCGACCACCTCGAGGCGCGTGGCGTCGACCTTGTGCCGCTCGATCAGCAGCCGACGGATCTCGCCCGCGCGCTCCTTGGAGAGCTGCATCGCCTTCAACGCCATCTGCCGCACCAGCGCCTCGCCACCCTGCTTGCGGAAGGTCTCGAGCATCGAGTTGTCGACGTGGCCGCGCAGCAGCACCATCGAGCCGGGGCTCACCTGGACCAGGCGGGCGATGGCGCCGAGGTCCTCGAGGTTCTGCGCATTCTTCTGGTCGAGCGTCGCCGAGTTCGGTTCGAACAGGAAGCGGATGTCCTTCGACAGCAGCGGATCGCCCTCGACCGACGCGCCGCCGCCCGACGAGATCGGCGCGATCGCCACCTTCTCGCTCGCGAATGCGCCGCTCGCCTGCGCTGCCGCCAGCGCCTGGCCGTCGAAGAATCGGTCAGGGTCGGCGGGATTGGGCAGCAGCGACGGGCCGTAGGCGAGCACCGCCGACTGGTAGATCCCGCCGAAGCTGCCGGCCGCGTCGATCGCACCCGAGAAGAACGCCTGGTTCTCCGGCAGGTTGGCCAGGTGCACCTTGGCCAGTTCGCCCTTGACGTCCGCCGGTTCCCAGCGGAACGCCCGGGCCAGCAGTGCGACGTGGCCGTCCGGCGCCGTCCGCACCTGTCGGTTGCCGTCGAGCAGCCCTTCGACCAGGCCGGCCACCACCTTCGGATTCTGCTGCGCGAAGCCGCGGTTGACCACCAGCACGTCGGCGATCACCAGCAGGTTGCGGTTGGTGGTGAGCAGCGTCGCCTTGCCGTTGCTGGCGTCGACCACCTCGCCGGTCTTCGGCGCCCACGTCACGCAGCCGGCCAGGCGGCTGCGGCCGGCCTTGAGGTCGCGCAGGAAGAGGTCGCCGGCGGCCGGTCCGTCGGCGCAATAGACCATGTTCACCTGCTCCGGATCGGGAGCGGCGGCAAGGTCGGCCAGCAGGTTGACCCGCAGCCCCGCCTCCTGCGCCAGGTAGCGCAGGAAGAAGTCGGTCTCGGTGAACTGGCACGCCGCCAGCACCTTGCCCTTCAACTGGTTGATCCGCTTGATCTCGCTGCGGACGACCACGCCGTCCGCGCCGCGCGAGAAACCGATCTGCGCCGGCACCACCACCTGGAACTGCCGGCCGTAGGCCGCCAGCACGTCGGGCGTCGTGGCCGAGGCGCCGATCTTCCCGCTGTTCAGCGCCGACCAGCTCTCCTCCTCCGACAGGCGGATGCGCACCTTGAAGCCGTGCTTCTTCGCGAACCACGACGCGTCGTTCGGCTCGAGCCCGCCGTTGGCCACCACCAGGCCGGCGTAGCCCGCGTACTCCGAGAGCTCGATGTCGAGGATGCCGTCCTTCATCTCGTAGGCGGCCGCCGCGAGCAGGCGCGGAATCTCGGTGCGCGTCTCCACCAGCTCGGCGTCGTCGATCACGCCCTTCAGTCCGTCGCCCTGGGCACGGGCGACGCAGGGCAGCAGGGCAAGCAGCGCCGCGGACAGGGCGGCGCGCGGCAGGGACCACGGCTTCATCGCTTCCTCACTGGAGCAACTGGTTGAGATCGACCGGCGGCGGCGCCGCGGGCAGGGCGCCCGTGGTCTCTTCCGCCAGCGATCCGAGGATCTTGGCGTAGTGCGCGATCTCCGACTCGGTCGATCGCAGCTTCTCGAGCTCGGCCACGCCGTGGCTGACGCGCACCTGCTCGAGGTCGATCGCGAGCTTGTCGCGCAGCGCGCGGAGGCGCTCGATGTCGGCCGTCAGCGACGATTCGATCGCCGCCAGCTTGGCGATGCCTTCGGCGTAGGTCTGCGCCAGCGGCCCGCGGTCGGCCAGGAGGCGCGCCAGCTCGGTCAGCACCGACTGCGCCTTCTCGCGAGTGAAGGTGTGCCCGGCCATCTTGAACGGGAAGCGGTCCTCGTCCTCGGCCTTGCGCAGCGCCGCGGCGAGGCGCGTCTCGACGTTGCGCAGTTCGTCGAGGTTGGTGCCGAAGCCCGCGCGCCGTCCCTCGAGGTCGCCGCGGCGCGCGGCGACGGCGCTGATCCGCTCGCGGCGCGTGGCGATCTGCCGCTCGAGGTTCTGGTCGGCCCAGAGGAGATAGCCCTCGGGGTCGGCCGCCATCTCGTCCGGAGTCCAGCTTGCCTTCGCCGCTTTCGCCGGCGACGGGGCGGCGCGGCCGCCAGCCGGGCCGCCGCCGCGGCCGCCGTCACCGGAGTCGCCGCAGCGCGCGAGCGCGAAGCAGGTGGCGGCGGCGAGCAGGGCCGGGACGCCGAGCGCGCGGCGCAGCCGACGTCGCCGCGTCGCCCGCCCGATCAGCGGCGCGGCGGCGTCGCGAGTGCGCTCGTCCGGCCGGAGGTCGCTCATCCGTTGAGGAAGGCGTCGACGTTGGCGTTCGCGGTCGACGAGCCCGACTCCGCCTGCTTCATCAGCTCTTCGACGGTGCGGACCGGGTTCTCGGCGGTCATCGCCTCGTTCTGGACCAGCACGTCGTGGACTTCACCGAGCAGGCGCTCGGTGTCGGCGGTGAGCTGGTTGACCTTCACCAGCTCCTTCTGCGTGCGCAGGAGGTCGAGCTTCGCCTTGCTCTCGGCGACCCGGCCGACGATCTCCGCCTCGCGGCGCGTGGTGGTCTCGAGTCCGGAGGTCGTCTGCTTCAGCACGCTCTCGAAGGCGCCCTTCTGGCTCAGCAGAAGGCTGACCTGCTGCTTCAGCTGACCCTCGTCGTAGGCCTGTCCGGCGAGCTGCACCGGCCAGCCCTTGCCGCCGGTCGCATCCTTGTAGGCGGTCTTCAGTTCGTCGAGCTGCTTGCCGGCGAAGCCGAGCTTGGCCTGGTTGTCGTCGTGGAGCTTCTGCAGCTTGGCCTTGGCCAGCGCGAGGTCGCCCTTGACCGCGCTGAACTTCTGGATGTTGTCATCGAGCCGGCCGATCGAGTAGTCGATGAAGCCGACCGGGTCGTGCTTGCGGGCCGCGTCGTCCCAGCCGCCGACTTCCTCGATCTTCTGGTCCACCGCAGTCTTGAACTTCGGCAGGATGAAGTAGGCGGCGACGCCCGCCGCGAGGACGATCAGGACCAGCTTGGCCGCGCTGCCGCGTTGGCGCGCATGAACGATCGACGATTCCATCCTTGGCTCTCCCGAAGCGTGGCAGGACGCGCCGCGCGGCGAATCCTACCGTGAGCGCCCCCCGCCCGTTCGAGCCGGCGCGGTCGCGCCGCCAGCGTCGCGCTCAGTCGCGCTCCGGCGTCATCGTCAGCGGCGCGCTGAGCTCGTGCTTGCCGAAGTGGATGACCAGTTTCGCGCCGTCCTTGCGCGTGGCATCGAGGTCGAGCCGGATCTGCAGCTTCTCGGCCTTCACCGCGACCGCCTTGTGCTCCAGTGCGATGGCGAGGCCGCCCTTGGTCTGGTCGACCTGGAAGGCGTCGAGGTGCGCATCACGGATCTCGATGGGATCGAGCACCCAGAGCACGTAGCTGCCGTCGACGTTGCGCTCGAGCGCCAGGTACCAGCAGCCCGCCAGCACCTCGATCTCCCCGAAGGCGAGATCGAGGTTGGTGTCGAGCGTGGTCCAGAAGTTCTGGCCGAGCCGCCACCGCTTTCCCGACAGCGAGTCGAGCTTCTCGTCGTAGCTGTCGTGCCACTGCGGCTGGCCGAAGTGGATCTGCGCCTGGCCGCCCGAGTGGTTGCCGCCCCAGTAGTAGATCCGCGTGCTGCCGCGCGCGGTCTGCTCCGGGAAGGGACGCTGCGCCGCGCGCGGAACGCCCTGCTGCGCGCTCCACGCGACGAGCGGCAGCGCCGCGAACAGGAACGGCAACCAGGCGCGGGCGCGAAGCGGCGTCATGGCATCTCTCGCGAGGGGTGCCGGCGCGACGTGGGTCGCCTCGACCTACGACGCGCGCACGCCGTCGTTCCACCTCTCGCGCGATCAGTCGGCGCGCGGGGTCAGCGCGAGGCGCGCACGATCGTCGGTGCTGTGGACGCGGCGATCGATCGCACCGCGCCGCGCCCGATCGGCGAACGAGCGCGGACCGGAGGGGACGGGCGGCGGCAGCGCGCACTCGACGAAGTCGACGATCAGCCGGCGCACTTCGCGTTCGAGCACCGGTCGCTCCGCCGGTGCCGCCGCCGGATCGTCAGCGACCACTCGCGGCAGCGCCGTTTCGCCGGCGAACTCGACCGTGCAACGCCGGACCAGATCGCCCCGGCTCGCCTGGTGCCAGGCGGCGACGGTGGCGGCGTGCGGCGCGCCGCTCGCCACCAGCGCGGTGAAGGCGTCGATGCGGTGCAGCCACGGCAGCGCGGATCCCTGCGCGGCCGGGTCGAGCAGCAGGAGTGCGTCGAGGTCGCGTTCGTCCGCCGCGGCGCGTGCGGCGGCGGCGGCCCGGTCGCCCTCGGCCACCAGCACGAGGCGCCGCGGATCGATCTCCCGGTGCGACGGGGATTCGTCGAACGCCGCCACGGCGCGCAACTGCCGCAGCGCATCGGTCACGGCGTCGGCGCAATGGCCAGCGTCGAGTTCGACCGGCAGTTCGAGCGCCAGCGCCGGGTAGCCACGCTGGGCCAGCGCGGCGAGCCACGCCTCCTGTCGGGCCGGCGGCGCGTCGCTCGCGGCGACCACGACCACGCAGGGGCGCGGGGCGGGCGCGAGCGCCGCCGGGGCGAAT
>VGYY01000286.1 GCA_016872815.1 Planctomycetota bacterium
AACACCCGGGCAGGGTCGCGGCGCACGACCCGGTGCGCCGGGGCGCCGTCCGGCAGCTCCGCGAGCTCCGCCGCCGCGAGCGGCGAGAACCAGGCTGGATGGCCGCGCCGCCCGTCGTGGCTCGGCAGCACGATCTCCGTGCCGGGCGGCCGCGCGGCCCATGCCGTGCGCAGGGCCGCCAGCGTCGTCGCCGCGACGCGCGCATGGTCGACCGGCCAGAGCAGCAGCGCCTCGCCGCGCGCCAGCGCCCGCGCGGCGCAGCGCACCGAGCTCGACTGCCCGCCGTCGGGATCGGGGTTGACCACGATCGCCGCGTCGCCGAAGTCGATCTCCGCGCGCACTCGTTCGGCATGGAATCCCAGCACGACGCACGCGGAAAGTCGCTGCTCGCGCGCGAGGCGCAGCACGCGCTGCAGCGCGCGCTCGCCGTCGATCACGATCAACGGCTTCGGCGCGCCCATGCGGCTCGAACGACCGGCCGCCAGCACCGCCACGCGCGTCGAGTCCATGGCGTGGTCGCGCGTCATCGTCGCCGCTCTCGATCCGGCGTCTTCGATTCGGCCAGCGCGCACGCTATCATCCGCCGCATCGATCGCGGGGCGCGGCGCACCCGTTCGTTGACCAACGATTCGACGGACTTGCCTGACCTGACCTGTGGTGCGCCGCGCGTCGCGGTCTTTTTTCTTGTCACTCCCATCGCCCGCTCCGCGCCCAGCGGACGACGTTGCCGGCGAGCTGCTCTCCGCCCTCCGATCCGATCGACTCCGGGTGGAACTGGACGGCGCACGCGCCCTCCTGCTCGATCGCCATGACTTCGCCGGCATCGCTCTCGGCCACGACCTCGATCGCGCTCGGCAGCGTCGCTCGCGCGGCCACCAGCGAGTGGTAGCGCATCACCGCGACGTCGCTCCGCATCCCGGCGAACAGCCGCGTGCCGGCATGCCGCAGCCGCGAGCGTTTCCCGTGCATCGGCTGCGCCGCCGCCACCACGCAGCCGCCGGACGCCACCACCATGAGTTGCAGCCCGAGGCAGACGCCGAACAGCGGCACGCGGCCGCGCGCCGCCGCGATCAGATCGAGCGATCGGCCGGCCGCGCGGGGGTCGGCTGGATGGCCCGGTCCCGGGCCGATCAGCAGCAGTTCCGGCGGGCGGCGCAGCAGCGCGGCCACATCGAGTCCGGCGCTCTGCACCACGTCGGGGGCCCGGCCGACGATGCCGCCGAAGAGATGGACCAGGTTCCACGCGAACGAATCGTGATGGTCGACCAGCACGATCCTCACGGGCGCGCTCCGCCGTCAGCGGTGCCGCCCGCCGGCGTGGCGCGCTCGATCGCCGCCAGCGCCGCGAGCAGCGGCGCCGCCTTGGCGCGGCTCTCTTCCCACTCCGCCGCGGCGGTCGAGTCCCAGACCAGTCCGCCGCCGACGCTGACCCGCGCCCGGCCGCCGGCGCAGAGCGCGGTCCGGATCACCACCGACCAGTCGCAGCTGCCGTCGTCCGCCCACCAGCCGAGGACCCCCGAATAGGGCCCGCGCGGCTCCGCCTCGAGTTCGCGCAGGAGCTCCACCGCGCGCACCTTGGGCGCACCGGTCATCGAGCCGGGCGGGAACGCCGACGCCAGCAGGTCGGCCGTCGTCCGTCCGGCGGCGAGTTCGCCCTCGATCACCGAGACGACCTGCAGGAGCGTGGCGTGCTCCTCCACCAGTGCCGGCTGCGACGCGCGGACGCTGCCGAGCCGGCAGACGCGACCGAGGTCGTTGCGCAGCAGGTCGGCGATCATCAGGTTCTCGGCGAGGACCTTCTCCGAGTCGCGCAGCGCCTGCGCGACGAGCGCGCGCTGTGCCGCGTCGGGCGGTCGCGGCGCGGTGCCCTTCATCGGCCGCGCCTCGACGCGCCGATCCGGCCCGACGCGGACGAACCGTTCGGGCGAACAGGAGACCAGGGCGCGCTCGTCGGTCGCGACGAACGCCGAGAACGGCGCCGGATGGTCGCGGCGCAGGCGCTCCCAGAGAGCGGTGATGCACTCGGCCGGCAGCGGCCGCTCGAGCGGGTAGGTGTAGCAGAGCTGGTAGCTCTCGCCGGCCGCCAGCGCCGCGCGCGCCAGCGCGAACCGCTCGCCGTAGCGCGCGAGGTCGAGGTCCTCCCGGCGGAACGGTGACGCGTCGGCGGCTGCCGGCGGCGGGCGCGCCCCGGCGGGTGACGCCGTCCCGGTGGCCGCTGCCGCGGCGAGTTCCTCCTGCAACGTCGCCGCGAGACGCGGATCGCCGCACGCGAGCCGCGGCGCAGCGCTCGGCCGCTCCCACTCGACCGCCACGTCGGTCAGCAGGAACCAGGCATCCGGCCACGGGTCGAGGCGGGCAATCGCGGGCGGCGCGCCGAGTTCGTAGCCGAACCAGCCGAATGCGGCTCCATCCGGCAGCGCCTGCACGCACCGCTCGAGCGCGTGGAACGGCGTGGCCGCCGTCGCCAGCTCCGCCGACCCGGGCCATCGCGGCTCGCCCGCCGCCGATCCCGTCGCGCGCACCCGCCGCGCGTGCAACGCCGCCGTGCTGCCGCGCACCTCGAACTCCGCCAGCGGCGCTCCCGCCACGACGGTGCGTTCGCCGTGCGCGGCGCTCGGCCGTCCGCTCTCCAGCACGACGATGGCGCCGTGCCGGCGCAGCACCGCGGCGGCCTGCGGCGGCGTCAGCGCGGCGGGGAGCGGAAGCGTGCACCGGAGCGGCATGCGGGGCGCGATGGTAGCCCGCCGACCGGATGCCCCCCTTGCCGCGGGGAGCGGCACGCGCCAGCATCGTGCATGGTCGCGGACTGGAGTCGAGCCTCGATGATCGTCGCGCTCCCATCCCTGCGCGTCTCGGCGCTGCTGCTGCTGGCGGCGCTCGCGCTCGGTGCCGCTCCCCCTTCGCCGCAGCAGCGCGATCCGGCCCTGCTGGTGCGAGCGATGACCGACGCGGCCGGCAAGCACCGCCGGCTGCACGCCCTGGTGCGGCACGAGACGCGTGAAGGCGAACGACGGACCGTCCGCTTCTTCGAGAGCTTCGTCGACGTGGCCGGCGGCCGGGTGCGCACTCTGCAGCGCGACTTCGGCCGCGCGACGCCGCATCTCCTGTCGGTCTACGACGGCGAACGGCTGCGCCAGCAGCAGCTCGAGCTCGGCGAAGTGGCGGAGATGGTGCGGGCATGGCCGCTGGTCGATGCGCTCAAGGTGGTCACCGCCGGCGAGCTCCTGCCCGCCGCCTTCGCCGGTCGACCGCCGCTGTTCGCGGTCGCCGGCCTCGAACCGAGCCGCTGCGACGCGCCGGGCGAGCCGGTCGCCGGGGTCGGCTGCACCAAGCTCACCTTCGTCGGCAACAGCGTCGGCGCGCTCTGGATCGCCGACGGCGACCTCTTCCCGCGCCGCCTCGTCGTCACCGTCGGCGCGCTCACCGTGACCGAGGAGGTGGTCGAACTCGAACTCGACCCGGCGGAGCTCGCCGCCGAATTTACGTTGCCGGTCCCGGAAGGCCGCCGGCTGCGCAGCGTGGCCGAGGCGCGCGCCGAATGGTCGCGCGACCTCGGTCCCGAGGAATCGCGCTGGCTGCAGCCCGAGGAGGACTCGCCCGACTTCGCCGCCGTCGACCTCGCGGCGCGCCTGCGCCTGCTCAGCGAGACCGGCGAGCAGGAGGCGATCCTCGCCTTCCTCCATCCGGAGGTGCCGGAGTCGGTGGAGCGTGCGCTCGAGCTCGATGTCGCCTGGGCGGCGCGGTCGCCGCGTCCCATGCAGCTCTGGCACGTCGCCGCCGGTCGCGGTCCCGAGCCGGTCCGTGCCGCGCTCGGCGGGCGGACTCCCGCCGGCGAACTGGTCGTCGCCGGCGAGCACGCGAAGAACGCCTTCCAGCAGTTCGGCTTCTGGAAGACCCCCGTCTTTGTCCGGCTGCTCGACATGCAGGTCATGGCCACCACCCGCGACGTCGCGGTGGCGATCGACTGGCTGCGCTGACGGTCGCGGCGGCGGCACGACGCCGGCGGCGCGCGCCCCCTCAGATCGTGCGCTCGTACCGCTCGAGGGCGAGCTTCCAGACCGGGACGCCGCAGTAGCGATCGCCTTCGGGGCAATAGGGCGTCACGCCGCCGCGCAGGCGCAGCAGGCACGGGGCGCCAAGCTGTGCGCCGATGCGCGGATCGACCGCGGCGATCTGGCGCGCCTCGTCGAGGCTCGCCGCGAAGATCTCCTCCTGCGCGTTGTAGCAGAGTCGCGCCACCAGCTTGTGGTGCAGCGACAGCAGGTCGGCCGACTCGGTGAAGCGGATCGCCACCGCGTTCGGCAGCACGTAGTCGGCGAATTCGCCGCTGACGCCCAGCGCCTTCAACCGCGCCCGACCGTCGAACGCGCGCGCCATCGCCGCGGCGTAGACCGCGTGGGCCTTGTCATCCATCCGCACCAGCGCCGGCGTCAGGAAGTCGGGCTCGTCGGAGAGCTGCGCCGAGAGGATCGGCCGCGACGCCGGCACCATGCGGTGGCGCTGGTCCTGCGAGTCGGCGGTGTGCGACAGCTTCTTCCGAAACGTGTAATGGACGTGCTGCAGGCAGCGCGACAGCTTGCTGTGCATGCCGGTCTTGAGCGACTGCGAGAGGAGCGGGTTCTGCGCCGGCGCCAGCGCCAGCGCGATGGCGTCGTCGTCGGTCAGGGCGGCGCGCGGCAGCCCGAGGACCTCGCGCACCGACGCCGCCAGCAGCGTCTCCTGACCCGGCTTCGCGCCGACCAGCTTCGAGGTCAGCCCGCCGAGGTCGGCGTCGAACTCCCGGCGGAACGCGGCGCTGGCGCCCGCCGCGCGCGCGACC
>VGYY01000287.1 GCA_016872815.1 Planctomycetota bacterium
CGGCGGAGCCGGACGCGCCGCGGGCGCTGCAGGTCTGGGTCGGGCACCACCCGGCAGCGGCCGCGACCGCTGCGCAGCACGGCTGCGACCTCGCGCTGGCCGGCCACCTCCATGGCGGCCAATGCGTCCTGTGGCGGCGCGGCACCCGCCTCTACCCCGGCGCCTGGTTCAGCCGCTGGAACGGGCTGCGCTTCGAACTCGGCGCCGCGACGCTGCTGGTCAGTCGCGGCGCCGCCGACACGCTGCCGCTGCGCTTCCACTGCCCGCGCGAGGTCGTGCGCTGCCGGCTGACGTGAGCGAACCGGAAGACGCGGACGAGCGCGCGTCAACGCCCCGCGTCAGGCCGAGGCGGCCATCGTCAGCGGCGGCGGCCCGGCGTCGGCGGCACGACGATCGATGCGCGCGCCGAGGAGGCGCAGCCGTTCGTCGATCCGCTCGTAGCCGCGATCGATGTGGTAGACGCGGTCGACGATCGTCTCGCCTTCGGCGGCCATGCCGGCGAGCACCAGCGCCGCCGAACCGCGCAGATCGCTGGCCATGACCGGCGCACCGGAAAGGCGCGGCACGCCTTCGATGATCGCGGTCGAGCCCTCCTTGCGGATGCGCGCGCCCATGCGGTGCAGCTCGGCGACGTGGATGAAGCGGTCCTGGTAGATCCGCTCGTGGATCATCGAGATGCCGTCGGCCTGGCAGAGCAGCGCCATCAGCTGCGCCTGCAGGTCGGTCGGGAAGCCGGGGTGCGGCAGCGTGGTGACGTCGATCGACCGGAAACGCCGCGGCGCACAGACGCGGATCCAGTCGGCGCCATAGGTGACGTCGACGGCCGCGGCGCGCAGCCGCTCGATCAGCGCCAGCAGATCGCGCGGCTCGCAGCCGCGCACCGTCACGTCGCCGCCGGTCATCGCGCCGGCGATGGCGAAGGTCCCGGCCTCGATGCGGTCGGGGATGACGCTGTGGTCGACGCCGTGGAGCTTCTGGACGCCGGTGACACGGAGGCAGTGGCTGCCGATGCCGTCGATCTGCGCGCCCATCTTCACCAGCACGCGGCAGAGGTCGACGACCTCGGGCTCCTGCGCGGCGTTCTCCAGCACCGTCTCGCCGTCGGCCAGCGTCGCCGCCATCACCACGTTGGCGGTGCCGAGCACGGTCGATCCGGCGCTCGAGCCGAGGAACAGCGTGCCGCCCCGCAACTGCGTGGTGCTGGCCTCGACGTAGCCCGACTTGACGTCGATCGCCGCGCCGAGCGCCTCCATGCCGCGCAGGTGCAGGTCGATCGGCCGCACGCCGATGACGCAGCCGCCCGGCATCGACACCCGCGCCCGCTTGCGTTTCGCCAGCAGCGGGCCGAGCACGCAGATGCTCGCGCGCATGGTCTTCATCAGTTCATAGGGCGCGGTGATCGGCCCTTCGTTGTCGCAGCGGATCCGCAGGATCCCCTGCTTCTCGTCATGCAGCACGCGCGCGCCGAGCGACTGCAGGACCTTCACCTGCGAGGCGACATCGCGCAGGCGCGGCACGCGCCGGATGACCAGCTCCTCCTCGGTGAGGAGCGCCGCCGCCATGATCGGCAGCACCGAATTCTTCGCGCCGCCAACGGTGACGTCGCCGGACAGCCGCTGGCCGCCCGTGATGACGAAACGGTCCACGCCCCGCCTCCCCGCCGGCTCCCGCCGGCCCCCGCCGACGCCCGGCCGCCGCCAAGCGACCGTGCGCCCCACTCCGCGCCCCACTCCGCGCCGTTCAGCGCGTTCAGCCGTTCCGCGCGAACCACTCCCGCCAGAGAGCGACCGCACGCGCTCGCACCGCCGGTTCCGCTTCCGCGTCGAACCCGAAGTCGCGACCGGTCAGAGAGACTAGCACCTCGTCCGCGTCGTCGCGCACCATTGGATCGGCGTGGTCGAGCAGCGGCAGCACGCGCGCCGCCGCCGCCGGATCGGCGAGCTTCGCCACGACATGCAGCAGGTTCGCCACCGCCACGAGTGCGCCCGCGCCGGCGCGCGCCACCGCCAGGTCGGCGACCGCCTCCGCCAGCGCCGCCGGTCGCGCCGCGGCCAACCGCTGCGCCCATGCGAACAGCGGTTTCCTCAGGTTCTCCGCCGCCGCCCAACCGATCACGTCGACCACCCGGAACACGCCCTGCGCCGCCAACTGATCGAGTCGCTCCGCGGCCGCGCCGGCCTTCTTCGCCTGCGGACAGGAGAGCCAGGCGAACAGCCCCGGCACCGCCGCCGCAGGTTCCCGTGCGAGCTCCGCGAGCGGCCGCTCGAGCCACGCCGGCTCCTGCGCCAGTTCGGCTTCCCGATCGGTCCGGGCGCCGTAGACGTGGAGCGTGTCCCCGACCCGCTCGCATTCGGCCACCTGCGCCAGGCTCCCCTCGAGCAGGTCGGCCACTTCGAGCGGGACCAGCAGCGACCCGGTCCCCGGATCGTGCTGGAACGGGATCCGCTTCTGCGCCAGCCCCGCCTTGAGCGCCTCCGTCGTCCCGGCCGGCGCGATCACCCGCAGCAGCCGCGCCGCCGCCGCCTGCCGCTGCGCCCCGTCGTGCGCGGCGAGGTCGGCCACCAGCGCCACGTTGCAATCGGCGCATTTCGCCATGCCGGCGCGGTACTCCTGCCGGCAGCCCGGACACCACGGCATCGTCGTCCCTCCTGCGCCAGCCAGCCGCCGCCACCCCGGCCTCGCTTGACTCCCCGGGGCAGCCCGATAGCTTCCCGGGGTTCTTTGGACCGCGCAACCGCGCTTCGTCGCGGGACGCGCGCCACCCGCAGGCCTGCCGTGAGGATCGCACCGATGCCGAGCGTGGACTCCGCGCCGAAGCTCGTCGCCCAACTGCCCACCACGATCGAGGAGCTCGAAGCCGCCCGCACCCGCGTGCTCGGCGAGACCGACTTCTACCGTGGCTTCGAGGCCGCTTTCTACGAATCGGTGCCGGCCGAACCGGCCGACGAGGCGGGCAAGGCGAAGGCGGGCGTCTGCCGCTTCCTGCTCGGCCAGGAAGGGCGTGCGTTCGAGCTGCTGGCCAAGCAGAAGGGCGAGCTCGCCGCGTTCATCCGCGCCAAGATCCTGCTCGGCCGCGGCGATGCGCAGCGCGCGCTGAAGGAGATCGGCGCGGTGCTGGAGAAGAAGAGCGGCTGCCTGCCGGCGCGGCTGGTGCGCGCCGATGCGCTGGCGCAGCTCTCCGACGCCGCCGCGCTCGAGAAGGACGTGAAGGACCTGCAGAAGAGCCACGCCGACAGCGCGGACGCGCCGTACGTGCTCGGCCTGCTGCGCGAGCTCGAGGGCGAGTACGACGAGGCCGTGCGTGCCTGGCAGCAGGCGCTGGCGGTCGAGCCGCACCATGTCGGCGCGCTCTATCGGCTGGCGCAGCATCAGGCGCTGCGCGGCGACACCGAGACCGCGATCGACCTCTACGAGCGGCTCTGCAACCAGACGCCGGCCCCCGCCGGCGCGCTGCTCAACCTCGGACTGCTGTTCGAGGACGACGAGGACTACCAGCTGGCGCGCAACTGCTTCCAGCGCATCCTCGACTTCGACCCGAGCCACGCCCGCGCGCGCCTCTACCTGCAGGACGTGTCGGCCAGCTCGGCGCAGTTCTACGACGAGGAGCGCCGCCGCAACGAGGACAAGCACGCCGCCGTGCTCGGCATCCCGATCACCGACTTCGAGCTCTCGGTGCGCTCGCGCAACTGCCTCGCCACCATGAACGTGCGGACGCTCGGCGACCTGATCTCGCTCAGCGAGCCCGAACTGCTCGCGTTCAAGAACTTCGGCGAGACGTCGCTGACCGAGATCAAGCAGGTCCTCACCCAGAAGGGCCTCACCCTCGGGATGCTGCCGCCGAAGCCCGACAGCAACATCGGGCTGCGCGCGCTCGAGGTCGACCGGTCGACCGCGGTGCACAAGCCGGTGGCCGAGCTCGACCTCTCCGTCCGCTCGCGGCGCGCGCTCGACACGCTCGGCGTGCGGACGCTCGGCGAGCTGTGCGGCCTCTCCGAGCAGCAGCTGCTGGCCTGCAAGAACTTCGGCCAGACCTCGCTGATGGAGATCAAGAAGAAGCTCGAGGCGTTCGGGATGACGTTCAAGGCCGACTGACCGCGGCGATCGCGGGGCGGAGGCGCGCGTGTTCGAGTTCCTGAAGGGCGAGCTCGCGCGCAAGTCCCCCACCGAGGTGGTGGTCGACGTGCATGGCGTCGGCTACCTGCTGTCGATCTCGGCGCAGGCCTTCGCCGCGCTGCCAGCGCGCGGCGCGGTGCAGCTGCTGGTGCACGTCCACGCCACCGATGCCGGCACCCGCCTGTTCGGCTTCCTCGACGAGCGCGAGCGAGCGCTGTTCCGGCTGCTGCTGACCGTGAGCGGCGTCGGTCCGGCGGTGGCGCAGAACCTGCTCTCGCACGAACCGCCCGACGCCCTCGCCGGCCGCCTCCGTGCCGGCGACGTGAAGGGACTGACCCGGATCAAGGGGATCGGCACCAAGACCGCCGAGCGACTGGTGCTCGAGTTGAAGGACAAGGTCGCCACCGGCCTCGCGCCGGCCGTGGCGGACGGCCACGAGGAGCTGCTCGCGCAGGCGCTGCGCAGCCTCGGTCTCGACGCCGGCGAGGCCGCAGAGCGGGCCCGCGCCGTGGTGGACGCCCATCCCGGCGAGCAGCGCGTGGAGCAGTTGCTGCGGGTCGCGCTCAAGAGTCGTTCGGCCGGGCGCTGACGGCGGCGCCGGAGGTGGCGCCGAGCGCCGCCCGTGCGGGCCGGGCCAGCCGTGGCCGCCCGGGGTGGGCGAACGCGACAGAAGCCGC
>VGYY01000288.1 GCA_016872815.1 Planctomycetota bacterium
AGCCGCGCGCCCCCACCCGCTTCATCGGGTAGAGCACGCGCTCGGGATCGTCGATCTGGTTCAGCGTCGCCGGCCCCTTCGCGCAGTTCCTGCCGCGCGAGCCGGGATGGAACGGGTTGCCCTCGAGCTTCCGGATCGAGAGGTCGCTCTTGTCGACGTAAGCCACCAGCCCGCACGCCGCCTCGCAGTTGAAGCAGATCGTCGGGATCAGCTGGTAGCGCTTCTCGACCTTGCGCGGCCACGCCTTCGCGTCGTACTCGACCCAGTCGTCCCACTTCTCTGGCGGCGGGAAGTTCTCGAGCGGCGTGGTCCGGAACGGCTCGCCGTTGGGGGCGTGGTCGGGGGCGGCGCCCCCGCTCGCGGCAGCAGCACGATCGCCGGAAAGCGACGGATCGGAGCGTTGCATGGGGTGTAGGTTCCGATTCGATTTGTCGCCGTACCGTACCTGGTGCGGTACGGCGAGAAGTCCCGCGGCTACGACAGCGGCGGCAGCTGCGCCGCGCGCACGTAGGCCCACTCCCAGAGGAAGAGGCCCCACCAGGCGATCAGCGGCACGAGGAAGAGCGTGGCGGCGGGGCCGTTCACGACGGGAAGCAGGAAGGCACCGATCGTGAGCAGGCCGAGGCGGAACGCGGGCATCTTCCCGAGTCGGACGACGTCGAGGAAGGCCGCGGCCTGGCGAGCGTTCGCCGTCGGGTGCTTGAGCCAGCGCTCGCCGAAGCAGAAGAGCAGGTGGGCGATGCTGCTGACCAGCAGCGGGATCTGCAAGCCGGTTCGATCCGCAGCGGCGAACGGCAGGAAGAGCGCCAAACCGCAGAGCACCGCCTGCGCCAGCAGGTGCGGCAGCAGGAGCTTGCCCTGCCACAGATCGCGCCCCTCGCACTGCTGGAAGAGGAACGCGGTGTAGCCGGCGACGCCGAGCGCCAACACCGCGTTCACCCAGCGCAGCGGCGCGATCGCGCCATCGACGCCGAACCAACGCGCCGCGAGCGTCGCGCTCACCGTCATCGAGAACGCGATCAGGATCCACGCCCCCTTCACCAGCCAGCTCTTCGTGTTCCCACGCGTCAGCAGCGTGAGGAAGAGCTTCGGCCGCGCGAGGTCCTCGACCAGCAGCAGCGTGGTGATCGTGACGAAGAGCAGCGCCGCGATCTCCGGCAGCCAGTCCGCGGCGAAGCCGGTGAGCCCGAGCGGCGCCGCGAACGGCGCCAGCAGCGCCGCCCCCGCCGCGATGCCCTTCGTGACGAGGTAGGCCGCGACGCCCGTCCCCCACTGCACCTTGTGGCCGGCGTCGAGCGTCACGCGCGCGTTCGGGGCGACCGGCAGCGTGCTCGGCCACGCCTCCGGCTTGGCCGGCGGCCGCTCGCTCCAGAGGTAGGTGGCGGGCCGCTCGATCGAGCCGGGCGCGAGCGCCAGCGGCTCGACGTCGAGGTAGGCGACGTTCGGTCCCGTCCCCTGCTCCTCGCGGCGGCGGATCGTCGCGTGCTGCGCGATCAGCTGGCTCGGCTTGCTGGCGGCGTCGTGGAAGTCGCCGCTGATGATCGCCTGCTCCGGGCAGACGATGACGCACGCGGGCTGCAGCCCCTTCTCCACGCGGTGCGCGCAGTAGTGGCACTTCTCGACGCAGCCCTTCTCCTCGTTCAGGTAGATCGCGTCGTAGGGGCACGCCTGCATGCAAGCGCGGCAGCCGATGCAGACGTCGCGATCGATGTCGACGATGCCGTCCGGCCGCTTGTCGAGCGCCGTGACCGGGCAGATCGTCACGCACGGCGCCTTGGTGCAGTGGTTGCAGCGCAGCACCGCGAAGTGGCGGCGCACCTCGGGAAAGGTCCCCTTCTCGACGTACTTCACCCAGGTCCGAAAATCCCCGACCGGAACGTCGTTCTCCGCCTTGCACGCGACCGTGCAGGCGTGGCAGCCGATGCAGCGGCGATGGTCGATGACGAAGCCGTACTGCATCCGCGATCCGCTCCGCTTCCCGGGGTCGCGGCATCAGACCGGAACCGCTGCTTGCCGCAAGCGGCGCGCACGATAGCCCGACCACCTCGGCGCGAGCCGCCCCTGCCGCACGCTGCCGACCGCCGTCGGCGCGACCCAGCCGACGCGCCGCCCGCCGCGGGCTACGATCTCCGGCCATGTCGCGCGCTCGCGCAGCCTTCGTTGCGGCGCTCCTGCTGCTGACTGGCGGCAGCGTGGTGGCGGCGTTCACCGCTCAGGACGGGACGCCGCCGCCGCTCGAACCGCCGCGCGATGCCCCGCCACCCGGTGCGGCCGATCCCGATCCCTCGAGCGCGCTCGACGACCCGTCGCTGCAGCGGATCGACCGCGCCGTCGCGCGCGGACTGCGCTGGCTCGCCACGCAGCAGCAGCCGTCCGGCGGCTTCGTCGGCGACTGCGGCCACAAGCAGGGCGACAGCTACGCGGTCTACGACACCGCCGAACGCCAGCGGGAGGATGGCGACGCGCATGTCGGCGTCAGCTCGCTGGTCGGGCTGGCGTTGCTGGCCGATGGCCAGCAGGTCGACGACGGGCCGTGGGCCGACAGCTTCGACCGCCTCATCGGCTGGCTGGTCGGCTCGCAGGACGAGTTCGGCTACCTCTGCGACGGCACGACGCGGATGTACAGCCACAGCTTCGGGCTGCTCTTCCTGTCGCAGCTCTACGGCATGACGGCGCGCCACCACGAGCGGGTCGAGCGCGCGCTGCAGCAGGCGGTCGCGTTCACCGAGAGCGCCCAGAACGAGCACGGCGCGTGGCGCTACCAGCCGTTCACGCTGGAGGCCGATCTCTCGGTGACCGTCTGCCAGGTGCAGGCGCTGCGCGCCGCGCGCGACGCCGGCATCGCGGTGAAGAAGGGGGTGATCGAGCGGGTGGTCGACTACGTGCAGGCGAGCCGGATCGAGCGCGGCTGGAGCGAGGGCGCCTTCTACTACAAGATCCACGGTCGCGGCGCCTACGAGAAGACCTCCTACGCCATCAACGCCGCCGCCGTGACGTCGCTCCACTCGGCCGGCCGCTACGACGAGCGCGAGTACGGCGGCGCGCTCGAATACCTGGTGCAGGCGCGGGACGAGAACTTCGCGCGGGCCGACCACTTCTATTTCTGGTACGGCAACTGGTACGCCGCGCAGGCGTTCTGGACCGAGGGCGGCCCGCGCTGGCGCCGCTACTGGAACGAGCTCTCCGCCACGCTGCTGGCCGCGCAGGAAGCCGACGGCCGCTGGCGCAACAGCGTCGGCCCCGGCGACGCCTTCGCCACCGCCGTCGCCTGCGCACTGCTGCGCCTGCCGGCGCAGTACCTGCCGATCTTCCGCGGCTGAGCCGGACGACCGGCCGGCGTCGGTGCGAAGGACGGCCCGAACCGCGACCGACTCAGGCTCGAAGCACGGCGGGCGGAGCGCCGCGAGCTCTGCATCGATCGCGCTCCGCCGCTTCGCCGCCCACGCCGCTGCCTATCCCCCCACCTCCCGTCGCACCTCCGCCAGGCTCTCCTTCTTTCCCATCACCACCAGCTGCTCGCCCTCGACCAGCAGGGCGTCCGGATCGAACGCGGTGCGCTGCTCGCCGATCTCGGGGTCGGTGCGGACGATGGCGAGGACGACGAGGCCGTGGTTGCGGCGGAGCTTGGTGTCGCCAAGGCGCCGACCGGCGAGGGCGCGGTTGATCGGGAGGCGGGCGAGCTCGTAGCCGGCGGGGAGTTCGAGGTAGCGGGCGTCGTCGCGATCCTCGACGACGAGCTTGGCGCGCGTCTGCGCGCTGCCCAGCACTTCGAGGCGCAGCGTGGCCAGCACGTCGCGCCGGGTGACGCGGCCCAGCAGCGCGCCGGCCGCGTCCACCACCGGCAGCTCGTCGAGCGCCGGGTCGTCGAACGGCTCCAGCACCTCCGCCAGCGACTGCTCCGCCTGCAAGCCGACCACGCGCCGCGCGACGTCGGTAGCGATCACCGCGCGGCCGGCCGCGCCGGTCCCGCGGCCGATGAACTCCTTCACGTCGTGCAGCGTGACCACGCCCTGCAGGCGGCGCGCGCCGTCCACCACCCAGAGCTGGTCCAGCTGCTCGCGCTCGAAGCGCGCCACCAGCTCGGCGAGCGGCGTCTGCGCCGCCACCGTCGCGACCTGGTCGTCCATCAGCTCGCCGACGCGCGTCTGCCGCAGCGCCAGCTCCTCGAGTCCCGCGTCGAGCGGCGCACCGCGGCGGCGCAGGCCGTCGGCATAGAGCGAGTCACGCCGCAGCGCCCGCGCCATCAACGCGCTGGCGGCGGCCCCCACCACCAGCGGCAGCAGGAGCGCCGGCGCCTGCGTCATCTCGAACAGCAGCACGACCGCCGCGATCGGCGCGTGCGCGATGCCGGCGATCATCGCCCCCATCCCCACCGCGGCGAGCGGCCGCGCGGCCTCGGCCAGTCCCGGGAGACCGGCGACCCCCGCCGCCAGCAGCGCGCCGACCGCCGCGCCGACGAACATCGCCGGCGTGAAGACGCCGCCCTGTCCGCCCGAGCCGACGCTGCAGGCGGTGGCGAGCGGCTTCATCAGCAGCAACAGCAGCACCGACGCGGCGGCGGTGCCCGGCAGCAGGAGCGGCAGCTCGCCGCGCAGCAGCTCGCGCACGGCGTGAAAGCCGTTGCCCCACACCTCCGGCCAGAGGAGCCCGATGGCGCCGACCAGCAGCCCGCCCACCGCCGGCTTGCTCCAGTCGGGCGCGCGCCACGCCGCGAACGCCGCCCCGGCGCCCTGCCACAGCCACTGCAGCGCCACCGCCGCCGCACCGCACGCGAGCCCGACC
>VGYY01000289.1 GCA_016872815.1 Planctomycetota bacterium
GCCAGCACCGCCGCCGCCAGCGCGCCGGTGCCGAGCAGCGCGATCGGGCGGGCGGGGGTCGGCGGCGCGGCGCGGCGGAGGTGGGCGACGGCGCGGTGCGGCAGGTCGAGGCCGCACCGCGCGAGGTCGGTCTCGCGGCGGACCTTCTTGCCGACGCACAGCGCGAGGTCGAAGGCGGCGAGCAGCAATGGACCGGCGCTGCCGAGCGCGTGCGCGGTATTGCGCGCGTCCCGGACCTGCCCCTGGATCTGCGCCTCGCCGATCGCCGCCGATTCGAGTGAACAGGCCACGCGCAGCAGGTGGCGACGGGCGGCCTGGTCGCGGCGGACGGTCCAGGCAGCGGGCGCCAGCGCGCGGGCGCCGGCGAGGAGCAAGGCGTCGGCAGGGAGCGCGGCGCCGGCCAGCAGGATCTCGATCCGGTTGCAGGTGGAGAGCAGCGCGGCTTCGTCGGCGCCGGTCGCGGCGCGGATCGCGACGAGCGGTGCCGCGGGCGAGCGGAGCGCGGCGGCGACCCGACCGAGCTCGTCGAGGCCGCAGCCATGGCGATCGAGGCCGAGCAGCGCGAAGGCGGCCATGGGCGGGTCCGGCGACGAGCGGAACGGTCGCCCGCGCGGGCGACGCCGTTCCTCGATCGGCTCCGTTCAACCCGATCCGTGGTCGGCTCGGTCACCAGACGGTCACGCCGCGATCCGGTCAGGTCAGCCGCCGGCCGGAGCGCACGATGACCGGCGAGCCGTCGGCGACGAGCACGGACGACGGCGGTGCGGCGAGGAAGGGCGCGAACGCGCTGCCGTAGAGCGCGGCGAAGTCGACGTCGATCGCGGCGGAGCGCGGGTCGACGCGCCAGCAATTCCAGCGCGGGTGCTCGACCTGGTACTCGACGGTCGGGCGGCCGGGGCGCTGCGCGTAGCCCCAGTAGTGCTCGGTGATGAACTCCTCCTCGGAGCCGGGCGCCGCAGGCGCGGGCGGGCCGGCGACGGTCACGGCAAGGCGATCGCGGCGGCCGCGGTGGCGCCAGGCGTACTCGATGGGGCCGGGGAGCGCGACGGAGTGCTCCATCGGCAGCGTGACGTAGTGCTCGCCGTAGCAGAGGTTGGCGATCCAGGCGATGGCGCGACGCGGCACGATCTCCTTGATGAAGACGACGCCGCGGCGCACCTCGGAGCCGACGCGGCGGCGGACGTAGAAGCGGAGGTTGACCTCGTCGAAATCAGCGTGGAACGGGATGGCGAAGCCGCGCACTCGGGTGGCGAGGAAGCGGAAACCGACGAGGCTGGCGAAGGTCACGCCGCCGAAGGTGTCGAGCTCGGTGCCGGCGGGAACGAACGGGGCGAGGACGGCCGGCGCGACCGGCCAGTTCGCCATCACCAGCGCACGCCACTCCGCGGTCAGGAAGACGGATGCAGGCGGCCGCATGCGCGGGCTCGACAGGATCAGGAGGCGAGCGCCTTGAGGACCCGCTTGTGGGCGCGCTTCAGCGCGACGTTCACGGAGAGCGGCGCGGTGCCGCCGCGCACGGTGCGGGCGGAGAGGACCGCGTCGAGCGTCAAGTGCTCGGGCAGGTCGGGGCCGAACTGGTCGCAGATCGCCTGGTAGCGCGCGAGCGGCAACGTCTCCAGCGTGCAGCCGCGTGCGATGCACTCGCGCACGACCTTGCTGACGTGGCGATGGGCGAGCCGGAACGGCACGCCCTTGCGGACCAGGTAGTCGGCGAGGTCGGTGGCGTTCGAGAAGCCGCCGGCGGCAGCGGCGCGGCACTTCGCCGCATCGACCTTGAGTCCGCCCACCACCGTCCGCATCACCTTGAGCGAGCCGAGCGCGGTGTCGACGCTGTCGAACAGCCGCTCCTTGTCCTCCTGCAGGTCGCGGTTGTAGGCGAGCGGCAGCCCCTTCAGCAGCACCAGCAGGGCATCGAGGTTGCCGACCAGACGGCCGCTCTTGCCGCGCACCAGCTCGCAGGCGTCGGGATTGCGCTTCTGCGGCATCAGGCTCGAACCGGTGGAGACGTCGTCGCCCATGGCGAAGAAGCCGAACTCCTCCGAGCAGTAGAGGATCAGGTCCTCGCACAGCCGGGACAGGTGGATGCCGCCGAGCGCGCAGGCGGACAGCACGTCGACGATGAAATCGCGGTCGGAGACGGCGTCGAGGCTGTTGTCCGTCACTTCGGCGAAGCCGAGGCTCTTCGCCAGCCGGTCGCGATCGACCGGATAGGCGGTGCCGGCCAGCGCGCCGCTGCCGAGCGGGAGCACGTCGGCGCGATCCCGCGCCTGCGCCAGCCGTTCGAGGTCGCGCAGCGCCATCTCGACGTAGGCCAGCGCGAAGTGCGGCAGCAGGATCGGCTGGGCGCGCCGCAGGTGCGTGTAGCCGGGCAGCACCACCTCGTTGTGCCGCTCGGCGAAGCGGATCAGCTCGAAGGCGTAGTCGGCCTGCGCGCGCATCAACTGCCGCACCGCGTCGCGCACGTAGAGCCGCACGTCGAGCGTGACCTGGTCGTTGCGGCTGCGGCCGGTGTGCAGGCGCCAGGCGGCGTCGCCGATCAGTTCGTGCAGGCGCGCCTCGACGAACGAGTGGACGTCCTCGGCCGGGTGCTGGTCGAGCCAGCCCGGCTCCTTGCGCGCGCGCAGCCCGATCGCCCGCAAGCCGCGAACGATCTGCTGCAGATCGCCCTTCGACAGCAGGCCGATCCGCGCCAGCGCGAACGCCCATGCCCGGCTGCCGACGAGGTCGAACGGCAGCAGCCGCCGGTCACAGGCGAAGGAACTCGAGAACGCGACGAAGTGCTCGTCGGGCGGTTCGGCGTGGAGTTCGCCCCAGAGCGTCATCGCGGAGTCTCTTTCGGGGTGCGGGCCATGGCCAGCAGCGCGGCGGCGACCGCCGCGGCCGTCGCCGGGTCCGGGGTGATGACGAGGATCGTGTCGTCGCCGGCGAGCGAAGCGAGGATGCCGGTGACCGGCTCGCGATCGAGGGCCACCGCCAGCGCGCCGGCGTGGCCGGGCGCCGTCTTCAGCACGACGAGGTTCTGCGCCGGAATCGCGCTCTGCAGGAACGCGGCGATCGCGGTCGGCAGGCGGCGGGTCGGCGCCGGGGGCGCCGCGGCGTCGACGGTCGGCAGCAGGTAGCCCCGCGCGCCCTTCACCAGCCCGAGTTCGCGCAGATCGCGCGACAGCGTCGACTGGTTCACCTCGTGGCCGTGCTCGCGCAGCCGGTCGCGCAACTGCTCCTGGTTGGCGATGCCGCCGGCACGCACCAGCTCGACGATCTTCTGATGGCGTAGCGCCTTGCTCATGAGCCGGGAGAGTTTGGCGCGCTGCGCGGCCGAGTTCCACGCCGCAGCGGGCGGCCGCTATCTTCCTTGCCCCTCGCCGTCAGGAGGAGATCCGTGAGCGACGCCCCCCTTCCGCCGTCCGACCCGGGCTTTGAGCCCCTTGGCCAGCCCACGTCCGCCGGGACCACCAGCCCGCGGATGCTGGTGCCGCTGTTCCTCGTGCCGCTGCTGATCGTGGCCCTGATCGTGGGCGTCTTCCTCGGCGTGGGCGCCTTGATCGGCACGGAGAAGACGGTGGCGCAGTGGATCGCCGAAGTCGAGACCGGCGGCGTCAATGAGCGCTGGCAGGCGGCCGCCAACCTCTCCGACATCGCCCTGAAGGACCGCGCCAGGCTCAGCGATCCGGCGACGCTGGAGCGACTGCGCCAGCTGTTCCGCCTCGCTGGTCCGGATGACACCCGGCTGCGGAAATGGGTGGCCGACCTCTGGGCCACGCTCGGGGACAGCGAGGCAGCGCCGCTCTGCCATGAGGGCATCGAACAGGCGGTTTCGGTGCTGAATGCGCGCGGAGGCCGCTCGTCCGCGGAGGCGGGTCCGGCGCTCGAGGAGTTGATCCAGTACGTCCGCGCGCTTGGATCGGTCGGAAACAGCACTTCGATCACCGTTCTGGTTTCGCTGGTCGGAGAGGTCGATGACGGCGTGCGGACTTCGCTCTGTGAGGCGCTCGGCGGGATCGGTCGGCGCGAGGCGAAGAGCAACGGGTCGGTTTCACCGGCGTTGACCGATGCGCTGTTGCGCCTGCACGGCGACGACGCGGTCTGGGTCCGCATCAACGCAGCGCTGGCGCTGGCCAAGTGCGGCCGCGGCGAAGGATTGCCGACCCTCGAGACGATGCTCGACCGCGACTGGCTGCGGCAGCAGAAGCTCAGCTTCCCGGACGACGGAAAGTACTCGGTCAACTCGTTCGATCCGGCCGCGGCGCCCATCGCATCGGCGTTGCTGGCGATCGACGCGCTGCACGCGGCGCAGCTGGTCGCGGCCGGTGCCTCGCCGGTCCGCGACGCGGTGCAGAAGGCGACGCTGGATCCGAATCCGGCGTTGCAGGAGCGCGCCAAGGCGCTGCTCGCCAAGCTCGGCGGTTGATCGAACGCACGCGAAGAAAGCCGCGAGGAGCGTAGGTTTTCGCCTCGTTGCGAGCCCGGAAAGCGCTCAGTATTGTCCGCCGCTTCTTCCCGGGGCTGCGGAACGAGCGCAAGCCGGAGCGGACGCGTGGACGGAACGCGTTTCGCCCCGGGCGTGGAGTTCGTTTCGTTCGCTGGCGCAGGCTTGGCGAAGCGTGGCAGGAGGGTTCGATGGCAGACACTCCGGACAAGCCAGCTCCCGCGGCGGGCGAACCGCCGAAGCCGGCGGTGACACCGCCGGTAGCGGCAGCGGCGTCGGCTGCGGCACCCGCTGCGGCGGCACCTGCGCCCGCTGCGGCGGCGGCCAAGCCGG
>VGYY01000290.1 GCA_016872815.1 Planctomycetota bacterium
CCGCGCCGGCCGTCGTCCCGTTCGCTGCGGAGGCCGCGCCATGAGCCGCCGACTCCACATCGCCGCGTTCGACGACGGCCACGCACTGCTGCGCGCCGCCGCGGCCTGCCGGGCGCAGGGGCTGCCGCTGATCGACGCCTTCCTGCCCCATCCGGTGCACGGACTCGACGAAGTGATGGCGATCCGGCCGACCCGCCTGCCGATCGTCTGCTTCGCCGGCGGCGTCGTCGGCCTTTCGCTCGCGCTCTGGTTCCAGTACTGGTCGTCCGCGACCGATTGGCCGCTCGACGTCGGCGGCAAGCCGTTCGACTCGTTCCCCGCCTTCGTACCGGTGGCCTTCGAGCTGCTGGTGCTGGGCGCCGGGCTGCTGACCGCGGCGACGCTGCTGGTCCGCAGCCGCCTCTGGCCCGGAGCGCGTTCGCGCATCCCGGATCCCCGGGTGACGGACGATCGCTACGTGCTGGTGGTGGGGGAGCGCGGCGCCGCGATCGCGCCCGCCGCCATCGACGCGCTGCTGCTCGCCCACGGCGCGCTCGATTGCCGTGAGGAACTCGAGGCCGCGACGGAGGCGTCCCGATGAGCGAGATCCGCCGCACCCTGCTGCTGGCGCTGCTGGCGCTGCTCGTCCTGGCGGGCGTCCATGTCGCGTTCGACGTCGACCCCTTGGTGCGCCAGTACGAGCTCTTCCCCGACATGGCGCGCTCGCTCGCGGCCGAGAGCCACTCCGCGTGCGCGGCATTGCCGAGCGGGGTGACGCAGCAACCGCTGCCGCCAGGGGTGGTGGTGCGCGGCCATCTCCCGTTCCCATTCCCGGCGACGCCCGAGGGGGCCGCCGCCGCCGGCAGCGCGCTCGTCAATCCGTTCGCTGCCGAGGATGCGGCGGCACGGGCGCGCGGCGCCGAGCGCTACGCGATCGCCTGCGCGGCGTGCCACGGCGCCGACGGCCAGGGGCGCGGACCGGTCGTCGAGCGCGGGATGCTGCCGCCCCCCTCGCTGCTGGCGGATCGCGCCCGTGCGCTGCCCGACGGCCACCTCTTCCACATCGTCACGCGTGGGCAGGGGAACATGGCGCCGCACGCGGCGCAGCTGGCGGCGGCCGACCGTTGGAAGGTGATCCTCCACGTTCGTGCCCTGCAGGGAGACGCGCGATGAGCACGTCGCTCACTCCATCGGTCGGCGCGACGCCGTCCATGCCCGCTCCGCCGCCCGCAGTGGCCGTTGTCGCGGGCGCCGCGTCCGGACGGTCGCTGCGCGTCGAGCGTCCGGCCAGCCGACGGTTGGCGCTGCTCGCCGCGCTGTCGGCGGCACTGCTCGCGACCGGATTCCTGCTCGACGCTCCGCGCGGCTTCACCGGACTCCTGCTCGCATTCCTCCTGCTGACCGAGCTGGCGCTGGCGGGCGGGTTCTTCCTCGGCTTGCTGACCGTCGCCGGCGCCCGTTGGCACGCGGCACTGCGTCCGGTGCTCGGCGCGATGTCCGCGAGCCTTCCGGCGGCTGCGCTGCTCGGCGTGCTCCTGCTGCCGGGCGTCCCGCTGCTCTACGAATGGGCGCACGGGGCCGGCCATGACGAGTTGCTGCAGCGCAAGTCGGCTTGGCTCAATCTCCCGTTCTTCTCGCTGCGCCTCGTCGGTTGCCTGGCGCTCTGGCTCTGGTCGACGCGGCGGCTCGAGCGAATGCCGACGTTGCCCCGCGCCGCGTTCCATGTGGCCCTGCTGGCGGTGACCTGGTCGATCGCCAGCATCGACTGGATCCAGTCGCTCGAGCCGCACTGGTTCAGCACGCTCTTCGCGCTGCGCACCGCGACCGGGATGGTCGTGGGTGGGCTCGCGGCGGCGGTGGTGCTGGTCGTGCTGCTGCGCGAGGGGCCTGCGCTGCGTGGCCGCGTGACCGACGCGCACTTCCATGACCTCGGCAAGCTCTTGCTCTCGTTCAGCGTGCTCTGGGTCTACATCGCCTACTGCCAGCACATGCTGATCTGGTACACCGACATCCCCGAGGAAGCGATCTACTACGCTCGCCGTTCAGGGCCCGGCTGGAGCGCGCTGAACCACGCCTCGCTGCTGTTCGGATTCGTCCTGCCGTTCCTCGTGCTGCTGGTGCGCCGCGCACGTGGAAGTCCGGCCGTGCTGCTGCGCGTGGCGATCGGCGTGCTGGCGGCGCAGGTGCTCGACCTTTGGCTGCTCATCGGGCCGCCGCTTTCCGGCGACCAGCCGGCGCTCGGATTGACGGAACTCGCCGGCGCCGCGCTGGCGTTCTCGCTGTTCTTCCTGCTGGCGACGCGCCGACTGCGGAGTTCCGCCACGCGCTGACGGCGGGCAGCTTCGGCGCCGTGACGTCGCGGCGGCCGTCGCGGATGCGCTGGGCGAGCCGATCCGCGTGCCGGGCGTCGCCGCCCGGACGGTCGCGGGCTGTACCGCGGCAGCGCGCCGTGCCAATATGCGCGCACGATGGGAACCGACCCTCTCGCGGAACTCGCGCGCCCCGTGGCGCTCCCGGCGGAAGCCGCAGCGGCGCTCGCGCGCGACGGTTTCGTGCGGCTGCCGGGATTGTTCGCGCCGGCGACGCTCGCGCATGCGCAGCGCGCGATCGATCGCGCCATCGATCGGCGCGCGCCGACGCAGAAGCCGCTGGCGGAGCAGACCGCCTATGACCGCGCCTTCCTGCAGGTGATGAACCTCTGGCGTGACGACGTGCAGGTGCGCCGTTTCGTCGGCTGCGCGCGGCTCGCCCAGGCCGCCGCGCAACTGCTGCAGGTCGAGCGCGTCCGCCTCTACCACGATCAGGCGCTCTACAAGGAGGCGGGCGGCGGACCGACGCCCTGGCACGCCGACCAGTACTACTGGCCGCTTTCGAGCGATCGGTGCGGCACCTTCTGGATCCCGCTGCAGGAGACGACGGCGGCGATGGGGCCGATCGCCTTCAGCGTCGGCAGCCACCGACACGACCTCGGCCGGTCACTGCCGATCTCGGAGGAGAGCGATGCGCGCGTCGCGGCGGCATTGCGTGCGACCGCACTGCCGCTCGACGAGCAACCGGTCGCGCTCGGCGACGCGACCTTCCACCTCGGCTGGACCTTCCACCGCGCCGGAGAGAACCGCACCGCGCAGCGCCGCCGCGCCATGACGGTGATCGTGATCGACGCCGCCATGCGGGTCGCGCCGCCGCGCAACGCGGCTCAGTGCAACGACCTTGCCGCCTGGTTCCCCGGACTCGCGGCCGGCGATCTCGCCGCTTCGCCGCTCAATCCGCTGCTGCCGATCGATCCGAACGGAGACTGAATATCGCCGCACGACTTCGGCGGAAAATCGCGTTCCTTCAACCACGAGTCGCTGGACCCGCATCGTTGGAGCCGCGATTTTCCGCCTCGTCCTGCGCCAGCACCCCATCGGCTCGCGATGGAGCGCACGAACCAGGCGGGTGACCAGGTCACCCGGCGATGCGTGCTTAGTTCACCAGCGCCTTCAGGCTCTTGAGCGGCATCACCCGGACCTTCTTCGAGGCCGGCTTCGCCTTGAACATCATCTTTTCCTTGGTGAAGGGGTTGATGCCTTCACGCGCCTTCGTGGCCGGCTTCTTGACGACCTTCATCTTCAAGAGCCCCGGCAGGGTGAACAGGCCCGGGCCGCGCAGGCTCTTCTTGATGATGCCGTTCAGCGACTCGAACACGGCGGCCACCTGCTTGCGGGTCAGCTCGGTGTCCTTGCAGACGTGAGCGAAGACCGCCGACTTGGACGGTGCGCCATTCTTCGATGCCATGCCTCTACCCCTCCTTGATGGGTGCGACGAAACCAGACCTGCAGGAGCGATCGCTCGACCGATCCCAGATCGCATATCGTGGCCGATTTCAAGGCTGAATCAACCGTTCGCTTGCGGTCGCGGCGGTCATCACGAACCGGAATGGCGGTCGCGGACGGGCCGCCGCACTCCGGAAAAACGCGGTTCTCGTCGCACTTGCGGGCGGCGTGGTCGGCGCGCTGGTTGGCGGGACGAGCCACTCGGCGAGCAGCGCCGGATGGTCGCGTCCCCGCTTCCCGAGCCGGCGCTGCCGCAGCAAGCCGCCGCACGCTGCGCGCCCGGGCAGCGGACCGGCAAACACCAAGCCCCAGCGGCCCGGCCACTGGCTCAGCAGGCGGCCGGGGCCGCAGTGGCGGGGGGGGGGCTCGGCGGGCGCGGCAGCCACGGCTGCCGGCCGGTGCCATGGGGGAGATGCCGCAGGGTGCGCCGGCGCGCGCACGCTGACCCCTCTCCCGGGTCGATCGGATCGGCGGAAAACCGGGCTGCCGGAGCGCACCCCCAGCCACCGCTTCCACCGGAAATACCGTCAGTGCAGGGCTCGAGTCCCTCGGCTCTCAATGGAACTCGAGGAGCTGATCGAGGCTCTCCGTCACCTTGCCGTTCCACCCGACCGCGTAGCCGCGGAGCAGAAAGGTCGTCCCCGCGAGGCCGGACCTGCCCCCCAAGAACTAGTCCACCCGCATGATGGCAGGTGGCCGCATTCGAGGGAGGCGGCGATGGCACGGCACAAGAAGTTCGCGCCCGAGCAGATCATCACGATGCTGCGCGAGGCGGAGGTGAAGCAGTCGCGGGGGTTTCGATCCGGGAGATCTGCAAGCAGCTCGCGATCACGGATCAGACGTACTACCGCTGGCGCAAGGAGTACGGGGGGCTCAAGGTCGACCAGGCGAAGCGGCTGAAGGAGCTCGAGCGCGAGAACGCCCGACTGAAGAAGGTCGTGGCGGACCAAGTGCTCGACATCG
>VGYY01000291.1 GCA_016872815.1 Planctomycetota bacterium
GCCACCGGTCGCAGCGCCCCGCACGCCGCCACCACCGTCGGCTTCCGGCTGACGGCGGGCGAGGCGCGCCGCGCGACCGTGGCGATCGGCGCGGGCGGACGCGCCGTCGGGCGGGTGGTCGACGACCTTGGGCGCCCACTGCCCGACGTGGCGATCCGCCTCGAGACGCGCCCCGGTCCGGCGGAGTTCCACGACTGCGAGCCGCTGCTGCCCGGTCTCGACTCCGGCGCCGCGCCGTCGGCCGGCGCTGCGTCGGTGGTCGCCACCAGCGACGCCGACGGCCGCTTCGAGGTGACGGCGCTGCTGTCGCGCGCCGCCGGATTCGCTGCGGACGAAGGCGGCACGGACGATCGGCTCCTCCCAACTCGCGATGAGCCGATCGAGCTGTTCGCCGAGCTCGACGGCCGCAGCGACGAAGCGACCGTCGCCGTCGCCGCGCATGAGACCGCGCGCGTCCCCGATCTCGTGCTGCCGCGACCGATCGCGTTCGCCGGCTTCGTCGTCGACGCGCACGACCAGCCGGTCCGCGACGCACTGGTGACCAGCGCCTGGGATCGCGGTTTCGTCGTGCAACTGGCGCGCCCGCTCGGAGCGCACGCGGCCGCCGGCAATGCCGACTACGCCGCCTGGACGGCGCTCGGC
Organism: Planctomycetota bacterium; assembly: GCA_016872815.1. Lineage (GTDB taxonomy): Bacteria > Planctomycetota > B15-G4 > B15-G4 > SIAN01 > SIAN01. The sequence continues at coordinate 643 of VGYY01000291.1, forward strand.
GCCGACGCCGCCGCCGAGGCGACCGACCTCACCGCCCTGCCGGGCGAGCCGGCCCTCGAGCTCCGGCGCGGCGAGGCGCTGACGCTCGCCAGCGGCCGCTTCGACCTCACCGACGTCGAACCCGGCTGCCAGCAGCTCTGGGTCATCGGCGCCGACGGCGCCTGCCACTCGTTCCTGATCGAGGAGCTCGCCCCCGGCACCCGCCGGGCCGACCTGCGGCTCGTGCTGCCGCGAGCCACCGGAGTCTTCGTCGCGCTGACCACCGAGGACGGCGCGCCGTGGGACGTCGCGGCGGGCGGCGCCGTCGCCTCGCTGCTGCGGCACGACGGCACGCCCTTCCACGCCGCTGCCGTCGCCACCACGACCCCGGGCGAGCTGGCGCTGACCAGCGAGCTGCCCCCGGAGGAGCTGCGCGCGATCGTGCTCGAACCGGCCGATTGCGAGCGGCTGGTGATCCGCCTGCGCGAACCGCCGGCGCCGCGCGCGCGCATCGACGCGGTGGTTCGCCCCCACGCCGCGCTGCGCCTCGAGCTGCGCCTGCCGGACGGGTCGCCGGCGCCGACCGCCGACCGCCCGATCACGCTGCACGCCTGCCTCGCCGACGCCGCCGCGCGCGCGGCGTCCGGCAAAGCATGCTGCGGGCTCGGCGAGCAGCTCACGCTGACGCTCGAGCCGGGAACGACCGCCGTCGAACTGCGGCTGCGCGAAGCGGCACCGTGGTTCGTGACCGTGCACGGGCCGTTCGTCGCCGACGAGCGGAACGCCGACGCCGGCGCCCTGCGTGCGCTCGAGTTCGGACCGTTCACCCCCGGCGGCGAGCCGGTCGTGCTCGTGCTGCCGGAGCTGCAGGCCGTGGCGGACGCGCCGCCGCCCGCGCCCGGCGGCGCGGCCCCGCGCGCCGGCGTCCGCTTCCGCGTGATCGACGCCGTGACCCGCTCGGCGATCGAGGGCGCCGTGATCGAGAGCTGCCGGTTGCCGCAGGGAGACGAAACCGGCTTCTGGCAAGGCAGCGATGCCGACGGGCTGATCAGCGACGAGCTGCCGCTCGCGGCCGACGCGCTGGTGATCCGCGCATTCGGCTACGCGCCGTCGGCTCCGCATCCGTTGCCGCGCCTCGTCCAGGGCAGCACCCTCGACGTCGGCACGATCGATCTGCAGCCGCGGACCGCCTGGCCGGTCCAGCTGACCTTCGCCGCGGCGGATGGCCACGAGGAGTTCCCGCCGCTGGCCGGCTGCGCCGCGCTGCCCGAGCTGGCGGCGTCGCCCCTGCAGTGGCTCGACGTCGAGTCGCACTTCGACGGCCAGGGCCACGCCGAACTGCTCGGCGAGCTGCCCGAACGCTTCGTCCTGCTGGTCGGCACCGAGTCGCCGCACCACTCGAACCGCCTGCCGCCGTGGTGGGAGTTGCCGGTCGCGCGCGGCGAACGCGGCACGCCGCTCGACGTGGTGCTGCCTGAGCTGCACGACGTCGAGGCGGTGGTCGACCTGCGATCGGTCGCGCTGCCATTGCGCGCCGGCAACCTCGCGGTGGCCGCCACCCCCGACCGAAACGTGGTCGGGTTGCTGCGTCCACGGCCGGGCGCCGAACGCGACGCCGGCGGCGCTCCGGAGCGGCGCTTCCGCTTCCGCCTGCCCGCCGGTCACTACACCTTCGCCGCGTCGGGGCCGCTGTTCCGCGCCGAACCGCTGCGCTTCGAGGTGCGACCGGACTGCGGGCTGGCGACCGTGGAGCTGACCGCGCGCTGAGGTCACGAGCGGCCGCGACGGCGGCGCCGCTCAGACCCAGTCGAGCCAGATGGCGAAGACCAGGTAGAGGCTGCCGAGCAGCGCGCAGCCACCGAGCCAGCCCACCAGCAGGCGCAGCGAGCGCTGGTCGGCGGCACGCTCGGCCGCGCTCAGCGGTTCGGGCGAAGAATCGCCGCGCGGCGCAGGCGGCGGCTCCGCGGGCGGGAGTTGCGGCGTCACGCGAGTCGACCGCGCCGCGCGCGCGGCAGCGCGAAAGTCAGTGCTGCCTGCCGGTGGCGCCGGGGGCGGCCTCCGGCTTCGGCGCGTAGGGACGCAGCTCGCCCTTCTTGAACGGCGGCGTGTTCTTCTCGGAGTCGGGGTAGGAACCGATGGTGATCAGCACGCCGAGGAAGAGCGGCGCGGCCGCCACCAGCCACATCGTCTTCTTCTCGAACTTGAGGTGCATGAAGTGGTAGGCGACCATCACCGCCTTGTAGAGCGCCATCACGATCAGGGTGATGATCAGCAGCGACTTCGGCATCGGCACGAAGGTCACGGCGACTTCGGCGATGGTCACCACCAGCAGGATGAGGAAGACCTGGAAGTAGCTCATCCCGCCGTGATGGCCGTGGCCGCCGTCGTGGCCGTGTTCCGCCGGGGCGTGCGCGTGGTCCATGTCGAGTGACTCCCGCTGCGTCGCGATCGAGGACTTCGCTCAGACCAGATAGATGAAAGTGAAGACCAGGATCCAGACCAGGTCGACGAAGTGCCAGTAGAGGCCGACGTTCTCGATGAAGTTGGCGTGGTGGCGCGTCAGCGTGCCGCTCGACACCCTCGCCAGCGCCGTGCCGAGCAGCACGACGCCACCGAACACGTGGCAGCCGTGGAAGCCGGTGATGCAATAGAAGGTCGCGGCGAAGTTGCCGCTCGAGAAGGTGACGCCGTGCTGGATCAGGTGGGTGTACTCGTAGCACTGGCCGGCCAGGAACAAGACGCCGCCGAGGAAGGTGGCGAACAGCCAGCGCCAGCAGCCGACGCGATCGTCCTTCTGGATCGCCTCGAGCGACTTCACCATGGTGACCGAGCTGCAGATCAGCAGGAAGGTCATCAGCGCGGTGAAGTTGATGCCGAGCACCTGGCTCGGGATCGGCCAGTTCACGTCGCCGAACCGCAGCGCGGCGTAGCCCCCGAGCAGCGCCGCGAAGCCCATCGCGTCGGAGCCGAGGAACAGCCACATCATCAGCTTGTCCCAGGCGGCGCCCAGCGGGCGTCGCTCGGTCAGCAGGTGTTCGGCAACCGCGGGATGGCTCACGGCGGAGGCTCTCCGGGAGTCGTGGCGACCGGCCGGTCGACGGGCGCCGCTTCGACGCCGCCCGACCCCGGTCCTGAAGGAAGCGCGACAGGCTAGCCGCGCTCGCGTCCGGAGGCAAAGGGCGCGCCCGGGGCCAGCGCCGGCGTGACGCCGCTCCCGACCGGCTCGAGGCGCTCGACGTGCACGCGCAGCCAGAGCGCTCCGCCGGTGCACGGGTCGAGCGCCCGCAACGGGATCGCGGCGCCACCGTCCGCCCGCAGTTTGCGCACGGCGTGGGCGACCTCCACCAGCGTCTGCGCGCCGAGCCGCGAGTCGAGCGGCGGCGGATCAGTCGGGACGGTCACGCTCGACCGCTTCCGCCGCCGCAGGTCGAGCGCGATCGTCCGCGCCCCCGCGTCGCTTCCCGCGTCGCCGATCCGCGCCAGCACCAGGGCCGCCGCGACCGGCACCGCCGCGGCCGCCGTCGGCGCGGCAAGGGCGAACCCGGCGGCGCGAAGGCAGCGCTCGACCTCCTCGCTTTCCGGCGCGAAGGCGAGCACCACCACGCGCCGCGCCTGCCCCTCCGCCAGCAGCAGCGCGGCGTCGATCAGCGCCTGCGCCGAGGCGAAGGCCCCGCTGGCCGCGGTGACGGAGGGGCCGCGGAAACCGAAGCTGGCCGCGAGTGCGCCGGCCACCGCGTTGGCCGCGGTGTAGGCGAAGAGCGCCGGGCTGGCGGCCGCCCCGGCCTGCTCGTCGACCGAGCGGGCGAACCGGGCGCAGGCGGCCAGCGACTCGAGGCCGACGCCGGAGACCAGGGCGACGTCGTCGCCCGGCGGCGGCAGCTCCCCCGCCTCGCGCAACGCCTTCTTCACGGCGAGGAACGCGAGCTGCCCCTCCTCCGGGAGGTGGCGCAGCGACAGCGCGGGGTTGAGCTGTTCGAACTCGACCAGCGCGCCGGGAAGCAGGTCGGCGCGCGTGGTGACCGCTGCCGCAACCACCGCGACCTCGTCGCGCACCGTGCGCAGCGGTCGCGCCGGCCG
>VGYY01000292.1 GCA_016872815.1 Planctomycetota bacterium
CGCGCGCTGGCGCCGCCGTGGCCTCCGTCACACCCGGTTCCAGCCCATTATTTCCGTCCATGCTCTACCTCCGTCTTTACGATCGGTAGCGCAGTGCGCTGTCTCAGGAAACCGTGCCCCACCCCAAGACCAGGAACATGGCGAAACCGGGCGACTACATCGTCACCGGAGCGCTTGGCGAGCGCTATGTGATCCCGGGCAACCGCTTCGATCGCCTCTATGAGGCAGACCCGGCGAAGCCCGGCGAGTTCCGCTCCAAGGGAACGGTGCTCGCGGTGCTGCTGACCGAGCCGGTAACCTTCAAGGCGCCCTGGGGCGAGCAGCAGCGCATCGACGCCGGCGGCGTGCTCGTCAAGAACGGCGACGACATCTACGGCATCGCCGAACAGGCCTTCGCCGAAACCTATGGCCGAGCCGACAAGGACGGCAAGGTCTTCGTCTCGCTCGACCAGCCGCTCGCCCAGCAGAAGGCGCAGGCGCAGGAGCGCGGCGAGAGCGCGCATATCGCCGACCTCGACCGCCGCATGGCGCGCAAGAAGTGAGCTTCGCCTATCCCTGGAGCGGGCTGGTCACCATCGCGGCGGTGATCCTGTTCTTCTGGACCGGCGCCATGGTTGCCCGCGCGCGGCGCCGCTTCGGCATCGAGGCGCCGGCGACAAGCGGCGATCCGGGGTTCGAGCGGGTGTTCCGCGTGCAGATGAACACGCTCGAGCAGATGATGCTTTTCCTGCCTGCGCTGTGGCTCGCGGCGGCGACTTTCTCCGACCGCTGGGCGGCTATCCTGGGGCTGGTCTGGCTGGTCGGAAGGATTGTTTATGCCCGCGGCTACTACACCGCCGCCGAGGGACGTCACCAGGGCTTTCTGCTGACCATCGCGCCCACCTTTATCTTATTGATTCTAAGCGCTTTTCAGCTGATCAGGGATATTGCCTTTTAACTCCTGCGCGCGTTGTGTGCGGGTGCGAAATATGCTAATTAGAGCGTCCTAGGAACGACCTCGCTGCGGCCCGGTTCGTTCCATTTCCGTTCCCAACCGCGCCGGGCACCTTCTTAACGTGACGACCACCGTTCCGCCGACGGACATCGTTCCGGTCACCATCGAAGAGGAGATGCGGCGCTCGTACCTCGATTACGCGATGAGCGTGATCGTAGCGCGCGCGCTGCCCGACGTCCGCGACGGCTTGAAGCCGGTTCATCGCCGCATCCTCTATGCGATGATCGAAGGCGGCTATGACTGGTCGAAGGTTGCGCGCAAGAGCGCGCGCATCGTCGGCGACGTGATGGGCAAGTATCACCCGCACGGCGACAGCGCGATCTACGACGCCATGGTCCGCATGGCGCAGGGCTTCTCGATGAGCCTGCCGCTTATCGACGGCCAGGGCAATTTCGGCTCGATGGACGGCGATCCGCCGGCGGCGATGCGCTACACCGAGGCGCGTCTGGCGCGGGCATCCGAAGCGCTGCTGCGCGACATCGACTCCGACACCGTCGACTTCCAGCCGAGCTACGACGACTCGGGTCGCGAGCCGACCGTGCTGCCGGCCGAGTTCCCGAACCTGCTGGTCAATGGCGCCGGCGGCATCGCCGTCGGCATGGCGACCAATATCCCGACGCACAATCTCGGCGAGGTCATCGACGCGACGATTGCGCTTGCCGACAATCCGGAGATGACCGTCGAGGAGCTGATGGTCCACATCCCGGGCCCGGACTTCCCGACCGGCGGCCTGATCCTCGGCCGCGCCGGCATCGTCGAGGCCTACAAGACAGGCCGCGGCTCCATCCAGATGCGCGGGCGCACGGCGATCGAGGAGGTCCGCAAGGAGCGCGAAGCGATCATCATCAGCGAGGTGCCGTTCCAGCAGAACAAGGCGCGACTGATCGAGCGTATCGCCGAATGCGTCAACGAGAAGCTGATCGACGGCATCGCCGAGCTCAGGGACGAGAGCGACCGGCACGGCGTGCGCGTCGTCGTCGAGCTCAAGCGCGATGCGGTCGCCGATGTCGTGCTGAACCAGCTTTTCAAGTTTACGCCGCTGCAGACGAGCTTCGGCGTCAACATGCTGGCGCTGAACGGCGGCCGCCCGGAGCTGATGGGCCTCAAGGACGTCCTCGAGGCCTTCCTGCGCTTCCGCGAGCAGGTCATCACGCGGCGGACGGTCTTCGAGCTCGCCAAGGCGCGCGAGCGGGCGCATCGATCCGTCGGCCTCGCCATCGCGGTTGCCAATCTCGACCCGGTGATCCAGCTGATCCGGGCATCCGCCGACCCGTCGGCGGCCAGGAAAGGGCTGATGGAGAAGGCGTGGCCCGCCTCGGACATGGCGCCCTACATCGCGCTGGTCGACGATCCGAACTACAAGCTGGCGGCCGACGGCACCTACAAGCTCTCGGAGCGTCAGGCGGACGCCATTCTCGAGCTGCGCCTGCACCGTCTGACCGGGCTCGAGCGCGTGAAGATCGCCGAAGAGCTCAAGGAGATCACCGACAAGATCGCCGACTTCCTCGCCATCCTGGCCTCGCGCGAGCGCGTGCTGGCGATCATGAAGGAGGAGCTGCTCAAGGTTAAGGCGCAGTTCGCCGGGCCGCGCCGGACCACGCTCGAGGAGTCGGCCTTCGACCAGGACATCGAGGATCTGATCCAGCGCGAGGACATGGTCATCACCGTGAGCCACGCCGGCTACATCAAGCGTGTCCCGCTCTCCACCTATCGCGCCCAGCGCCGCGGCGGTCGCGGGCGCACCGGCATGCAGACGCGGGATGAGGATTTCGTCAGCCAGATCTTCGTCGCCAACACCCATACGCCGGTGCTGTTCTTCACCTCGCGCGGCATGGTCTTCCAGCTCAAGGTCTACAAGCTTCCCGTCGGCACGCCGCAGTCGCGCGGCAAGGCCATGGTCAACATCCTGCCGCTGGCGCCGGGCGAGAAGATCTCGACCGTGATGCCGCTTCCGGCCGATCCGGCGAGCTGGGAGAAGATGACGGTGGTTTTCGCCACCTCGCGCGGCGACGTGCGCCGGAACGCGCTCACGGACTTCACCTCGATCAAGGTCAACGGCAAGATCGCGATGAAGCTGGCCGACGATGGCGGCGAGCGCCTGATCGGCGTGCAGCCGGCCCGCGACGACCAGGACGTCCTGCTCGCGACCCGCGCCGGCAAGTGCATCCGCTTCGCCCTCGACGATGTCCGCGTCTTCGCCGGCCGCAACTCGACCGGCGTCCGCGGCATCAAGCTCGCCGAGGGCGACGAGGTGATCTCGCTTTCGCTGCTCCGCCATGTCGACTGCACGGTCGAGGAGCGCGCGGCCTATCTCCGGCATGCCGCGCTGCTCCGCCGCGGTGCCGACGGCGCGGAGCCCGTCAGCGACGACCCGGAGACCAAAGGCGTTGCTCATGTGGCGCTCTCCGAGCAGCGCCTGGTCGAGCTTTCGGCCGCCGAGGAGTTCCTGCTCACCGTCTCCGACAACGGCTTCGGCAAGCGCAGCTCGGCCTATGAGTACCGCATCACCGGCCGCGGCGGCTCGGGCATCGCCAATATGGACGTGACCGACAAGACCGGCCCGGTGACCGAGACCTTCCCGGTCGGCGCCACCGACCAGATCATGCTGGTGACCGATCGCGGCCAGCTCATCCGTACGCCGGTCGACGATATCCGCATCGCCGGGCGTAAGACCCAGGGCGTGACGCTGTTCCGGGTCGAGACCGGCGAGCGCGTCGTCTCCGTCAGCCACCTGCCGGCCAACGGCGACGAGAACGGCAGCGAGGAAGCGGGCGAGGATGCGGTTAGCGATGGGGCCGCGGGCGGCGGCGAAGGGGAGACCGCATGAGCAGACGCGTAGGAGTCTATCCCGGAACCTTCGATCCGGTGACCGACGGTCACATGGACATTATCCGGCGCGCGACCTCGATCTGCGATCATCTGGTCGTCGGCTGCGCACGCAACGCCGGCAAAGGACCGCTGTTCTCGCTCGACGAGCGCGTCGCCATGGTACGCGAGGAGATCCAGGCCCTCGGCCCCGACCGCGCCGGCCGGATCGAGGTGGTGCCGTTCGAGACGCTGCTGACCGAGTTCGCGCGCTCGATCGGCGCCAGCTTCATCATCCGCGGGCTCCGTGCCGTCTCCGACTTCGAATACGAGTTCCAGATGGTCGGTATGAACAGCCGGCTGGCGCCCGAGGTCGAGATCGTGTTCCTGATGGCCTCCGAGACCGTGCACTTCATCTCTTCGCGCTTCGTCAAGGAGATCGGCGCGCTCGGCGGCGACGTCTCGAAGTTCGTCAGCCCGCGCGTGACACAGCGCCTCAAGCGCCGTTTCGCCGAGAAGGTCCGGCTGGCGGCCAACGCCGATTGATCATTTGATCGCGGGGCCGGTTCCGACTAGCTTCCGCTCGCCTTGGTGAGAGCCCGTAGCTCAGTCGGTAGAGCACGTGACTTTTAATCATGGGGTCGCGGGTTCGAGTCCCGCCGGGCTCACCAAATGTCTTCCGGCCGGAACTCCTGCCGCGACCGGCGCGGCACGCTTTCTTCCGACTCTAAATGATCAGGCGGCCACCGGCACCGCGTGCCCGGCTACGCGCTGCAGCTGTGTGTACCGAGAATTCCATCCGGTTGACTCACGGCTGAATCGCGCTAGCGTCGAGCGTGATGACCGGGCTGCTTCGACTGTTCCTCGCCATCGTCGCG
>VGYY01000293.1 GCA_016872815.1 Planctomycetota bacterium
GGCGTCTCCTGGCCGGGGGGCGGCGTTTCGCTGCCGGGTCGCGGCCGTCCCGGTCGACCCGGGTTGCCGCGCCCCGGTCGCCCGGTGCCCGGCGTCGAGCGCGGTCCGCGGACGATGCCGCCGTGGGCGCTCGCTTCATCGCCGACGAACGTCGAAGCGGCTCCGGCGGCTACGACCAGGCAGGCCATCCGCAGCACGGCGCGAGAGAGCGACAGCCGCATGGGACTCTCCTCCTGGCGCGCCCGCCCCGGAAGAGGCGCGGCCAGTTCATCGGGCATTCCGAGCTTTCGGCTGGCGAAAAACTAGCTCAGGGAATGAGGAGCGGTAGCCCCGGGGGATTCTTGTCACACCCCGGAGCGTTCGGCTTCGCGGCAAACCTGCGCCGAAGGCGACCCCTGCAGCAGCGAGCCCGGCCAGCATGCGCGACCCGCATGCCCGGCCAGCGGCGCCGGCCGGACGAGTTCGCGGCGCGTTCCCGGGGGATCAGCCCATCGAGTTCGAGCGGACGAAGCGGCAGGCGCGGCGCAGCCACGGCAGCGCCTGGTTCAGGTCGCGGGCCGTCTCCAGCGGGAGCTCCACCATGTCGGTGGCGTCCTCACCCTTCTTGCCGACGTACGCCCGCGAGTCGCGCACCTTGAGCGCGTCCTCGCGCTGGCGGGGATGCAACTTCACGACCACCCCGGTCTTGGTCAGGAACGAGAAGAGCGAACCCTGGATGGTGAAGCTGGTTCGCGTCGGCGTCCGCTGCGCCTCCACACCCTTCCACCGGAGAAGCGTGTCCTCGAGCTGCGCGGCAACTTCGGAAGCCATCGTGATTCCTGCACAGATATGGGCAGCGGAGGCAGACCTGCACCCCGCCGACGTTCGGAAAGCGCGGGATGATAACGAGACACGAACAAACGCGGAAGTCGCGCCGCCGCCGGGCGCGCCCCGTCGTCGGTGCCCCCTGCGCGATCCAGACCCCGGGGCCGGTCAGCCGGCACAGTCGGCGTGGAAGTCCTGCAGGGCCCGCGACCGCAGGCCGAGCCGTTGGCGCGAGTGGATCGCCGCCACGACCGCCCGGGCACCGCTGATGGTGGTGATCGCCGGGATCCCGTGCTGCACCGCCTGGATCCGGATCACCACCTCGTCGGCGCGGGCGTCCTCCGCCGGGGTCGGCGTGTTGATCACCAGGCCGATGTCGCGGTTCTTGATCACGTCGACCACGTTCGGTCGGCCGCGACCGATCTTGTAGACCGGCGACACCATGACGCCGGCCGCCTTGAGCGCGCGGTAAGTGCCGTGCGTCGCCAGCAGCTGGAAGCCGAGCATGTGCAGCGTCTTGGCGATCTCGATCGCCTCGCGCTTGTCGGCGTCCTTCACCGACATCAGCACCTTGCCCTCGGTCGGCACGCTCATGTTCGCGCCGAGATAACCCTTCGCGAAGGCGAGGCCGAGGTCGGCGTCCATCCCCATCACCTCGCCGGTCGACTTCATCTCGGGGCCGAGCAGCGTGTCGGTGCCGGGCAGCTTCGAGAACGGGAAGACCGGGACCTTCACGCTGAAGTGGTCGGGCCAGACCTCCTCGGTGAAGCCGAGCTGCTCCAGCGTGCCGACACCGGCCATCACCTTGGCGGCGATGCCGGCCAACCCGACGCCGATCGCCTTGCCGACGAACGGCACCGTGCGCGACGCGCGCGGATTGACCTCGAGCACGAAGATGCTATCGCCCTTGACGGCGAGCTGCAGGTTCATCAGCCCGACGACCTCGAGCTCCTTCGCCAGCGCGTGCGCCATCGAGCGGATCTCGGCGATCTGCTGTTCCGAGATCGTGTGGGGCGGCAGCACGCAGGTCGAGTCGCCCGAGTGGATGCCCGCCTCCTCGATGTGCTCCATGATCCCGGCGACGACGGTCGTCTTGCCGTCGGCGATGACGTCGACGTCGATCTCGATCGCGTTGTCTAGGAAGCGGTCGATCAGGATCGGCTTGCCGGGCGCGGCGTCGACCGCCTCGCCGATGCAGCGCGACAGCTGCCCCTCGGTGTAGCAGATGTTCATCGCCCGGCCGCCCAGCACGAACGACGGCCGCACCAGGACCGGGAAGCCGAGCCGCCGGGCGATCGTCTCGGCCTCGCCCGGGGTCATCGCGATGCCGCTCTCAGGCTGGCGCAGCCCGAGCTTCACGATCACCTCGTTGAAGAGCTTGCGATCCTCGGCGCGATCGATCTGGCGCGGCGACGTGCCGATGATCGGCAGCCCGCGCTCGAGCAGCGCGCGCGCGAGGTTGAGCGGCGTCTGCCCACCGAACTGGACGATGATCCCGTCGATCTTCTGCGTCTCGTAGATGTGGATCACGTCCTCGAGCGTGAGCGGCTCGAAGAAGAGCTGGCTCGAGGTGTCGTAGTCGGTCGACACCGTCTCCGGGTTCGAGTTGACCATGATCACGTCGAAGCCGGCCGCGCGCAGTTCGTACGCCGCCTGGACGCAGCAGTAGTCGAACTCGATGCCCTGGCCGATGCGGTTGGGACCGCCGCCGAGGATCATGATCTTCTTGCGCGGGCTCGCGATGATCTCGGTCTCGCCCTGCTCCCACGTGGAATAGAAGTAGGGAGTCTCGCTGGCGAACTCGGCGCCGCAGGTGTCGATCAGCTTGTAGACCGGCGCGAGCTTCCACTCCTTGCGCCTGGCGCGGATCGCGTCCTCGGTCGTCTTCCAGAGGTGCGCGAGCTGCACGTCGGAGAAGCCCATCCGCTTGGCGGCGAGCAGCGTCTCGCGGTCGCACTTCTCGAGCGTCGGCGCCGTCGCCGCCAGCTCCTTCTCGAAGTCGACGATCTCCTGCAGGTTGGCCAGGAACCAGGGATCGAAGCCGGTCAGCTCGAAGATCCGCTCGTGCGGCACGCCGAGCTTGAGCGCGGTGCGCAGGTGGAACAGGCGGTCGGGGTTGGGGACCGACAGGTTCTTCAGCACCGCGTCCCGGTCGGGCGCGGGCGCGCCGTGGCGCTCCGCCTGCAGGAACGGGTCCTTGCCGTCGAGCCCGAAGCCGAAGCGCTGGATCTCCAGCGAGCGGATCGCCTTCTGCATCGCCTCCTTGAACGTGCGCCCGATCGCCATGGTCTCGCCGACCGACTTCATCTGCGTGGTCAGCGTGCGGTCGGAGCCGGCGAACTTCTCGAACGCCCAGCGCGGGAACTTCACCACGCAGTAGTCGAGCGTCGGCTCGAAGCAGGCGAGCGTCTTCTTCGTGATCTGGTTCTCGATCTCGTCGAGCGTGTAGCCGACGGCGAGCTTGGCGGCGATCTTTGCGATCGGGAAGCCGGTCGCCTTGCTGGCCAGCGCCGAGCTGCGCGACACGCGCGGGTTCATCTCGACGACGATCATCTCGCCGTCGACCGGATTGACCGCGAACTGCACGTTGCTGCCGCCGGTCTCGACGCCGATCTCGCGCATGATCAGGAATGCCGCGTCGCGCATCAGCTGGTATTCGCGGTCGGACAGCGTCTGGATCGGCGCCACCGTGATCGAGTCGCCCGTATGCACGCCCATCGGGTCGAAGTTCTCGATGCCGCAGATGATGACGCAGCGATCCTGGCAGTCGCGCATCACCTCGAGCTCGAACTCCTTCCAGCCGGCCACCGACTTCTCGATCAGGATCTCGCTGTTCAGCGAGCGCTCGAGGCCCGAGGCGCAGATGCGCTCGTACTCCTCGACGTTGTAGGCGATGCCGCCGCCGGTGCCGCCGAGCGTGAACGACGGCCGGATCACCGCCGGCAGGCCGACGCGATCACGCGCCTCGATCGCCTCGTTCATGGTGTAGGCGATCGCGCTGGTCGGGACGCGCAGCCCGATCTTCACCATCGCCTCGCGGAAGAGGTGGCGGTCCTCGGCCTTCTTGATCGCGTCGTAGTTGGCGCCGATCAGCTTGACGCCGAACTTCTGCAGGATGCCGCGCTCGTGGAGCTGCACCGCGACGTTGAGTCCGGTCTGGCCGCCGAGCGTCGGCAGGATCGCGTCGGGGCGCTCGATCTCGAGGATGCGTGCGACCGTCTCGGCGCTGACCGGTTCGATGTAGGTCCGGTTCGCCATCGACGGGTCGGTCATGATCGTCGCGGGGTTGCTGTTGACGAGGATGACCTCGTAGCCCTCCTCGCGCAGCGCCTTGCACGCCTGGGTCCCGGAATAGTCGAACTCGCAGGCCTGACCGATGACGATCGGACCGGCGCCGATGATGAGGATGCGCTTGATGTCGTCGCGGCGCGGCATGCGTGGTCGATCTCCGCGGGGGTCGCCCGTGCCGGCACGAAGGGGCCGGACAAAATTGCGGAGACGATAGCGCCGTCGCCCGAACTCAGCGATCCGCGTCCTCGACCTTTCGCCGCAGCGCCGTGAGGTCGCCGTCGTCGGGTCGCGCGGCGGCGGCCCGCTGCGCCAGTTCGGGCGGCAGTTCGAGTCCGCGCGTGCGGCCGTGGACAACCAGTTCGGAGAGCAGCGCCGGACACTCCGCCGCCTCGCGCGCCGCGGCGGCGAACGCGACGGCGGGGTCGTCGGCGCCGTCGCCCTCCGCCAGCGCCGCCAGCGTCGCCAGCGTCCGCCGCGGCGAGCGGCCGAGCAGAGCGTCGCCGCGACCCAGCGCCGCCAGCCGCTCGCGCTGCGCCACCTCGCCGCGCGCCAGCGCCGCCTGCACC
>VGYY01000294.1 GCA_016872815.1 Planctomycetota bacterium
ATCCGCCCGGCGCGGCGCGCCGCGGCTCAGCCCGCCGGTGCGACCGGCAGGCGGCGCCCCTTCGGGTCGTCGAGGTAGGCGATCGCCTCGGGCGGCAACTTGGTCCGGTCCCACGGGTCGCCGACCGGCACGCGCTCGTGCGGCTCGAGCGGGCGCGGGTAGTTCCACGCGCGCGCGCCGACGAACGACTGGAGCAACGGCTTCGGCTGGAACACCACGCTCGGCCAGAGGAACACCTCGTTGGTGCAGAAGCACTCCTTGCGCGCGATCGACTCGCGCAGCGCTCTCGCCTCCGGGCCGTGCCAGATCTCGGGGAAACTCTTCCTGCGGATGTTGCCGATCGGCGGATGCTGCTCGCACAGCGAGACGTCGCCATTGGCGTAGACGACGCCGGAGAGGACGCCGGCCTTGCACGGCGCGTACTGCGCCTGCATCTCGGCGGTCTTCACCTTGGCGAAGTGCAGCATCGGGTCGACCACGCTGCCGTGCCGCCCCTCCTCGCGCGCGCTCCAGAGGCGGCGCGAGTAGTCGACCAGTGCCTGGTACTTCTGCAGCTCGACGCCCATCAGCGTCGGCCGCTTGCGCTCGCCGCGGATCATGGCGAGGTTGTGGTGCGTCATCGCCGGGCAGCGCTCGAACAGGTACGTGGTGAGGCGCTGGATCTCCTCGACGTTCTCGCCGGTCACCGTCGAGATCGAGTGGATCTCGAGGCGCGGCTCGCGCTTCTTCAGCTCGGCCAGCGCCTCGTAGGTCTCCATCGCCTTCTCGAACGAACGGCGATCGCGCCGGAACCAGTTGTGGTACGGCGGCATGCCGTCGAGCGAGATCTCGGCGGCGAAGAGCTCAAGCTGCTGATTCTTGAACAGCTCGGTCAGCGCGGCGATCGTCTTGTCGGCGTAGTAGCCGTTGGTCGGGCAGTAGATCCGCTTCACGCCGTTGTTGCGGACGAAGAAGTCGCAGATCTCGGCGTACTCCTTGCGCAGGAAGGGCTCGCCGCCCGAGAGGTTCAGGTTCTCGATCGGGCCGAGGCTGCGCGCCAGCGCGAAGATCTCGTCCTTCGACAGGTCGTCGCGGCTGTTCAGCTCCTTCCAGTAGAAGCAGTGGTCGCACGCCAGGTTGCAGATCGAGTTGATGAACAGGATCAGGAACGGCGGCGTGGTCGTCGGCTGCCGCTCTGCGGCGCGCCGGATCATGCGGACGTGGCGGGCGACTCGCGACGGGAGGCTCAAGGGCGCGTTTCCGGGTGGGGTGCGGTCGGGCGCGGACGATAGCCCGCGCGGCGGCGGCGGCGCCGCGGTTTCGGTCGAGCTTCGGGCAGCGCGCACCGCGCGCTTGAGCCGCCGGCGTCGGCACCACGCCGGCCGCAGCCGGCTTCGGGCAAGTTCCTCCGATCGTGTCGCGTCGCCGGCGGTGTCCGCGAGGTGACCGGGCGGCGCGGTCGATCCTCGCGCCGGGAGCGTGGGGGGCGGCGGCTACCATGGGCGCGACGATCGTCCGGAAACCAGGCAGAGACGGAGCGCGGCGCGTTGGCGGCGAAGGCACAGGGCGAAGGCGACGACGGCCGGGACGACACGGCGCGGCGGCTCGAGGCGCTCAAGGAGCGGCGTCGGGAAGCGATCCGGCGCACCTTCCGGCAGCTCCACGCGCTGGCGCTCGGCTGCGCGATCGGGGCGACGGCCGGACTCGCGGTCGCGCTGGCGACGCTCCTACTCTGGTGGCGTGGCGGGCCGAAGGTGGGCGAGAACCTGAAGGTGCTCGCCAGCTACTTCCCGGGCTACAGCGTCGACCTGGCGGGAGCCATGGTCGGAGCGGTGTACGGCTTCGCGGCGGGCTTCCTCGGCGGCTTCGCCGTGGCGGCCTTCCGCAACGCCGCGTTGCGCGTGGTGCTGGCCTGGCTGCGCTCCAGCGCGGAACGCTGGCGGCGGCGCCACCTGCTGGACGAGGTCTGAGAGGACGGCGAACGGTGAAGGCGGCGATCGACACCATCTCGGAACAGGTCGAGTCGGAGCGGCTCCTCGAGGAGACGCTCACGCGGCTGAACGCGCGCGTGCTGGGGGTGACCCTCGGCGCGTTGTGCGCGTCGGGGCTGTTCGGCGCCACCCTGGTGCTGCTGCTGCGCGGCGGTCCGCAGGTCGGGAAGCACCTGCGGCTGCTGCGCCATTTCCTGCCGGGATACGACGTGACGTGGGGCGGCTTGCTGCTGGCGATTCCCTACGGCGCGGCGGTCGGCTTCATCGCCGGCTGGCTGATCTCGCGCATCTACAACTGGGTCGCCCGCCCTGTGAGCGGGCCGGCCGGGGGCTTGTGATCGCCATGGCGGACCGGAATCGACACGTGATCGTGCTGGGCGCCGGGCCGGGCGGGCTCGCCTGCGCCCACAAGCTGGCCGAGTACGGCTACAAGGTGACCGTCATCGAGAAGGAGTCGTTCGTCGGCGGCCTCTCGCGCACCGTCCGTCACGGCGATTTCCGCTTCGATTTCGGCGGCCATCGCTGGTTCACCAAGAACAAGCACCTCCACGACTGGTTCCTGCGCCTGATGGAGGGGCAACTGGTCGAGGTCGAGCGGATCAGCCGGATCCTGTTCAACGGCAAGTACTTCGACTACCCGATCTCGATCAAGAACGTGCTGCAGACGGCGGGGCTCTGGACCTCGTTCCTGTGCGTGGTCGACTACAGCTTGAACACGCTGTCGAACGCTCTCAAGAAGCGTCCGATCCACACGATGGAGGACGCCTTCGTCTCGCAGTTCGGGCGGCGCCTGTTCGACATGTTCTTCCGCCGCTACAGCGAGAAGGTGTGGGGCCGCCCCTGCAGCCAGATGTCGAGCGACTGGGTGTCGCAGCGCAGCAAGGGCCTGTCGATCTGGACCGCCATCACCAACGCGCTGCTCAAGCCCAAGGACAAGAAGGCGAAGACGCTGATCGAGACCTTCGTCTACCCGCGCTGGGGCTACCAGGAGATCCCGGAGACGATGGCGCGCGTCGTGCGCGCGGCCGGCAACGAGGTCATCCTCGAGGCGTTCGCGAAGAAGGTCGACACCAGCGACCCGAAGAAGGTCGTCGTCACCTACGAGAAGGACGGCCGCTCGCACCAGGTCGAGGGCGACTACCTCGTCTCGACGGTGCCGCTCACGTCGCTGCTCATGTATGCGATGGAGCCGAAGCCGCCGCAGGCGGTGATCGACGCGGCGAAGAGCCTCGAGTTCCGCTCGGTCATCACCGTCAACCTGATGCTCGACCTGCCGCAGATGACCAAGGACACCTGGATCTACTGCCACGACGAGGGGCTCGGCTTCGCCCGCCTGCACGAGCCGCGCAACTGGTCGCCCGACATGGCGCCGAAGGGCAAGACCTCGGTGGTGCTCGAGTACTTCTGCAGCAAGGACGACGCGGTCTGGAAGATGTCCGAGGCCGCGATGGTGGAGTGGGGCAAGAAGGACCTGTGCCGGCTCGGCTTCGTCAAGCCGGAGCAGATCCTCGGCGGGTTCACCGTCCGCGCCGCCAACGCCTACCCGGTCTACGGGCAGGGTTACCTCGAGAAGCTGAAGCGGATGCGCGACTACATCGAGGCGCAGGAGCGCGTCGCGATCGTCGGCCGCGGCGGCACCTTCCGCTACAACAACGCCGACCACTCGGTGGAGATGGGGCTCGTCACCGCGCAGATGATCAACGGCGAAGTGACCAAGGCGGCGGTGCTCGACATCAACACCGACCTCGAGTACCACGAGAAGGACATGGTCGAGGCGAGCCTCGGCGCCGACGCGGAACTGGTGCGGCCGGCGGCCGGAGGCGGGACGAAGATCTGATCGGCGCGGCGCGCGGCCGGCGCTGCGCGCGCGCCCTGGCGGCGAGGGGGAGCACGCGACGATGCGCTGGCTTCGTTCCGTGCGGCTGCGGCTGTTCCTCGCCGTCCTCGCGACCTGCGCGCCGTTCTTCGCCACCAACGTGGTGCGCGAGCACTACCCGGCGCTGGCGCTGGCACGCGGCGCGGGGCTCCGCTGCGACGCCTTCGTCGTCGACCGCGCCGATCCCGCCGCCCCGGGCGGGGTGCGGGCCGAGCCGCTCATCTCCGACCTGTTCCGCCACCACGACGGCCATTGGTACGCCAACAACCAGGTCGGCGCGTCGCTGGTCGCGGCGCCGGTCCTGCTGGCGGCGACCCCGCTGCTCGATGCCGTCGAGGCGATCGGGCGGCGCCAGGCGGCGGCGGCCGCGGAGCGCGGCGACGTGCCGCAGCTCGACAGCGCCTATCCGCGCCGCGCGCAGTTCTTCGCCGACGTCTTCGCGCGCGGCTGGCACCTGCTGCTGCCGGCGGTGGCGGCGCTGACCGCGTTGCTGGTGATGGCCCCGGCGGCGGCGTGGCTGGCCCTGCGCTTCCATGACGAGCTCGTCCGCCGCGGCGTCGCGCCTGGCCGCGCGGCGGCGCTGGCACTGCTGCTGCCGGTGGCGACCCCGCTGCTGTTCCGCAGCGCGATCCTGAACCACAACCAGCTGGTGGCGCTGCTCGCCTTCGCGGCATTCGTGGTCCTGCGGCCGGGCGCGCCCGCCGGGGCGACGGCGACGCGGGGACGGCTGCTCGTCGGCGGCGCCTGCGCCGGCGCGACGCTGCTGTTCGACTAC
>VGYY01000295.1 GCA_016872815.1 Planctomycetota bacterium
GCTGCTGGCCACCGGCGCGACGTTCGTCGCCTTGGCCGCGCCGGCGGAGGCGCAGGAACCGGTCGCGAGCCGGATCGACCGGGTGACGGTCTATGGCGATGGCGCGCTGGTCGAGCGGACCGTCGCGTTGCCGGGAAGCGGCGCCTTCCTCGTGCGCGACCTGCCGGCGGAAGCCGACCCGGCGTCGGTCCGGGTGCGGGTCGACGGCGGCGAGATCGTCGCCGTCGAGTTGCGCGAACGGCGCGAACGGCGTCTCCCCGACGCCGCCGTCGAGGCGCTGCGCGCGCGCGTGCAGGCGCTGCAACGCGATCTCGCGCTGCTGAACGACGAGGGGGCGGCGCTCGACGCCATGGCCAGCCACCTCGAAACCCTGCTCAAGCCGGCGACGGCGGCACCGTCGGCACGGGACACGGCAGGTCGCGCCGGCGGCAAGGCCTGGGAGCTGGAAGGCGACTTCCTCGCCGAGCGCATCGCGCGCAACCAGACGCAGCGGCGCGACCACGCCCGCGCTTTCGCGGCGAAGCGGGACGAACTCACCGCCGCGCAGCAGGAGCTCGCGAGTGGCGAAGCGGCGGACCGGCTGCTGCGCGACGTGGTGATCGACGCCGTGGCCGCGCGCGCCGGGGCGCTCGCTTGCACGGTGAGCTACCTCGTCGGCGCGGCCGGCTGGACGCCCGACTACGAGCTGCGCGCGACCCGCGATCTCGCCGCCGTCGACCTCGCCTACCGCGCGCTGGTGACGCAGCGCACCGGCGAAGCGTGGCGCGACGTGTCGCTGGTGCTGTCGACCGCGGCGCCGCAGCGCGGCGCGCAAGGTCCTGATCCACAGGCGCGGACGCTCACCATCCAGCCGCGGGCCGAGGAGATGAACGCCGGGATCTTCTTCCGGGCCGAGTCGGCAGCGCCGACGGCGAGTGCGGGCCTCGATGCGGCTCCGCCGGCGAGCAGCGCGCCGGCGCTCCGTCCGGCGCCCTTCGCCGCGGTGGCCGACGAGGGGCTCTCGGTCCGCTTCGAACTGCCCGATCGCCAGACGATCGAGCCGCACGGCGGCGGCCAGCGCGTGCTGGTCGGCCGTGCCCGCCTGCCGCTCGCGGTGGAGCGCTGGTGCGTGCCCGCGCAGGAGAGCGCCGTCTGGCTCCGCGGCAAGGCGACCAACTCGAGTCCGTGGACGCTCCTGCCGGGCCCCACCGCGGTGAGCCTCGGTCAGGATCATCTCGGCCGCGGGACACTGGCGCTCACGCCGGCGGGAGCCGAGGTGGTGCTCCACCTCGGACCGGATCCGTGGATCGCGGTCGAGCGCACGGTGGTCGCCGACGATCGTTCGACGTCGAGCTTCTCGACCGACGATCGGCGCCGATTCGCCTGGCGGACGACGCTGCGCAACCTCGGCGCGCCGAGCCGGGCCGCCGACGGCAGCGTCGAGGTGATCGTGCGCGAGGCGCTGCCGCGCGCCCGCGACGAACGGATCGAGGTCACCGCCGAGACGTCGAAGCCGCGCCTGTCCGACCACGCCGAGGATCGCAAGGCACGCGAAGAATCGTCGCTGCTCACCTGGCGCCTCGCGCTGCCGAAGAGCGGCGAGGAGCGGACGATCGAGTGGGGCTATCGTGTCGCCTTCCCCGAGGGGCTCGAACTGCGGCGCAGCGACGGCTGATCGATCGGCTGGCGCGCACGCCGCGACGGAGCGCGCGATGACGAGATCACCGGATCAGGGCGCGGCCGGACCGGCGGCTGCGGCGCCGCTCGGCGCGCCGCAGGACGGCGAGTTCGCCGCCTATTACGGCAACTACGTCGCGCGCGCGGGCGTCGGCGACGTCGCAGCGCTGCTCGCGACACTGGCGGCGCAGCCGCAGGCGCTGGCCGAGCTGTTCACCCGCGTGCCGGCCGACCGCGAGACGTGGAGCTACGGACCGGGCAAGTGGTCGTTCCGCCAGGTGGTGAGCCACCTGGTCGACGCCGAACGGGTCTTCGGCTTCCGCGCGTTCTGCTTCAGCCGCCGCGACGACCATCCGCTGCCGTCGTTCGAGGAGAACGACTACGTCGCGCGCGGCGGCGCCGACGGCATCACGCTGGCCGACCACCTGCGCGAGTTCGCGCTGGTCCGCGCCTCGAACCTCGCCTTCCTGCGCCGCCTTCCGGACTGCGCCTGGACTGCGCGCGGCACCGCCAGCGGCAACCCGTTCACGGTGCGGGCGCTGGGGTGGATCCTCGCCGGCCACCCGAACCACCACATCGCCGTGACCCGCGAGCGCTACGCGGCGGCGCTGCGCTGAGAAGCGAGCGCGAGCGGAGACGAGCGAGCGGGCGCCGTCACGCTGCGCCGGTCACTTCCGCGCGTTGGCCGCCAGCCACTCCGCGATGGCGAAGCGATCGGCGTCGGCGAGTTCGAGGTCGGCGGCGCTCGGCATGTCGATGTCGGGCTTGAATTGCTTCGGGTTGAGCAGGAACGCGGCGTACCACGCGGCATCGTGGCCGTCCGCGAGGCCGCGGAGTTCCGGTCCGCCGGCGCCGGAGGAGTCGCCCTCGCCGCGCAGGGTGTGGCAATCGACGCAGCCCGATTCGGCGAGCAGCGCCTCGGCGCGCGCGCTCGCCGGATCGGCCGGGACGGCCGGCGTGCCGCCGCCCGCGGTTGCGTCGGTCGGCGGAGCGAACGGCGGGCTCGACGGCGGCACGTAGGCGAGGTCGCCGACCGGCACGTAGGGCGGCGGCGGCCGTTTCGGGTCGTCCTTGGTCTCCCAGAAGCCCCACGCCGTCATGCCGACGACGCCGGCGACCGCCAGCACGCCAAGCGTGGTGGCGATCGGCCGCTGCGACGCCGACCGCTCCTTGCCGCGATCGAGCCACGGCAGCAGCAGGAGCAGCGCGCCGACGGCGCCGGGGAGGAGCGCGGTCGCGTACCAGACGCGATCGCCCTGGAACCACTCGAGCTTCAGCAGCTGGAACAGCCCGAGGAAGTACCACTCGGGCCGCGGCTCGTACTCGCCGAGCTCGCGACTGGCCGGCGCCTCGAGCGGCGCGCCGAGCTTCCACGCTAGGAATCCCACCACGCCGAGCGCCGCCGCCGCCACCAGCAGTTCGCGCACCACGTGGTCGGGGAAGAACGGCGCGCCCTTCACCTCCGGCGCGCCGACGCGCGCGCCGGGCGGCGTGATGCCGAGTCGATGGACCAGCAGCAGGTGGAGCCCGGCCAACGGGATCAGCAGCGCCGGCAGGATCAGCACGTGCAGCGCGAACATCCGCGTCAGCGTCGGCGCGCCGAGCTCCGGTCCGCCGCGCAGCAGGTCGGCCAGCGCGGGCCCCACCTCGGGCACCGTCGCGACGATCGTCATGCCGACGTCGGTCGCCCAGAACGCCTTCATGTCCCACGGCAGCAGGTAGCCGGTGAAGCCGAAGCCGAGCAGCACGCCGAACAGCGCGACGCCGAGCACCCAGAGGAGCGCGCGCGGCCGCTTGTAGGCACCGGTGAAGAAGGTGCGCAGCAGGTGGAGGAAGGCGAGCACGATCACCGCGCCGGCGCCCCAATGGTGGAGACCGCGCACCAGCCGTCCCACCGCGATCTCGTGGCCGCCGAGCGTCGACTTCACCTCGTGGTCGATGAAGCGGACCGAGTTGTAGGCGTGGTCGGGCGACGGCACGTAGCAGAGCGCCAGGAGCATCCCGGTCACCGCCTGGGTCAGCAGCACGACGAACAGCGCCGTGCCGAGCGCGCGCAGGAAGCCGACGCCCGCCGGCACCTGCTTCGCGAAGACCCACTCGACCAGCAGCGCGCGCAGCGGCCGTGGCGTTCCGCCGGCGCCGTCACCACCACCGCCGTCCGCGCTGGCGCCGCTCATGTCTCTTCGACCTCGACCATCTCGCCGGCGATGCGCGCGTTCAGCCGCCGGAGCGGCGATTTCGGCGGCCCGGCGATCGGCGCACCCTCTGCGTCGAACTTGCCGCCGTGGCAGGCGCAATCGAACGTCGTCGTCTTCGGCTTCCAGCGCACCGGACAGCCGAGGTGGGTGCAGGAGCGCGACAGCACGACCGGCGCGCCCTGAGCGTCCTTCATCACGTAGACCAGTCGCTTCACCCGCTCGCGGTACCAGCCCTCGACGCGATCAAAGGAGAAGCTGGTCTCGAGCGGCGCGCCATCCTGCAGCGCATCGAGGCGGCAGAGCGCGGTGAACCGCGCCGCGTGACGCGCCGGCCAGCGCGAAGTGGCCTTGGCGAAGAGTGCGCCGAGCAAGCCGAGCCCGCCGGCGATCGCGCCGCCGAGCAGGGTGGCCACCAATCCGAGCAGTCCACGTCGCAGCATGGTGCGCGTTTATACGGCGCCGCGAGGCGCCTCACGCCGTGCTGCGCAACGTTTCCCGCCGTCCGCGGACTTCACCTCGGTGGCGAGCCAGTGCAAGCACGCTGCGTGACACACGCGCCGGAACTCCTGGTAGTCGGCGCAGCAGTTTTCCGGGATCGCCTGGCCGTCGCCGCCGCCGCCGAGCCGTCGGCCGGCTTGGCCGCTGCCGTCCCGGGGACGGCCGCACTCATGAGCCGGCTGCCCCATGTCGCGCG
>VGYY01000296.1 GCA_016872815.1 Planctomycetota bacterium
CAGCGCGCCGATCGCGGCGAGGTCGCGCTCGAGACGAGCCGCGACCGGGTGCCACGCGCCGCCGACCTGCCGCTCGACGACGGTCGTCTCCGCCGCCGGCTCGTAGATGCGGCCGCAGGCGGCGAGGAAGTCGATCACGAGCGCCGCGTAGTCGCCCGGCGGCGCATCGCCGACGCCCACCGCCGGATCGACGGGCGCCGGCGCCGGCGCGAGCTCCTGCCAGGTCAACGGATCGCCGTCGGCGAGCGCCGGCAGCGCGACCGAACTGGTGCCTTGCCAGAGGCGAACCTCGCCGAGGGCTGGCGGCGCCGCCCGCAACTCGACCGGAGGAGCAAGCTGCGCCCCCGCGACGGCAACGACCGTTGCGATCGCTGCCGCGATCGCCGCCGCGCTCACTCGAGCTTCCCGCCCGCCGCGCGCGCGGCCGCCACCAGCTCGCCGCCCCGGACCAGCTCGGCCAGCGCTGCCAGGTCAGGCGCGAGGTAGCGGTCGTCGGCCAACGTCTTCACTTCACGGCGGATCGCGGCGCGCGCGGCCTCGAGCGGCCGGCTGCTCTTCCACTCCGGCTCGAAGTCGAGGCCCTGCGCGGCGCAGAGGAGTTCGATGGCGAGGACGCGCTCGCCGTTCTCGACGATCTGCAGCGCCTTGCGCGCGGCGATCGGGCCCATCGAGACGTGGTCCTCCTTGTTGGCGGAGGTCGGGATCGAGTCGACCGAGGCGGGGAAGGAGAGCGCCTTGCTCTCGCTCACCAGCGCGGCGGCGACCACCTGCGGGATCATGAAGCCGCTGTTCAGCCCGGGCTTCGGCGTCAGGAACGCCGGCAGGCCGGAGAGGTCGGGGTTGACCAGGTTCTCGGTGCGCCGCTCGCTGATCGATTGCAGGTCGGCGACGGCGGCGGCGATGCGATCGGCGGTGGCGGCGATCGGCTGGGCGTGGAAGTTGCCGCCCGAGATCAGCTCGCCCTCCTCGGCGAAGACCAGCGGGTTGTCGGTCGACGCGTTGATCTCGATCTCGAGCACGCGGCGCGCCTCGACCAGCGCATCGCGGCATGCGCCGTGCACCTGCGGCGCGCAGCGGAGCGAATAGGGATCCTGCACCCTGCCGCAGTCGCGATGCGACTCGAGGATCGCACTGCCGGCGATCAGCCCGTGGAGGTTGCGCGCCACCGCGAGCTGCCCGGGATGGGGCCGCGCCTCATGGATGCGGCGGTCGAACGCCCGATTCGTTCCCTTGAGCGCCTCGACCGTCAGCGCGCAGGCGACATCGGCGCTGCGGGCGAGGTTCTCGGCGCGCAGCAGCGCCTGCACCGCGATCGCCGTGGTCAGCTGCGTGCCGTTGATGAGGGAGATGCCCTCCTTCGCGGCGAGCGCGATCGGCGCGATGCCCGCCCGCTTCAGCGCCGCGCGGACGCTCATCTCGCGGCCGGCCAGCCAGCATTTCCCGCCCTCGCCGATCAGCGCCAGCGCCAGGTGGGCGAGCGGCGCGAGGTCGCCCGACGCCCCCACCGAGCCCTGCGTCGGCACCTGCGGGATCAGGTCGGCAGCGAGGAGCTCGCAGAGTTTCTCGACCAGTTCGACGCGCACGCCGCTGCGACCGGTGGCGAAGGTCCGCGCGCGCAGCACCATCATCGTGCGCACGATCTCGGGCGGCAGCGGCGCCCCCATGCCGCAGGCGTGGCTGCGCAGCAGGTTCACCTGCAGGCGCTCGAGGTCGCGTCCCTCGATCCGCTCGCGCGAGAGCTTGCCGAAGCCGGTGTTGATGCCGTAGACGGTCGCGCCCGAGGCGAGCGCGCGGTCGACCACCTGACGGGCGGCGGCGATGCGGCGGCGGACGTCCGGGCCGAGGGTGAGCTCGACCCGCTGGCCGGAGAGAAGCGGGGCGAGCGCGTCGATTCGGAGCGGCGCGGCGGTGAAGTGGATTTTCATGGCGGGGCGGAAGGCTAGCGCCGCGGCGGCGTAAGCTCCCGCGCCCGTGGCCGCGCCGCCCTGCACCGGCCCGTCGGCCTTCCTGCTCAGGACCAATCCAAGTGACAGCGAAGAGCAATCGCCCCGCCGACCCGACTCCGCCGCCGCCGACTCCGCCGCCGGGCGAGGTGTCGCTCGCCCGCCGACTGGTCGCGCAGTTGCCGCGCGCCGGCCTGCTGCTGTTCCTGGCCGCGACGCTGTTCTATTTCCACGACGTGCTGATGCCGTTCGTGCTGGCGATCTTCGTCGCATATCTGATCTACCCGATCGTCTCGCGGCTCGAGCGGATCCCGATCGGCAAGCACCACCCCCCTCGCTGGGCCGCAGTCGTCTCGGTCTACGCGCTGCTGTTCACCCTCGGCTGGTTCACCGTGCCGCCGCTGGTGGGAAACGTCTCGGCGCAGCTGCGCGGGCTGGTGCAGGACCTGCCGCGCCATTTCAAGTGGGTCCAGCAGCAGCGCAAGACGCTCGACGAATACGTCGTCGCCAAGCTCGAGGTCGAGCATCTCTCCGCGCCGGTGCCCGAGCTGATCTACGCCGACGTCGACGCGGCGGCGACCGGGACGCTCGACGCTCTGGTGGCGAGTGACGACGAGCTGTTCCTGCCGCCGCCGCCGCTGCCGCAGGCGAAGGAGCCGGAGAAGGTGGCGGATCCGGCTGCGGCGCCGACCGTGATCCAGCTGTTCGCGATCAACGTCCGGCTGCCGGAGGGCGCGGTCGAGTGGCTGGCGCCCGGCCGCGCGGATGCGGACGGAGAGGGCGCCGCGGCGGACGGGGACGGCGAGGCGGGCGCGACCGACGAGCCGATCGCGAGCGAGACCGGCGACGTGCCGACGATGGTGGCGGTGCACCCGCGGCGATTCGACGAGGAGAAGGGCAACGCCTTCAAGAAGGAGCTGTTCGACGCCATCAACGCCGAGCTGCGCAAGCCCGGACTGGCGAAAGGCGTCCCGACCCGGATCGAGCGCGAGATCGTGCCGGCGCTGGCGGAGAAGCACCTCGGCCTGGCGGCGGGCGATCCGCTGCTGCTGCGCCTGGCGCGCAACACCGGACTGAGGGTGCGCGATGCGGTGAAGCAGGAGGACTACGCCAAGGTCGTCGACGCCTACGTGGTGGCGGGGCTCGAGACGGCGCGGCGGGTGGTGCAGGAGCGGCTCGCCGGCCTGCTCGGCTGGGTGACCGGACTGGCGCACGGCATCTTCGACTTCTTCCTGATCCTGATGCTCACGGCGTTCTTCCTGATCTTCTTCCCCACCATCCGCGACTACCTGCGCGATCTGGTCGCACCGTCGTTCCGCGACGACTACGGCGTCGTGCTCAAGCGGATCGACATGCGGCTGTCGGGCGCGATCCGCGGCCAGGTGATGATCTGCATCGTCAACGCGATCCTCACCTTCCCCGGCCTCTGGTTCATCGGCGCCCATTCGGCGGCGACGAACCTCGCCAGCTATTCGGTGCTCCTGTCGCTGGTCGCCGGCGTGCTGTCGATGATCCCGATCTTCGGCGTGATCCTGTCGACGGTGCCGATGGTGCTGCTGGCGCTGGCGCAGGGATCGGTCGGCGGCGGACTCGCCGTGATCGCCTGGATCTGCATCATCCACGCGATCGAGGCCTACATCCTGAACCCGAACATCCTCGGCCACAGCGCCAGCATGAACCCGATCATCGTCGTGTTCGCGCTGCTGGCGGGGAAGCACGTCGGCGGGATGACCGGCGCGCTGCTGGCGGTGCCGGTCGCGTCGGTGGTCGTCTCGCTGTTCGGCTACGTCCGCCGCGTGGCCGTGCAGGTCCATGAGTCCGGCGTCGGCGACACCACCGCCGACCCCTGGAAGGACTGACCGCGCCGGCGCACCGGCTCGCGTCAGCGGGGCGGGTCGAGCAGGCCGCCGTCGATGGCGCTCCAGGTGAGACCGGCGCCGGCGCCGCCAGCTTCGTCGGCCTTCAGGAACGCCTGGAAGAACCAGCCATCGCCGGGGCGCGCGTCCGCGGCGACCGGCACCACCGGGATCCGCTGCGCGCCGCTCGCCGGCAGCTCGAACGGGAAGAGGATCTCGTGCCCGTCGAAACGCGGGCCGCGCAGCTGCCCCTGGTTCTTCCCCTTCAGCGCCACCAGTTCGAAGTCGCGCGCGACGATCAGCGTTCCCTTCGCGCCGGGCGGGCCGCGCAGCTCGAGCTCGGCGCGCCGACCGTCGCCGAGCGTCCGCGTCAGTCGCAGCTCGAGCGCGACCGGCGGATCGCTCCGCTCCGTCCCTGGCTCGCGCGAACCAGCACGATGGAGTCGCCCGCCTTCGCGCAGTTCGGCCCGCTCGCACGCGCCATCGTTCAACACCAGCGTCGCGCGCTCGAGTTCGAGCCCGCCGATCCGCACGCGTGCTGCGGCCACCGTGCTGTCGACGATCGCCGCCGCGGCCAGCGTCACGTCGAGCAGGACCAGCTGCGCGCAGCCGCCGACCGTCGCCGTCGGCGGCGCGACCGCGCGCCCCTCCGGCACCTCCACTCCCTGCACGATCACCGGCCCCGCGCAGCGCTCGATCCGCAGCGAAGCCCGCTCCGCC
>VGYY01000297.1 GCA_016872815.1 Planctomycetota bacterium
CGCGGTCGCGCGCGCGGGACGGGCGAGCGGCAGCCCGCACTGGCGGCAGGGCGTGGGCGCGGCGGCGTCGGCCGGCGTCGTCACGGGGTCGGTGACCCCGGCGGCGGCGTGCGGGCGTCGAGCTCCGCCTCGTTCTCGAGGTGGAAGCGCTTCGGCGCCTCGAGGTCTTTCCAGTGGCCCGACAGGGTCGCCCAGCCGAGCAGGCAGAAGAAGCCGGCTGCGACGGCGAGGTAGGTCACCATCGGCATCAGCGCGAAGCTGACGTCGGGCGTCGCTTCGAGCGTCTGCGCGAACTCGGCCAGCTTGAACAGGAAGCCGCAGCCGGCGATGGCGATCACGACCACGAACGAGATCAGCAGCCAGCGCGGCGCGCGCTCGGGGATGGGCGGGACTTCGTTTTCCGGGCGCGCGCTCATGGCGCCTCCTTCGCGGCGGCCTCGACCTCCGGCCGCGGCCACGTGCCGAGCCACTGCACGTACGCGATCAGCGCCAGGCCGTCGCGGTTCGGGGGAGTCGGCAGCACGTTGCCGACCACCGGCTCGAACAGCCACGGGTAGCGCGGCATCACCGACGTCGGCACCACGCTCTTCGGGTCGAAGAAGTGGGCGGCGTGCCAGTCGTTGCTGCGCTTGCCGCCTTCGCGGGTGAGGTCGGGGCCGACGCGGCGGGTGCCGAACAGCACCGGCCGCTGCATCTCGTTCTGGTATTCCTCCGCGACCGAGACCGCGCCGTAGCGCAGCCCCTCGTTGCTGACCGGTCGCACATACTGCGAGTGGCAGTGCCAGCAACCCTCGCCGATGTAGATCTCGCGGCCCCGGCGCAGCGCCGCGTGGTACGCGTCGAGTGTCGGCTCACCGAACGACTTGGTGAACGCCGTCGGCCAGCGTTCCGCGAGGTCGAGGAAGCTCTCCTGCACCCGCGGCGCGACTTCCGCCAGCGTCAGCGTCGGCACGTCCGCCAGCGTGACGACGGGCAGCACTCCCATCAGCAGGAACGACAGGGCGAAGAAGAAGACGCCGGCGATCAGCAGGATGGCGCGTACTCGTTCCATCTCGAGGGAGCTCCGCGGTGGGGTCGTGCAACCGGATCAGGCGGGCTTCGCGCCGGCGCCCGCCGGCTCGACGAACGGCACCATCGGCGCGCGGGCGAGCGCGCCGCGCGACTTCCAGATGTTCCACGCCAGGCAGATCTGCCCGGCGGCGATCACGAGGCCGGCGACGGTGCGCACCGCCCAGAACGGCACGCTGGCGATGATCGAGGACTCGAATGGAGCCATGTTGCGCCACTCGAATCCCTGCATCACGCCGGCGACCAGCAGGTCGAGGAACATCACGAGGAGGCCGGCGGTCGAGAGCCAGTAGTGCCACACGTTGAGCTGGTGCGACCACCACGGCTTGCCGGTCAGCCGCGGCCACAGGTGGATGATCACCCCGAACAACCAGAAGCCGAAGACGCCGAACATCACCAGATGGGCGTGGCCGACCACCCAGTCGGTGAAGTGGATGATCTTCTGCACCGACAGGAGGACCTGGATCGAGCACTGCAGGCAGGTCACGAAGTACAGCACCATGCCGGTGTAGAACCAGCGCAGCGGCAGGTTGGTGCGCAACTGGTCCGTCTGGCCGCGCAACGTCAGGAAGAAGTTGACGATCACGGTCGCGACGACGATCTCGATCGCGATGGTGGACACGACCGCGCCGTACTGCGCGTACATCGGGATCGGGCTCCACAGGAAGTGGTGGACGCCCTGCAGGGGATAGAAGAACGCCAGCCCCCAGAACCCGATCAGCGAGAGGGCGTGGCTGTAGATCGGCCGGTTCAGCAGCAGCGGCACGAAGTAGTACATCGCGCCCCAGCCGAGCGGCGTGACGAACAGGCCGACCAGGTCGTGGATGTAGAGGCCGGCGATCGCGCCGCCGGCGGCGCCTGCCACGAAGAACTGGGGCAGGTAGTTGCCCATCAGGTAGGTGAGTGCGGTCCAGATCGTCGCCGCGCTGAAGTACCACAGCGTGACGTAGACCGGCCGGCGGCCGATCTTGAGCATGCAGGCGCCGATGTTGATGAAGAAGCCGACCGCGACCAGCGCCACCAGCGGGTCGAGCGCCACCGGCGTCTCGCCCCACTCGACCGCCTGGGCGTGACCGCCGAGCAGCATCACCACCAGCGCGGTGCCCATCAGCTGCATGAGCCAGAAGTTGCAGTGCGCGAAGCGGGGCCACTGGAGCGGCAGCCCGGTCAGTCGCGGCACCACCCAGTACGCCATGCCGGCGAGGCAGTTGAGCAGGAAGCCGAACGCCACCAGGTTGGTGTGGACCATGCGCACCCGACCGGGCGAGAAGATCTCGACGAAATCGATCGGGTAGCGGCCGAGGAACTGCAGCGACACCAGCAGCCCGGCGAACATCGAGGCGAGCAGCCAGAGAAAGCCGGCCAGCAGATGGCGGCGCACCAGCTGGAGGTCGACCAGCGGGACCAGCGGAAGACCGGCCTCGGGCGCAGTCACGGCGGCAGGCGGGATCATCGGCGCTCCTTGGCCGCGCCCGCGCGCAGCGAACGGACGTAGGCGACGAGGTCCCAACGCTGGGTGTCGTCGCGGGTGGTCTCGGCAAAATCGGGCATCGGCGTGCCGGCGAGCCCGGTCATGAAGGTGCGGTAGAGGTCTTCCGGCGTGCTGCCGCCCTTCGGCTCCTTGCGGGTGAAGTCGAACGGCGGGATCGGATGGCCTTCGCTGTCGATGAGCGACTTCGCCGATGGACCGTCGCCCTGGCCGCGCTCGCCGTGGCAGAGCCCGCACTTCAGCTCGTCCCAGACCCGCTGGCCGCGTTCGACGCGCGCCGCGGTGTCGAGGTCCTTCGGGGCGCCGGGCAGCGCCAGCGTCGGCGCCGGCCGCTCGCGCGCGAAGCGCTTCGAGAAGGTCTTGATCCAGGCCACGATCGCCTGCACTTCGGCGTCGGGCAGCGTGGTCCACGCCGGCATCGACGTGCCGTGGACGCCCTCGCGGATCGTGCGCACCAGGTCGGCATCGGTCGGCAGCGAAGACGACGGTGTCGTGCGGAACTTGTAGGTGCCGCGGGTGAAGTCGCGCGGCTTGGGATCGAGGAACGGCGCTGCCGGACCCATGCCGTTGCCGCGCTCGCCATGACAGCCGGCGCAGTAGCGACCGTAGAGCTCGCGGCCGCGCCATTGCGCCGGTTCGAGCCCCGACGCCTCGCCGAACTCGTAGAACAACTGGTCGGCATCATCGCCGCAGCGGGTGTTCAGCAGGACGGCAGCGCCGAGGCAGAGCGCCGCCATGATTCGTCGCGACATGCAGGACCTCGCCTGAGGTTCGACCGGGAACGACGGCGGCGCGAACGCAGAGCGGGTGCCAGCCGGCGCCTCCCGCGTCGCACGGCTGCCGTCGCGACAATGCGGGATGGATTCCCCGCGACCGTCCGGCTCCGGAGGGGGATGTTTCCCGTCGATCGACGGTCACGCACGGTCGGCAGCGCGCACTCCCCCGGTTCGCGCGGCGCGGGCCTCGGCTTGCATGGGGCGCCGCGTTCGCCCGTCCACCTTCCGGAGGGTCGTCATGTCGACCGGGATGCCGCCATCACCCACGCCGCCGCGTCAGGCGGCGGAAGAGGAGTTGGTCGCTCTCGAGGCGCGTCTGGCGACGCTGCGCGCAGGGCTGACCGAGCCGTCCGGGGGTGCCTGGTGGCCCGCGCGCTTCTATCTGGCGTATCACGTCGTGGTCGGGGCGATCCTCGGCCTGGTCGCGGCCGGTGCCAGCCTGCTGTTCAACGTGGTCGGCGCGCTGCTGGTGGGCAAGCACCCGCTCCAGCTGATCAAGGTCTATCTCACCTTCCCGCTGCGGGAGCGCGCGCTCGCCAGCGAGGACGGTTTCGCGCTGTCGACCGGTGTCCTGCTCTACCTCGCCACCGGCATGGCGCTCGGTGCCGCGCTGCACGTGATCGGCCAGCGCCACTTCCCGACCGCGCCGCTCCGACGGCGCCTGGTGCTGGCTTCGCTGGCCGGCGTCCTGCTGTGGCTGGTCAGCTACTACGCGCTCCTCTCCTGGCTGCAGCCGCTCCTGTTCGGCGGCAGCTGGATCGTCCAGGACATCCCGCCGCTGGTGGCCGCCGCGACGCACCTGGTGTTCACCTGGACCCTCACGCTGCTGGCGTTCATCGGGCGCTTCGAGCCGCCGGAGCTCGACGCCCACCTGAAACAGGCGAACTGAGCCGGATGGCGCGCCGCGGCGACGCCGGGCGATGACCGGGTTCGCGACGACGGCGGCGCTGGTCGTGCTGCTCGCGCTCGGCAGCGCGCTCCACTGCGTCGGCATGTGCGGCGGATTCTCGCTGCTCATCGCCACGGGTGGGACGCGGGCGGCGCCGCGCCTCGCGCTGTTCCATGGCGGCCGCGCACTGACGTACGCGTTCCTCGGCGCTTTCGCCGGCAGCGGCGGCGCCATGCTGGCGCGCAGCGCGGCGAGCGCGCGCGGGGTGGCGCTGGTGGCAGGCGGACTGATGCTG
>VGYY01000298.1 GCA_016872815.1 Planctomycetota bacterium
CGCGCCGCCTCGCGGTCGCGGGGGCCGTCGTCAGCGAGATGCCGATCGGCACCGCGCCCTGGAAGAGCCACTTCCCGCGCCGCAATCGGCTGCTGGCGGCGTGGTCGCCGGCGACGCTGGTGGTCGAGGCCGACCTGGCGAGCGGCTCGCTGATCACCGCGAAGCGGGCGCTCGAGCTCGGGCGCGACGTGCTCGCGGTGCCCGGCCCGATCGACGCGCCGACCAGTCGCGGCACCAACCGCCTGATTCGCGACGGTGCCCACCCGCTGCTCGAGCTCGACGACCTCGCGCTGCTGCTGCCGCCGCTTCCGCGCAGCGGCGGCGCCGCGCCGGCGAGCGACGACCTGTCGACGGCAGCGGCGAGCGACGCGACGCTGCTGGCGGCGCTGTCGACGCCGGCGGCGCTCGACGTCCTGGCGGCGCGGACCGGGCTGCGCGCCGACGAGCTGGCGGTCCGTCTGGTCGAGCTCGAGGTGGCGGGCGCGGTGCGGCGCGGCGCCGCCGGATTGTGGCTGCGGGCGTGACGGGCGGCGGCGGGAGCGGCGTCCGGCGCCGGTCCGGTGTCTTGCTCAGAGCCACTTGGCCAGGAGGTAGCCGCCGACGCCGAAGACCAGCAGCGACAGCAGCGCGAACACGATCCCGCGGCGGATCCCGACGCGGACGATCTCGCCGACGTTCTCGCGGCGCAGTCCGTTGTAGACCACCGACACCAGCAGCACGAGCAGCACGAACCAGACGACGTGTTCGGCGAGGGGACCGAGCCGCACGTTCATGGCGTCACTCCGCCGGCGCCGCGGCAGCGCGCGGATAGGCCGTCTCGAACACGTCGACGATGACGCAGACGTTCATGATCCCGGCGACGGTGCAGAACAGCCGACCGACCTCGAGGCGCGGATAGTCGGCCGCCAGCTCGAGCCCCTCGGTGAGCCAGAGCGTCGGGAAGGCCGCCAGGCCGAACAGCCCCTCGCCGAACAGGTAGAGCCGGAAGTCCTCGTCGGTCCGGACCGCGCGGAACTCGGCGAGGACGAGGCCGATCAGGAAGGTGAGGCTCAGGGTGATGGCGTAGAGCAGCGCCTTGCCGCGCCGTCCGAGGAGCCAATGGCCGAGCCCGGGCAGCAGCCAGGTGGCGACCATGCAGATCAGCACCGTGACCGGGCTGTAGCGGCGGGTGGAAGCGACGGGCGCTGCGGTCGCGGCGGCGGCTGGGTCGTGGGCGGTCACGGGCGCGGCCTGTCGCTCCTTGTGTGGGGCGCGCCTCTATACATCATCGTCCCCCATGAGCGCAGCCATCGTCCACCGCACCCGCACCTCGGTCCGCTACCACGAGACCGACCAGATGGGCGTCGTCCACCACTCGAACTACATCTGCTGGTTCGAACTCGGGCGCACCGAGATGATGAAGGCGCATGGGCTCGACTACGCCGAGCTCGAGCGCGCGGGCTGCCTGCTGGCCGTGGTCGACGTCGGATTGCGCCATGTCGCTCCGGCGCGCTTCGGCGACGAGATCGTCGTCGAGACCACGATCGCCGAGGTCGAGCGCGTTCGCGTCCGCTTCGAGTACGCGGTTCGACGGGTCGATGGGGCGGCGACGCTGCTCTGCCGCGGCCACACGCTGCTCGCGGGCACCGACCGCCAACTCCGGCCGCGCCGGCTCCCGGAGGCGGTGCGCACGCGGATGACGGCGCTGGCCGGCGTGACGCCGGCGACGCCCGCGCCGCCGTCAGCCTGACGCGCCGCGGACGCGCCGCTCGGCGAGGCGCGCATCGGCGCGTTCGCGCGCCAGCCGGAACGGTGCGGCCTTCGCCGCCCACGCGTCGAGCACCACCTTGCGCAGGCGGGCGCCGATGCCGGAGAGGTCCGGCGGTGGCTCGAATCCCGGCAACGCCGGCGCGCACCCGCGGATCACGGCCCCGGCATTCACGATCAGGTCGGGCGCGAAGAGAATCCCGCGCGCGGCGAGGCGATCGCCCGCCGCGTCGTCGGCCAGCGGCTGGTTCGCCGCGCCGCAGACGATGCGGCAGCGCAGCCGCTCGGCCATGCCGAGATCGATGACGCCGCCGGCGGCGCACGGCGCGAACACCTCGCAATCGGCATCCCAGATCTGGTCGGGCTCGACGATCTGCAGCGGCAGCGTGTCGGCGGCGCGCCCCGAGCGCGCGGCGTCGAGATCGGTGGCGATCACGCGCGCCCCGGCGCGGCGCGCCAGGATGGCGAGGTGCAACCCGATCGCGCCGAGCCCCTGGATGGCGATCCGCTGCCCCTTCCACTCGTCGACGCCGAGCAGTTCGAGGGCGACGCCGGCGGCGAGGAAGACCCCCTCCGCGGTGGCCAGCGCAAGATCGTCCTCGACGCCGTGCTCGCGGGTGGCGACGTAGCGCGTCGCTCCGGCCACGACGGCGAGGTCGCACGCCGTGGTGCCGAGGTCGCCGGCGGTCCAGAAGCGGCCGCCCATCCGTTCGATGTGGCGGCCGAGCGCGGCGTAGGCGGCGCGGCGATCGAGGCCGGGATGGTCGAGGATCACCGCCTTGCCGCCGCCGCAGGGCAGTTCGGCGAGGAGCACCTTGCGGGTCATCCCGCGGGCGAGCGCGCAGGCGTCGGCCAGGGCGGCGGCCTCGTCGGCGTAGCGGGCGCAGCGGATGCCGCCGAGCGCCGGCCCGGCCGCGGTGTCGTGCAGCACCACGATCGCCCGCAACCCGCTCGCACGGTCGGCGACGTAATGGACTTCCTCGAACTCGCCCGAAAGATGCGCGCCCGAGGGATGGACGGACGGAGTCGCCACGGCTCAGCACCCGAAGCGGCGCGCGACGGGCCCGACCGGGACCGCCGCGGACCGCGCCGAACGGATGCGCCGGACGATAGCGACATGCGCCCTGCCGGGACGCCGGCGGGCCGGTAACTTCTCGCGGCGGTCGCGACCCCGCCCGCTGCGGGAAGCCGGCCGCGGGCGCCGCGTCTCAGTCCGCCCGATCCCGCCGTGGAGCCGCCTCGATGCCGCATCGCCGCCCCCCGCTCGCGCTGTCGCTCCTGCTCGTTCCCGCACTGCTCGTGCGCTGCACGTCGACGCCCGAACTGCAGCCGCTCAGCGCCAAGGAGCGCGCCGAGATCGAGGCGCTGCGCCGCCACGATGCTCGCGACGGGATCGTCACCGACCGGGGCACGCTGTTCGTGTCGCTCGACCAGAACCTGCGCAAGTGGCGCGAGCTGTGCGCGCGGACCGACGTCTCCGACATGGACCAGCGCCGCAGCCTCGAGGTGGTCCTCACCACGCAGGTCTACTGGAACTTCGACACCATCATCAGCGAGCTCGAGCACGGCACCGACCCCGACCACAAGGTGACCGCCGCCGCCGCGATCGGCTGGAGCCGCATCCCCGCCCCGGATGAGCCGGGCGGCGACCCGGCGTTCCCGGCGGTCCATCACCGGGCCGTGGCGCCGCTGCTGGCGATCATCGGCTCGGGCCGGGACGAACTGGTGGTGAACGCGCTGCTGTCGCTGGCGCGGCTGCGCGATCCGGCGACGCCGCGCGACCTGCTGGTCGAGCTGATGGTCAAGCATCACCACGCCGACGTCCGCGGCAATGCCGCCTACGCGATCTCCGAGCTCGCGAGTCCCGCCGACGGCGTGCTGCTGCCGGCGCTCTTCTCCTCGTTGTCGGATCCGTCGCCGGAGGTGCGGCTGCACGTGCTGAAGGCGCTGGGCCGCATCGGCGACAAGGCCGCAGTCGCGGCGATGATCGAACGGCTGCAGCGCGACGACACGCCGCTGGTGCGGGCGTGCGCCGCGATGGAGCTCGGTAAGCTCGGTGACTGGTCGACGGTGAGCCCGCTGATCGACGGGCTCAACTCGGACGCGCCGCTGCTGGCGTTCCAGTGCCATCACGCGCTGGTGCGGCTGACCGGCCAGCAGGAATTGAAGGGCTACAGCGCCTGGCGCGAATGGTGGAACGGCGCCAAGGAGAACAGCGAGCGCATCCGCGGCTGAGCGGCGCACGCGACACCCGGCCCGCCGGGCGGCGCCGCGCCGGCCCCTCAGCGCCGTCGCGGCGAGCGGCCGAACAGGCGCCAGGCGAGTCGATGCCAGCCGATGGTCCGGGCCCAGCTCGCGACGACGGCGGCGCCGAGCGCCGCGCGCCCGAAGTCGCGGCGGCGCTCCGGCAGGTAGCCGCGGACGAACGCCAGCAGATCGCGGTCGCGAAGCGGCGCGCCCGCGCCGCTTCGCGGTCGCCACAATCCGAGCTTCTCGGCGCTGCGCAGCAGGCGCGCAAGGTTGGCGATGGCGCGCGGATCGCGTGGTTCGAGCGGGGCGCCGGGCGGCGCGGAGCCGTCGAAATCGATCAGCCAGGCGCGCGGCGGCGCGGCGGCGAGCAGCACGTTCTTCGCGTTGAGGTCGCGGTGGGCCACGCCGGCGCGATGGAGCGCACGGACCGCGGCGCCGGCGGCGCGCAGCAGGGCTCGGCGCAGTCGCCGCTCGACCGGGGCGCCGAGCCAGGCCGC
>VGYY01000299.1 GCA_016872815.1 Planctomycetota bacterium
GCGACCGCTCGCTCGGCCCGCCACCCTCCGCCGAGCGATCGGCGGCGACCGGCTCGGCGCGATCGGCTCGAGCGTCCCGCTCCGGCGCATCGTCACGCGAGGCCAGCCGCGCGACCCCCGGCTTCTCCTCCTGCCAGAACAGCAGGAAGGCCGCGCCCGCCAGCAGCAGCACGACGGCGAGCAGCAGCAGCCAGGCGCCCACCCCGACCGAGGCGCGCGTTCCCGGTCCAGGTCCGGAGGGCGCCATCGTCACGACTCCCCGAACTCGATGCCGCGGGTCACCGTCGCCGCGAGCGGGGCAAGTCGCCTCTCGCCGCGACGCACGCCGATCCGTCTCACGGCTGCGCGAACGCCGCTTCGAGCAACCGGCGCTGCT
Source organism: Planctomycetota bacterium (assembly GCA_016872815.1). Classification (GTDB taxonomy): domain Bacteria; phylum Planctomycetota; class B15-G4; order B15-G4; family SIAN01; genus SIAN01. The sequence continues at coordinate 377 of VGYY01000299.1, forward strand.
CGAACTTGTGGGCCGCGTGGGAGCCGGTGGCCGGGCTCGCCGACGCGGGGCGTGTCACGCACGAGAAGGCGCGACCGTCAGGAAGACGGTCGCCGAAGCGGCGACGCAGCCATGGCCACAGTCCCATGTTCTCGGGTTCGTCCTGCACGAACAGCACCGGGGCGGGCGCGCGGCCGACGCTCGGCGCATCGCTGCTGGCGGCCAGCGCTGCCAGCAGCTCGGCGTCGGCCAGCGGCGCCGCCTGCTCGAGCCGCACGATCGCCACCTCCTTCGCCCCGCGCGCCTCGCGCTCCCGCATCAGGTCGAAGAAGACCCTGCCGCTGCAGAGGAGGATGCGCCGGATCGTCGTCACGCCGCTCGAGCCGCCGCCGGCCGCCGCCGGATCGGCGAGGACGCGGAGGAAGCGACCGCCCGCCAGCTCCTCGAGCGTCGAGGTGCAGGCGGAACTGCGCAGCAGGCTCTTCGGCGTCAGCACGATGAGGGGCTTGCGCCATCGGCGGACCACCTGGCGGCGCAGCAGGTGGAAGTACTGCGCTGGCGTGGTCGGCTGCGCCAGCTGCAGGTTGTCCTGGGCGAAGAGCTCGAGGAACCGTTCCGGCCGCGCGCTCGAGTGCTCCGGCCCTGCCCCCTCGTAGCCGTGCGGCAGCAGCAGCACGAGGCCCGAGAGGCGGCGCCACTTCGCCTCGGCGCTGGCGAGGAACTGGTCGACGATCGGCTGCGCGACGTTGACGAAGTCGCCGAACTGCGCCTCCCACAGCACCAGCGCGTCGGGCGCGTCGAGGCTGTAGCCGTACTCGAAACCGAGCACCGCCGTCTCGCTGAGCGCGCTGTTCCAGATCTCGATCGGCGCCTGGCCCGCCGTCGCCGCCGCGAGCGGCATCACGCGCGTGCCGTCGCGCACGTCGTGCAGCACCGCATGGCGATGGCTGAAGGTGCCGCGCTCGCTGTCCTGGCCGGTGAGGCGAACGCGCGCGCCGTCGGCGGCCAGCGTCGCGAACGCCAGCGCCTCGGCCGCCGCCCAGTCGAGCGGGAGCTCGCCGCGCGCCATCGCGAGGCGCTGTTCGAGCAGCCGCGCCACCTTCGGATGCGGCGTGAAGCCGGCCGGCGGCGTAGCGAGGCGCACCAGCAGTTCCGCCAGCCGTTCGCGCGGCACGCCGCTGTCGACGTCGGGTGTCGCCGCGTCGAGCCCGCCGACGCAGCCGTCCCAGAGCCCGCCCGGCAGGTCGAGCTTCGGCGTGTAGTCGCCGCTCTTCGCCACGGCGAGCTCGCGCTCGAGCAGCGCCTTGCGCTCGCTGACGATCGTCTCGGCCTCGTCGCGCGTGACGCCACCGTGTTCCAGCAGGTGGTCGAGGTAGCCGTGGCGCACCGACTTCCGCTGCTCGATGGCGCGATAGAGCAGCGGCTGGGTGAAGCTCGGCTCGTCGCCCTCGTTGTGGCCGCGCCGGCGGTAGCACCACATGTCCAGCACCACGTCGCGCCGGAACTGCGCCCGGAACTCGAGCGCGAGCTTCACCGCCTGCGCCACCGCCTCGGGGTCCTCGCCGTTCACGTGGAGGATCGGCGACTGCAGCAGCTTGGCGACGTCGGTGGCGTAGGTGCTGCTGCGCGACTCCTCGGGCGGCGTGGTGAAGCCGATCTGGTTGTTGACGACGACGTGCAGGGTGCCGCCCACCGCATGGGACGGCAGCTCGGAGAGGTTGAGCGTCTCCTGCACGATCCCCTCGCCGGCGAACGCCGCGTCGCCGTGGATCAGCACCACCAGCCCCTTCTCGCGGCGCGCGTCGCCGACGCGGTCCATCTTGGCGCGCATGCGCCCCTGCGCGACCGGGTTGACCAGCTCCAGATGGCTCGGGTTGAAGCAGAGCGAGAGGTGGAGCTTGCGGCCGGCCGCGGTGGTCCAGGTCGAGCTGTGGCCCAGGTGGTACTTCACGTCGCCCGAGCCCAGGTTCTGCTCGGCGTCGAGGTCGGCGAACTCGCGGAAGATCTGGCGCGGCGACTTGCCGAGGATGTTGGCCAGCACGTTCAGCCGACCGCGGTGGGCCATGCCGATGACCACCTCGTCGACGCCTTGCTGCCCGGCCTTCTCCAGGGCCAGGTCGAGCAGCGGGACCAGCGACTCGGCCCCCTCGAGGCTGAAGCTCTTCGCGCCGACGAACTTCTTCTGCACGAACTCCTCGAAGATCACGGCGTCGGTGAGGCGGGTCAGGATGCGCAGCTGCTCGTTGCGCCCGAGCACCAGGCGATTGCGGGACGCCTCCATCCGGTCCTGCAGCCAGCGCCGCACCGCGAGGTCGTCGATGTGCATGAACTGCGCGCCGATCGAGCGGCCGTAGGTGTCGGCCAGACGCTCGATCACGCCCCGCACGGTGAACGGCCCGTCGCCGGCGATCGTCTCGCGCGAGACGGCGCGGTCGAAGTCGGCAGGCGCGATGCCCCAGAACGGCGGCTCGAGCTCGGGTGGACGGGGGCGCGCGCGGCCGAGCGGATCGACCGCCGCCGCGATGTGGCCGCGCACGCGCCAGTTGCGGACCAGCTGATCGACCCGATGCTGCAGCGCCTCGCCGCCGCCCGCCGCATCCGCCGCCGCCACCGGCGGCAGCGGCGCGGCCGCCGGCACCGCTCGCGGCGCCGGCAGCCCGACGGCGCCGTTGCGACCGAGGCGCCGACCGCCGCCGCCCGCGAACCAACCCGCGACGCGCCCGCTCGGGACCGGCGCGACGCCCTCCCGCGCCTCGATCCAGGCGACGCTCTCGGGGGAGCAGACGGGCTCAGGCGTACCGGACGGCGGGTTCATGCGGGCGGACGATACGCGGCGACTCGGCGGCGGCTCTCACCACCCCCCAGCGTCGCCCTCCGCATCGCCGCCCCCGTCGTCGCCCTCGTCGGTGCTGCCGCCTGCGCTGCCGTTCTTCTGCGCGCGCATCTTCGCGCGGCGCACCTTCTCCGGATCGCGCGGCCGGTCGCGCGCACTCGGCGCATCGGCCGAACGGAACCACTCGACGAAGACGCCCGCCATCTCATCCCAGATCTGCGGGCCGGGACCGACGCGCTTCTTCGGGTCGGGGTTGAACGGATTCTCGGCGCTGTTGTCGTAGTAGTTGGTGCAGCGCACCAGGGTGCCGCGGCGCACCTTGATCGGCTCGACGAACTCGTAGGCGAACTGCCAGTCGGGATGCCAGGTGGCCAGCTCGAGCGGCAGCGTCGTCGAACCGTCCGGGTGGACCAGCTCGACCTGCACCGCCTTGCCGCGCAGGTGCATGTGCGGGACCATCCGCCGGATGAAGGCGTCGAACGGGAAGCGGAACTCCGACACGATCGCGTGATGGCGCGCGTTCGGCGGGATGTCGATCTCGTAGCTGCGCACGATCTGGCCGCTCACCCGCTGCTGCGGCTTCTCCTTCGCGAACTTGAAGCCGATCCGGGTCCGCTCCTTCACCGGCGTGCCATCGGGCGTGTAGTGGAGGTTGAAGCGGATCACCGCGCCCTTGCCGAGCAGCAACGCATGGCCGGGCGGGAAGACGGTCGCTTCGCGACCGGGAAGGTAGGAGTCGATGAACTCCTGGCGCTGCGACTCGGGGTACTGCGCAATCGCGAGCACGTGATGACAGATGGTCGGGTGCTCGCACAGGATCTGGATCGCCTCGACCCAGACGTCCTCCTTCAGCCCGGTCGGCGCCATGACGTCGATGTAATCGACCACGCCGCTCGCGGGGATGTCGACCGTCTTCGGCGAGGCGACGATCAGGTCGGGCTCGCCGATGGTCCAGCCGCTGGCGATCTTGCGCGGCGGCAGCGCGAGCGCCGGATCGCCGGCCTTGCACCCGTCGGCCAGCCACTGCAGCAGGTCGCGCTTCTCGTCCGCCGTGAGCCGCAGATCGTGCAGGAACGGGCCGCTCTCCGGCGTCGCGTACCACGGCGGCATGATCCCGCCGACGATCGCCTCGCGGACCATCGTCGCGGCGCCGGCGAAATCGTCGACGCTGGTGAGCGTGAAGGGGCCGGGACCGCCGGAATAGTGGCAGCCCTGGCAGCGCTCCTGGGCGAGCGCCTCGATGCGGCCGTACCAGGCGAGCGGCGGCGGCGCGACAGCGGTTGCCTCGGTCGG
>VGYY01000300.1 GCA_016872815.1 Planctomycetota bacterium
GGCTTCGGCGCTGCAGCGGCGGCGGCGCGCCGCGCCCCCGCAGGTGACGCCGGCGCGGCGGCGCGCGACGCCTTCGAGCGGGCGGTGCACGCCGCGCGTCCCGACGTCATCGTCGTGGCCGCGACGGCGCCACGCTTGCCGAACACGTCGCTGCTCCTCGTGCCGGGTTGCGACGGCGGGCGACTGGTCGCCGCGCTCGCCGCGGATGACGTCGCCGTCGCGACCGGATCGGCGTGCCAGGCCGGGGCCGCCGAGCCCTCCCACGTGCTGCGCGCCATGGGGATCCCGGTCGCACTCGCGCGCGCGGCGGTGCGCTTCAGCTTCGGCCCCGCCGACGACGCGGCCGTGGGTCGCGAGGCGGCGCGGCGCCTGCTCGGTCGATTGCAGCAAGCGCGCCACCCGCCGCCGGCGTAGACCGTGGCCGCGGCGCCTCCCCCGACCGGAAAATGCTGCACCGGGGCTATGTTCGACCGCGGTCCGAGCTACGACCTCGAGGCAGCCCGCACAGCTCAGGGGAAGCGCCCGGGCGGCCCGACGTCGAACCGCGGCCACGACTCCCTGGATCCACGGAATCGCCGTCATGAAGCGCGCCCCGATCCTCTTCCTCGCCTTCGTGGCGACCATCGTCGGCACGCTCGCGTGGAGGTTGTTCGTCGGCACCGACGGTGATCCGGCGATCGACCGCAACCGCCCCGTCCGCACTGCTGCGGAGGGGCCGGCCGACCCCGGCAACGCCGAGGCCGTCACCGCCAACGCCATCGCTCCGAGCCGGACGACGGCGCCGACCGACCTTCCTGACCCGGACGGCGACGATCCCGACCTGCCGCTGGTCGACTACTCGGGACCGCCTGGCTCGATCAAGGGACGGATCCTCGACCCGAAGGGCAACCCGACCGCCGACGCCGAGGTCGAACTGGTCCGCGGGCCGAGCGCGGCGATCAACATCCCGCATCTGTGGACGCGACTCGAACTGCGGGTGCTGACCGACCCGACGGGCAACTTCCGCTTCCCGAACGTCGCGCCGAACGATGACTACATCATCGTCGCCAGCCACCCCGACCACGGCGAGGCGGAGTCGGGCACCTGGGTGGTGCAACCCTCCACCGAGAAGGATGTCGGCGACCTGCGCCTGCGCGAAGGGGTCTTCATCCAGGGCTTCGTCCGCTGCGATGGCCGCCCGATCCAGAACGCGCTGGTGGTCCTGAGCAACGCGATGGACCGGCTGCACAAGTTCCGGCCCGACCTCGCGAAAGCGAAGGACATCGAGCCGTTCGAGATCCAGACCGCCACCGATGCCGAGGGGCGCTACGAGTTCGACTGTGCGCCGTTCTCCAATTTCGAGATCACGGCGAAGGCCGACGGATTCGGCACCATGACGCGCTCCTCGGGCGCGTCGCTGTTCGGCGGCGCCTCGCGCGAGCACAAGATCGACTTCGACCTGTCGGTCGCGATGGAGATCGCCGGCCAGGTGGTCGATGGCACCGGCGCCGGCATCGTCGGCGCGAAGATCTCGGCCAGCATCGCCAACTCGACTTTCCGTTGCGACCTCGAGACGGTGAGCGGAGCCGACGGACGCTTCCGGCTCCAGCCGCTGACGCGAGGCGACTATTTCGTCGCCGCCCGCTGCGACGGCTTCTCCGAGTCGCACCAGCAGCAGGTTGCGGCCGGTCGCGACGACCTGGTGCTCGAGATGCGCGTGCAGGGGAGCTGCCTCGGCATCGCCGTGGACGAGTCGACCGGCGAACCGGTCACCGAGTTCAGCCTCAACGTGCACCAGGTGCAGAAGGCGCGGGGCAGCATCGAGGTCCACAAGAACCTGCGTTTCTCCGACTCCGGCGGCCGCTTCGAGGTGATGAACCTCGACCCGGGCAGCTACATGCTGGAGGCGAGCGCTGCCGGCTATGCGGCGTCGATGTCGGCCGAATTCAAGGTCGAGCGCGGCCAGTCGACGGCCGGCGTGCGCGTCGACCTGCACCGTGGCGGGACCGTGACCGGCATCGTCCGCGACCGCGAGGGCAACCCGGTCCGCAACGCCCTGATCGAACTGCGCGACAACGGCACGCGCGACAACCCGGTGCTGCAGATCTTCCAGCAGATGGGTGCGCGCGGCCCGACGGCCATCAAGGCGCGCAGCAAGGAAGACGGCAGCTTCACGCTGGAACTCGTCGTCCCCGACACCTACCAGGTCGCCGTGAAGCACAACCAGTACGCCGGGACGCTGCGCGACGACGTCGAGATCCGCAAGAACGAGACGACCGACGTCGGTGTCCTCACCGTCAGCAGCGGCGGGCGCGTCAGCGGCCACGCCTACGACCTCGACGGTCGCCCGCTCGCCAACGCCACCATCAGCGCGATGCTCGACAAGTCGGCCGGCTTCAAGCAGGCGCGCTCCGACAAGAGCGGCTTCTACGAGCTCACCCACCTGAACGACGGCACCTACACCGTCTCGATCCAGAACTTCCAGACCGATCCGCCGCAGAACCCGCTGGTCGGCGCCACCTGGGCGCGCAACAGCCGCCAGATCGTGCAGGTGGTCGACGGCGACGACCTCACCATCGACCTGCGCCTGGCCAAGCCCGATCCCAACCCGCCGGCGCCGCGCGGCGGCGCGGGGCCCGACCGCCGCAGCGACCCTTCCCGCTCCGAGCGCCGCCCGGTCGGCCGCGATGACGCGGAGGACGAGGATGACGCAGGCGACGCGGAGGACGACGCGGCGCCGCAGGATGGCGACGACGATCGCTGATCCCGCTGTCGGCAGGCCGCGGCCGCCGGGGTCGAGTCAGCGCAGCGCGAGCGGATCGCGGTGCAGCGCCACCGGCAGCGCCAGCGGCTCGACGCGCAGTTCACGGGCGCCGCCGCGGCGGGCCGTGATCTCCAGCCGGCAGCCGAGCCGGCGAATCAGGCGGCGCGCCAGCAGGAGTTCCTCGAGCCCGCGGCCGCGCGCGAGCGCGCCGTAGCGCGATACCCGCAGGCGCACGGACCGGCCCGCCGAGTCGCCCGCGATCCGGATCACGAGCGTCGCACCGTCGTGGCGGCGCGGGCGCGAGCGGACCACCGCGGCGAACAGGCAGTGGAACAGCGCCCACAGCAGGTCGGCGTCGCCGGCGGCACGACCGAGGTCGCGCGCGTCGAGCCGGATCGCCGCGCCGCTCTCCGCCGCGACCGAGCGCAGCGCCAGCCGCGCCAGCCGCGCCAGGTCGCTCTCGCACACATCGCTGGCATCGCCGCTCGGTACGGCGGCGCGAATGCGGCGTTGCAACAGCAATTCGAGGTGGTCGACCACCTCCGCCCCGCCCGCCACCGCCTCCTCCAGCGACGGCGGCAGCCGCGGCCCCTGGCGTTCGAGGTGGGCGAACAGGCTGCGGAGGAACTGCAGCGGGCGGCGCGCCTCCTCGTCGACCAGGTCCGCCTGCTCGGCGAAGCGCCGGCGCTCGCGCGCGTGACGCGACTGTTCGAGCAGCAGGCGACGCACGTAACGGTGCAGCGGCGAGCGCTTCGGCGCAAAGACCGGATCGGTCATCGGCTCGGCCACCGGCGCGGTCGCGTCCTCCGCCGCCGCCAGCAGCGCCGGCCGCGACGACGCCTCGTCGAGGAGGTGCAGGAGCGGCGCCAGGCCGATCCCCTGCTGGTCGAGCGCGAGTTCGACGTGGGCGCGCGTCGCCCCGCGCCGCAGCAGCTCGAGCACCGTCCGCGCGACTTCCTCGCCGCGCAGCGCGTCCGTGTTGAACGACGGGAACCGACCGCTGCCGATCACCGACTCGAGTTCGCGCGCGCCGACCAGATCCTCGCCGTCGCGGCGATTGAGGAGCAGCACGCCGGGCAGTTCGACCCGCGCCGCAGCGCGCAGCCGTTCGAGCAGCCAGGCGTAGGCGATGAGATTGTCGCGCAGCCGCTCGCGCCGCGGGTCGGCCACGAACAGCGCGCCATCGGCGCAGCGCACCAGCGCCTCGGTCGCCGCGTTGGCCACGTCCAGCGGTTCGAGCTCGAACAGCTCGAGCAACAGCGACCCGCCGCACGGCAACTGCAGCGGCAGCGCCTGCAGGTCGTGCGCGCCGTCGCCTTGCCGGCTGCCGACGCGCTCGCGCAGACGCGCCAGCACCTCGCTCTTGCCGGCATGCGTCGGCCCGCACACGAGGAAACGGAGCACCAGGGATCGCGCCTGCGGATCGAAGCTCGCCATGGGACCGGGGTTCCGCGGGGACGGCACGCGCGAACGGGGACGCTCACGTCACACCGAGCCAAGGGAGCGATCGACGCGGCGGCGGCCGGCGTGGAGCCGCGGCGGCGGCGTTCCCACCGGAATTCCGTTCCCGACCGGCTGCGCGTCAGCGCTGTGGCGCCTTCCCCGGAGGCAGGACCACCCGCCCGCTCGGCGGTCGCGCCGCCCGCCCGATCACGAACAATTCGGCCGCCGCCGCCTCGCCCGCGGCGACGAGCGCGGGCGCGGGCAGGCGCGCCGTGAGCCGGCGCATCCGGTCGG
>VGYY01000301.1 GCA_016872815.1 Planctomycetota bacterium
CGGCGCCGGGCGCCAGCACGCGGTCGTCCGGGCCCGGCGGCGGCCCCGCCGCGCGCGCCACCAGCAGCGGCCCGACGCCGAAGCCGATGGCGGCACCCACGGGCAGGACGCCGAACTCGCGCCCATGTCGTTGCGCGGCGAAGAAGCTCGACTTGGCCACGTCGAGATCGCCGCGCGCCAGCGCCTGGTTCAGCTCCTCGATGTCGTGCAGGCGGAATTCGAGGTCGAGGCCCTCGGCGCGGACGGCGCCGCTCAACAGGCCGTGGAAGGCGAAGGTGTCGTTCGGGCAGGGCGAGAGGCCGACGCGAAGCTTCACTTCGGGAAGCCCTCGACCCACCGCTCGATCGCGACGCGACAGGCGCGCAGCGCCGGCGCGACCTTCCAGCCGGAGTGGTCGCGGTCGCCCGCCTCGTTGCTGGCGCCGCGCAGCACCGTGAGCGGCACCTTCGCCAGCCGCGCCGCCAGCGCCACCGCGTAGCCCTCCATCTCCTCGGCCAGCGCCTTGGGATGGCGGGCGCGGCGCGCCTGCGCATGGCTGCGCGAGCCGGCGGCCGCCGCCACCGAGAGGAGTTCGCCGTGCGCCAGGTCGGCGAGGCGCGGCTTGAGCGGAATCGGCTGCAGCGGCGCGTCGCCGACCAGCGCGCTCGGCAGCGGCGGCTCGCGCAACGTGACGTAGCGTTCGCCCTCGCCGGCGCCGATGCCGTCGCAGGCCACATGGCTCGCCTCGAGCGTCGCGCCGACCGGCCAACGCTCGACGTCGAGCGAGCCGGCGATGCCGACCAGCAGCGCCGCGTCGGGCGCGACCGTGGCGAACCAGCGGCCGGCCGCGGCGCCCGCCGCCGCGAGCCCGAAACCGCACAGGGCGAGACGCACGCTGCGGCCGGCGATGGTGGCGAGGCGCGGTGCGGCCAGACCGTGCGCGGCGTGGCCGAACAGGAGTTCGGCTTCGCGGGGCGTCGGCACCAGCAGCAGCAACCGGCGGGCGTGCGCGTTCACGGCGAGCGGAAGTCGTAGAACGCGGCGTGGCGCAACGGCGGCGCGGCGCCGCGGCGCACCAGCAGCCGGCGCACGCTCCAGAGGTCGCCGAAGATCCGGTAACGGAGCGCGGTGGTGTCGAGGTAGTGGACGCCGTCGGAACCGCCGGTGCCGACGCGCCGGCCGATCATCCGTTCCACCATGCGGGCGTGGCGCTGGCGGAACACGAGGAACGCCTGCTCGAGCTGGATCACGAGGTCGAGCACCTCGCGCGGCCAGGCCAGCAGCGGGAGCTCGCGGTAGCTCTCGATGAAGAGCAGGGCGGCGCGGATCCGGCGGCGGCGCGGATCGGAGCGGACGTCGTCGCCGCGGCGCAGGAACCGCTCGGCCTGCTCCTTGTCGGCGGCGTAGAGCGCAGCGACCTGCGGGTCGGGTGTGGCGCCCGGCTGCTGCGCGGCCATCGCCGCATCGACTTCGCGGTGGTGGCACGCGAGGTAGGCGTCGAGGAACGCGTCGACCTGCTCGGCGTCGCCCGCCGCGCCGGCGCGCGAGCCGTCGATCGGCGTGCGCGCCAGCCACGCCTCGAGCGCCGCCTTGAAGGTGGGGCGCTCGGCCGATCGCGCCGCCACCCGGCGTTCCGCCCAGCCGGCGATGCCGGCCTTCGGCGCGAACGCCTGCATCACCTCATGCTCGCCGAACCGCACCCGGTCCGCCGCCTCGAGGCCGAGCAGGATCTCGACCTCGCGGAACTGCGCCGACTGGAACCCGCTGGCCGAGCCGAGGCGGCCGCGGAAGTCGAGGAAGTCGCGCGGCGACATGGTTTCGATCAGGGCGAAGTGCGCGGTGGCGAGCTCGAACGTGCGCACCACCCGGCGCAGCCCCGCGGCGGCCGGTGCGATCGACGATTCGTCCACCTGCGGCGCCGCGAACACGTCGCGCGCCCGCTCGAGTTCGTGCAGCGCCAGCTTGAACCAGAGCTCGTCGACCTGGTGGACGACGATGAACAGCAGCTCGGAGGGCGCCAAGTCGCCCTCGGCGCCGGTGAGGCCGCCCTGCAGCGCCAGCAGGCGCTCGAGTTCGAGGTATTCGGAGTAGCTCTTCGGCACGGATCGCGTCCTTCGGGGCGCCGCTGCCGGCTCAGCGCAGCTGCAGGAACTTCGCCTTGTAGTGGCGCAGTTCCGCCAGCGACGCCCGGATGTCGTCCAGCGCGCGGTGCGTCTCGGGCTTCGCCGGCGCCGAGGTCGCCACCTCGGGGCGCCAGCGCCGCGCGAGCTCCTTCAGCGTGCTGACGTCGATGCAGCGGTGGTGGAGGAATCGGTCGAGCGTGGGCATCTGGCGGTTGAGGAACAGGCGGTCCATCCAGACCGAGTTGCCGCACAACGGCGCCGTCCGCTCCTTGCAGTGCTGCTGGACGAAACGCAGCGTCTCGAACTCCGCCTGCGCCGGGCCGATGGTCGACGCCTGGCAGCGGGCGGTCAGCCCGTTCCGCGCGTGCATCTCCTTCACCACCGGCTGCATCGCGTCCAGCACCTCGGCTGGCCGCGCGATGGCGTGGGCGGGGCCCTCGGCCACGATCTCGAGCGCGTTGTCGGTGATCAGCGTCGCGATCTCGACGATCACGTCCTTTCCGGCATCCAGCCCGGTCATCTCGAGGTCGATCCAGACCAGCAGGTCGTCGCGCACGTTCGGCATGGGGCGGGAGTGTAGCGGCGCGCCGTCCGCGCGCGGGGCTTCACGCGGGCCGCGTGCGGCGACGATCGAGCAGCGCCGCGACCGCGGCGGCCGCCGGCACGACGTAGAGCGCCGCATCGGCATCGCGGAAGCGGATCGAGCCGTAGAAGACCAGCGCCGTGACCAGCGTCGAGGCGACCGGCGCCAGCAGGATCAGCGTCCCCGCCCGCGCCTCGCGCCACGTGCGCCGCAATCCGAGCAGCACCAGCGGCGCCACCAGCAGCCAGCCCGCCGCGAACGACCAGTAGACGGCGCGATTGGGGGTGGGGCGGAATGCCGAGAAGTGGCGGCCCAGCTTCATCACCAGCAGGCGCGGGATCTCGCCCGGGTTGGCGGCGAGCCACTCGCGGCCGTAACGCCAGGTGGCCGCGTCGTTGGCGATCTCGTCGTCGCCCAGCGGATGGGCGGCGTCGACCAGGGTGTCGACCGGCATCCAGCTCCCGACCCGCTCGGGATCGGCGGCGATCACGCCGTTGTTGGCCCCCCAGAAGGTGAAGCCGCCGATGGTCGTGAGGGTCGGCCTGCCCAGCAGCAGCTGGTTGCGCGCCATCCACGGCAGCAGCAGCAGGGCGGAGGCGATGCCGACGACGACCACGGCCCGCACGCGCACCCCGCGTTGCGCCGGCGGCGAGAGCAGCGCGCCGAGCAGCACCACCGGTCCGGCGAACGCGACCTGCGGTCGGGTGAGGAGCGCCGCGCCGAACGCGAGCCCGGTCAGCAACGCCGGCAGCAGCCAGGCGCTGCCGGCCTCGAGCCGCTTCAGCGTCCGCACGCCGAACCAGCAGCACAGCGCGATCACGGCGCCGTAGGGCACCTCGGAGAGGAAGTGCTGCGCGTAGTAGAAGTGGTTGGGGAGCAGCGCGAGCGCCAGCGCCGCCAGCAGCGCGGCACGCCGGCCGAACAGTTCGCCGGCGAGCAGGCCGGCGCCGAGGCACGCCACCGCCGACAGCGCCGCGAACCAGATCCGCGCCGCGGCGAAGTCGCGGCCACGGAGCCAGTAGACCGGCAGCAGCGCGACCGAGGTGCCCGGCGGCCGTCGCGCGGTCCGGGTCCCGTCCGGCAGCGCGTAGCCATGGCCGTCGGCCAAGCTCCAAGCGAACGCCTCGTAGTCGAGTTGGTCGGGGGTGCTCGCGGCATCCGGCGGCGCGGCGAGCCCCTGGAACTTCGCGGCGACGGCGACGCGGAGCGCGAACGCGAGCAGCGCGATCACGAACAGTCCGGCGAGGGGCAGCCGGGGGCGGTCGGTGGCGGTCGGCGGAGCGTTCACGTCGCGGTCGGTCTCGCCTGGAAAGGTCCTTGCCTCGCGCCGGGCGCACGCGTGACCCTGACGGTGCGCGAGCCGCCCCCTCATCGGTCGGGCGGCGGTCGTTCCTGATGGCGTACGCGAGGCCACATCGACTGCCGCCCGTGGCGGTCGAGCGGGCGACGCATGGCATCGACCGGCTCGCGCCAGTCGAGCGGCACCCCGGCGGCGCGCAGGGCCAGGGCCAGCTCCTCGAGTTCGAACTGCGCGAAGACGTTGGGCACGTACCAGATCGATGGGGCGCCTTGCGACAGGACGCCGAAGCGCGGCTCCGCTCGCACCGCATCGGGTGGCCGGCGCAGCAGCAGCTCGAAGCTCGGCGGCGCCCGCAGCACGGTGAGCGAAGCGACCTGCTCGGGAGCGGCGGACGCGGCCAGCAGCGCGGGCAGTCCCCACGCCCCCTCCGCCACCAGCCGC
>VGYY01000302.1 GCA_016872815.1 Planctomycetota bacterium
CGGCGGCCGCCTCCTGCACCGCGCGCGCCAGCTCACGCTCGAGCGCCGTCGTGTCGAGCTCGGTCCGCCGCAGTTCCGCCGCCGCCGCGATCCGCGCGTTGCCGCCGAGATCGAACAACGGCAGCGCCAGCGCCGCCACCGGCCCGAGGCCCCACTCGCCGCTGGTCTCGCGCTTCGCGGCGATCCCGACCTCGGCCGGGTCGAGCCAGCGCTGCGCCGGCTCGACGCCGGCGCGGGCGGCGGCCGCTTCCGTCCGCGCGCGCGCCACCGCCAGCGCCAGGCTCCGCTGCGTCGCCTGCGTCACCAGCTCGTGGTCCGGCCGCGCGAGGGCGTCCGGCAACGGCGGTTGCGGCGCAGACCCCGCGACCTTCGCCACCCGCGCCGGCGGGGCGTCCACCGGCAGTCCGATCGCGCGCGCCAGCGCGAGCTCGGCCGCGACTCGATCGTGCTCGGCGGCCGCCGCGCCATCGGCGGCCCGTTCGGCGAGGATTGCCGCCGTGGTCCGGCGCTCGTCGACGACGCTCCCCGCCTCATGCAGCTGGTCCATCAGCTCGGCGTGCGCGAGCGCGGCCGCCGCGGCGTCGCGCGCCAGGCGGTACTGGCCGACCGCATGGAGCGCGGTCGCGTGGGCGCGGCGGACGGCGAACGCCTGATGCACCAGCGCCGCGATGACCTCGGCCTCGACCGCGGCGCGCCCGGCCTCGGCGACGCGGCGGCGCAACGGCAGGAACAGCAGGTCGAGGAACGACTGCGACAGCGTCAGCTCGATCTCGTCGGGACCGGCGAAGAACTTCCAGCTCGCCGTCAGCACCGGATTGCGCGGCAACGCCGCCTGGCGCAGCTCGGCCCGCGCGACGCCGAGCCGCTCGAGATGCGCCGCGAGGCCGGCGTGGCAGGCGAACGCCAGCGCCACGGCGTCGTCCACTTCGAGCTCGGCGCCGAGCCGCGCGACCGCCTCCTCCGGCAGGGCGGCACCGGGAGCGAACGCGAGCCGATCCCAGCGCGAGCCGGCGCCGGCGCCGCTGCGCTCGATCGCCTCGCCATCGACGCGCGCGCGATCCGCGGCGAAGTCGTCGCCGCCGACGCAGGCTGCCGTCGCGAGCGCGAGCGTGACGGTGGCGGCGGCGCGACGCGTCACTTCCCCGCAGCCTTCTTCGCGTCGTCCAGCGCGCGCTCGAGCGTCCCCTTCGGGTCCTTGCGCGCCCCGTCCAGCGCCTCCGCCGTCGCCAGGCGCACGATGCGGCCGTCGATCACGCAGAAACGGTTCTTCTCGACCGGCTTGCCGCTCACCGGGCAGGTCGGGTTGCCGACCTCGACCAGCTCCGGTGCGATCGCCTTGGCGAGGACCACCTGCGCATCGGCACGCGCGACCGCGACGCACTCCGGCCTGTGCAGCCGCACGACATGGCCCTGCAGGTCGATCGTCGCCGCCGCGCCCTCGATCGGCTTGCCGCTGACCGGACAGAGCTTGTTTTCCAGCTGCTTCGTGCGCGGATAGGCGGTCTTGTAGGCGGCAGCCACGTCGAGGGCGATCTTGCGGTCGCACCCCTTGCAGCAGATCCAGATGCGGCCGAACTCGGTGTCGGTCCACAACCGCGACGAGATCGGCTTGCCCATCACCGGGCAGGAGACGTTGGGGTAGGCGGGGACCGTCGCTTCGAGCGGGCGCGCCGGCGCGCTTGCCTGTCCGTCGGACAGCGCCAAGAGCAGCGCAGCCGCCATCGTTCGCATCGCCCATCTCCTGCGTCGCGCGTACACGCTCGCGCCGGATCCAGGATCGCGCAAGGCGCGCACGGCCGAACGGCCGCTACTTTTACCGCCGTGACCGCACCCACCGCCTACCGCAAGATCTACGACCCCGCGCAGGCCGCGCATTATTCCGTCGCCAAGGAGGCCGCTCGCGCCACCCACCGCGGCGAGGTCGCCCTGGCCGCCCGCGCGCTCCGCGACGTCCCGCGCCACGAGACGCTCCTCGACCTGCCGTGCGGCGCGGGCCGGATGACGGTCGAGCTGGCGCGGCTCGGCTTCACCGCCCTCGTCGCCGCCGACGTCTCCCCGGCGATGCTCGAACTGGCGCAGGCGCGACTGCGGGCCGCGGGGCTCGCGGTGCCGCTGACCCTCGCCGACGCGGAGCGGCTGCCGTTCCCGGATCAGGCGTTCGACAACGTCTTCTGCTTCCGTCTGTTCCACCACTTCCCGGACGACCGACTGCGCCGGCAGGTCGCGCACGAACTCTGTCGCGTCGCCCGCCGGCGCGTGGTGGTGAGCTACCTCGATCGACGCGCCTTCACGGCACGCAAGCGGCAGCTCCAGTCGTGGTGGCGTCCGCGCAAGGCCAGCAAGTTCACCCAGTCGCCGGACGAGATGGCGTCCTTCTTCCGCGACTGCGGCTTCGCTCCGGTCGCCGACCTTGCGCGACTGCCCTACTGGCACTCGCTGCGGATCCTCGTGGCCGACCGGACCTGACCGCCCGCCGGCCGCGGGTGAAGCTCGGCGGCGGGGAGCGGTGACCGGCACGGCCCGAGCGGCTGGAAATGCGCGGAACGCGGCCTAGGCTGCGGCGCCTTTCCCCGCCAGGAGCCCCCCTTGGATCGTGGCGCCGCCGCCTGCGAACCGCCCGAGTACGTCGCCGTGCCGTCGATCGACGCGATCGAGGCGCTGCTCGCCCGACCGCTGCTCGACCTGGTGTACGACGCGGCCACGGTCCACCGCCGCCACCATGCGCCGGATGCGATGCAGTGTTCGCAACTGCTGTCGATCAAGACCGGCGGCTGCAGCGAGGACTGCGGCTACTGCAGCCAGAGCGCGCGCTTCAAGACCCCGGTCGAGCGCGAGGCGCTGCTCGACGTCGAGGCGGTGGTGGCGAACGCCCGCCAGGCGCGCGCGAATGGCGCCGACCGCTTCTGCATGGGCGCGGCGTGGCGCGAGGTGAAGGACGGGCCGGAATTCGACCGCGTGCTGCGCATGGTGCAGGAGGTCAAGGCGCTCGGCCTCGAGACCTGCGTCACGCTCGGGATGATGAACGGGCCGCAGGCGCGCCGGCTGCGCGCGGCGGGCCTCGACTACTACAACCACAACCTCGACACCGGCGCGAGCCACTACGACCAGGTCATCACCACCCACTCGCTGGCCGACCGATTCGCCACGCTCGAGCACGTGCGCGCCGCCGGCATCCACGTCTGCAGCGGCGGCATCCTCGGCATGGGTGAAACCCCGCGTGCGCGCGCCGAGCTGCTGCACCAGCTGGCAAGCCTGTCGCCGCAGCCGGAGAGCGTGCCGATCAACACGCTGGTGCCGGTGGCCGGGACGCGGCTCGAGGGCGCGACACCGCTCGACTGGACGGTGGTCGTGCGCATGGTCGCGGCGGCGCGCATCCTGATCCCGCGCGCGGTGATCCGCCTCAGCGCCGGACGCACCGGCATGACCGAGGAGGGGCAGGCGCTCTGCTTCCTCGCCGGCGCCAATTCGCTGTTCATCGGCGATGAGTTGCTGACCACGCAGAACCCGTCGCCGAGCAGCGACGCGTCCCTGCTCGGGAAACTCGGGCTCCGCGCCGTGGCCGGTGCGTCCGGCGGCGACCGCGAGGCGTGCGGCAGCGGCCGCTGCGCCGGCTGATCCGGGACGCGTGGCGAACCCGCTCGACCGCGAGCTGACGGACGAGCTCTCCCGCTTCGAGGCGGCCGGGCTGCGGCGCCGGTTGCCGCCTCCCGACGCGTGCGCGCGGGTCGACCTGCGCTCCAACGACTTTCTCGGCCTGCGCCGCGACGCGACCGTCGTCGCGGCGATGCGCGAAGCGCTGGCACGGCACGGCGCCGGCAGCGGTGCCGCGCGCCTCCTCGGCGGCGGCGCGGCCGCGGATCACGCCGAGGCGCTGCTGGCCGAGTGGCTCGGCGTCGAGGCGGCGCTGCTGTTCCCGTCGGGCTTCCAGGCGAACCTCGGCGTGCTCGGCGCGCTGGCCGGACCGGGCGACGTCGTCTGCAGCGATGCGCTGAACCACGCGAGCCTTGTCGACGGCTGCCGCCTGACGCGAGCCCACGTCCTTCGCTTCGCACATGGCGATCGTGACGAGCTGGCGCGGCAGCTCGAGCGGGCGAAGGGCGCGCGGCGGCGCCTGATCGCCATCGAGTCGCTGCACGGCATGGACGGCGACCTCGCGCCGCTCGCCGCGCTGAACGAGCTGGCGGAACGGCACGATGCCTGGCTGGTGGTCGACGAAGCGCATGCCGCGGGGGTCCTCGGGCCGCGGGGCACCGGCGGCTGGGCCGCGGCCGGATTGCCGAACACGCGACTCGCGGCGCGCGTCGTCACCGGCGGCAAGGCGCTCGGCGTCGCCGGCGCGTTCGTGGCGGGG
>VGYY01000303.1 GCA_016872815.1 Planctomycetota bacterium
GGCCGGCAGCGGCTCACGCGACGCCATGGACGGCGCCGCCCTGCCGCCGCTCGCTCCCGGCAGCGTGCTCGGCGGCTGCCGCCTCCTGTCCGAGCTGGGGCGCGGTGGCATGGCCACCGTCTGGCGCGCCGAGCAGCCGGAGCTGAAGCGCGAGGTCGCGGTGAAGGTGCTGCGACCGGGGCTCGCGCTCGATCCGCGGCAGGCCGACCGCTTCCGGCGCGAGGCGCTCGCCATCGCGCGCATCGATCATCCCGGCATCGTCAAGGTGCACGCGGTCGGCGCCGAGCACGGCCGCATGTGGCTGGTGATGGAGAAGATCGAGGGCGGCACGCTGGCGCAGGCGCTCGCTTCGTCCGCCGCCGCCCCCGCGCCGCTCACCGCCGAGCGCGACGTCGCGCGCCTCTTCGCCGCGATCGCCCGCGCCGTCGCCGCCGCCCACGAGCGGGGCGTCGTGCACCGCGACCTGAAGCCCTCCAACGTGCTGCTCCGCCGCGACGGCACACCGGTCGTGGTCGACTTCGGACTGGCGAAGGGCGACGGCGACCTCGCCCGCTCGCTCACCGGCGAACCGGTCGGCACGCCGTGGTACATGTCGCCCGAGCAGGTCGAACAGGGCAGCGCCAAGGTCGACGCGCGCACCGACGTCTGGAGCCTCGGGGTCATGCTGTTCGAGGCGCTGTCGGGTGCGCGGCCGTTCCACGGCGCGACGACGATCGCGCTGTTCGACCGCATCCGGCACGAGCTGCCGCCGCTGCTGCGCGCGCGGGCGCCGGCGTGCAGCACCGCCGCCGAGGCGGTGGTGGCGCGCGCGCTCTGCCGCGACCGCGAGCTGCGCTACCCGACGGCGGCGGCACTGGCCGAGGATCTCGAGGCGCTGGCCGAGGGGCTGCCGGTGGCGGCGCGCAGGGGCACGCGCGGCGGGTTCGCGCGCTGCATGGCGGCGCTGCAGGCGGGGCAGCGGTACGAGTGGCGCTCGACGGCCAGCCTGCTCGGCCGGCCGCTGGTCCATGTCCACTTCGCGCGCTGGCGCGAGCGGGCGGTCGCGCGCGGCTGGATCGCGATCGGCAGCCGGGCGGTCGGGGTCGTGGCGATCGGCAACGTCGCGGTCGGACTCCTCGCCTTCGGCAACCTCGCGCTCGGACTGGTCGGCGCGCTCGGGCCGCTGGCGCTCGGCGGGGTCGCGGCGGGGGCGCTCGCGCTGGGGGGGCTCGCGATCGGCGGCGTCGCGATCGGCGCCATCGCCGTCGGCGGCCTCGCCGTCGGCTATGCCGCGATCGGCGGCAAGGCGATCGGCTGGTACGCCTTGGGCGGCAGCGTCACCGCGAAGCACGCGATCTCGGCCAGCGCCTCCGACCCGGCGGCCGTGAGCGCCTTCGCACCGCACCTCCACTGGCTCGACTGGCTGCTCCCCGAGGCCCGCACCTTGCTCGAGGATTGAACGTGGCCCTGCTCCACACGAAGGATCCTCCGATGCGACGCCTCCTGCCCCTGCTCTTCCTCTCCGCGCTGGCGCTTCCGTCCGCCGCCACGGCCGCGACCGGCGACCCGCTCGAGCGCCGCGAGCTCGCCACCGGCATCCGCCTCTCCGTGCTCACGGTCGCCGACGCGCCGCTGCAGACCTTCTTCGCGTTCGTGCCGACCGGCCTCGCCCACGACGACGCCGGCCGCGCGCAGTGGTCGCACCTGCTCGAACACATGGCGATCCGCACCACCGATCCCGAGGGGCTCACCGACGGCGAGATCCGCTTCAACGGCGAGACCGGCGACGGCTCGCTGCGCTTCGACGTCCACGCGCCGCCGGCGCAGGCGCCGCTGGCCGCGGCCAAGCTCTGCGCGTGGTTGTCTGCGTTCGAGTTCGATCCGGAGATCCTGGCCACCGAACAGCGGAAGATCGCCGGCGAGCTCGGCGCCACTGCGCCGAGGGGATTCGGCCACAAGTGGGCCACCGCCGCGTGGGCGCAGGTGGTCCGTCACGGCGCGCGCGAGGTCACCGTGCAGGGGGACGTCGATCGCGCCACCGTCGAGGCCGTCGCGGCGCATGCCGACCGCGTCCTGCACCTCGGCCAGGCGATGGCGATCTACGCCGCCGGCCCGCTCTCCGCCGAGGAGGTGGCGCGCCTGTTCGACGGGCAACTGGCGAGCGGCGGCGGTCTCGACTCGCTGGCCAACGCCCTCGGCGGCAACCCGCGCGCCGCGAAGCAGGCGCCGCCGGCCGCTGGAGCCGCCGCCGACCGCGCCCTCGATCCGGCCCTCGCCCCGATCCCGCGTGACCCCGCCACCGGCCTGGCGCTCGGCGAGCACGTCGCGAGCTGGGACCTGCCGCGCCCGCACGTCCTCGAGTGGTACCTGCTCCCGGACGTCACGCCGGTCGATCGCCTGACCGCCGCCACTCTCGCCGGCGTGCTCGGCATGACGCTGGCGCAGGATCGCAAGCTGCAGGAAGCGGGGATCGTCGCGCTCGCCAGTTCCGAGATCTCGCTCCCGGCCGGCCGCGTGCTGCTCTTCTCCGCCTCGCTGCCCGACGGCGTCGATCCGGGCGCCACTGCTGCCAAGGCGCGCATCGCCTTCCGTTCCGCGATCGAGGGGCTGGGCAAGGCGCCGCCGTTCCGTTCGCTGGACGAGGTCGTGGCGCTGACGCGCCGGGAACTCGAAGGGGGGCTGCCCGACCTCGCCGTGCTGCGCCGGCAGATGGCCGGCCGCCCGAATGCCGAGCTGATCGACGCGCAGGTCGTCCTCGGCCTCGCCCACCGCGAGTGGTCGATGCGGCTCACGCTGCCGCAGCTCTCCGCCGCGGCGAAGCAGCTCGCCGCCCCCGCGCTCTCCGACTTCGTCACGCTCCGGCTCGCCGCACCCGCCGCCAACGTCGTCCTGCTCCGGCCGCGCAACGGCTGAGCGGCGGCGACCGCCAGCGCTGCAGCCGTCGCGAGCGCCGCCCATCGTCCCGACTGGCAGCGTGGGAACCTCCCGAACATCGACATCGCATCCTTCTTCTCGGGCGGGGCGGCGCGCACGGTAGCCGCGTCGGTTGACGGCCCTGACGCCACTCGCGGCGTGACAACGACGGCCGGGTCGTTACGTTCTGCCGCCCCATGAAAGTCGTCCTCACCGGGATGGGTGCGATCACGGCGGCCGGCGCCGGCGTGCCCCGCTTCGTCCATGCCACCGATGGCTGGCGCACGGCCCTCGCGCCGGCCGGCACCATCGCGCCGCACGGGCTGCCGGTGGTGGACGTCGGTCGCGTTCCCGACGACGCGCTGGCCGGCGAAGCGGGCGACGATCGCGCGCTGCGGCTCGCCCTGCCGTCGGTGGTGGAGGCGCTGCGAAGCGCGGCGATCCGGCCGGGCGAGACCGCCCGCCGCATCGACCTCTGCCAGCTCGGCACGTCCCTCGGCGGCATGGAGACGGCGGAGCAGCTGCGGCGCGTCGCGCGCGGATCGACCGAGCCGCCCGGCCGCTTCGCGCAGGCCGGCTGCCACGGCATCACCGCCGCGCTGGCCGCGCGACTCCATCTGCGCGCGCAGGTCGCCACCTGCAACTCGACCTGCGCGTCGGGCCTGGTCGCGCTGCTGCTCGCCAGCGAACGGATCCGCCGCGGCGAGGCGCGGATCGCTCTGGTCGTGGCGGTCGACGCGCTGTCGCCGTTCGTCTACGCCGGTTTCCACGCGCTCGGCGCGCTGGCCACCGGCCGCTGCGCGCCGTGGGACAGCGGCTCGACCGGTATGGCCCTGGCCGAAGGCGCCGCCTGCGTGGTGATCGAGTCGGAGGAGAGTGCCGAGGAGCGCGGCGTCGCGGCGCTGGCCGAGATCGCCGGCGTCGCCTCGATGAACGATGCGCACCATCTGTTCGCACCGCACCCGGAAGGGCGCGGCCTTGCGGCAGCGCTCGAGCAGGCGCTCAAGGAGGCGGCGCTGCCCGCCTCGCAGCTCGGCCTGGTGGTCGGCCACGGCATCGGCACGCCGCAGAGCGACTTCGCCGAACTGCGCGCGCTGGCCCACGTCCTCGGCGGCGAGCGAACCATCGCCGATCGCGTGCCGCTGACCTCCTGGAAGGGCGCACTCGGCCATCCGCTCGCCGCGGCGGGGCTGCTGTCGCTGATCCGCGCGGTGGCGGCATTGCAGGTGCAGCGCGTGCCGCCGATCATCGGGTTGCGCCATCCGGTCGCCACGTTTCCGGTGCGCCTGCCGAAGGAGCCCGAGACGGTGCGCTCGCCCTGGGCTGCGGTGCTGGCGGCGGGGCTCGGCGGGCAGGCGGCGGCGCTGGTCCTGCGGCGGATCACGCCGCGGCGCGAACTGGCGGGCGTGCCGGCGACGG
>VGYY01000304.1 GCA_016872815.1 Planctomycetota bacterium
CGGCCGCTGCGGACGGTGGCGGCGGCGCGCGCCTGTTCGGCCCGGAGCCGTTCGACCAGGTGCGCGCCGAGGCGGCGCGGGTCGGGATCGAAGGTGAACTCGGCGGCGGCGGGGGGGGTCATCGCGCCGCGCAGCGCCACCACCACGCGCCGCCGCCGCGGTAGCCGTGCCACCCCGATCCCGGGCCGTACCAGGGCGGCCCCCACGGATCGTGCGGGTGCCACCACGGATCGTGCCAGCCGGGCATTGACCAGGGCGAGGCGCGGACGAAGCGGGCGCGGCCGTGCAGCGGCGCGCCGTCCAGCGTCAGCACGAAGGTGAGCTCGAGCGACTCGAGCTGCTCCTCGCGGCATTCGGCCGGGTTGGGCAGCGGGAAGTGCAGTTCGAGCCGGCGCCGTTCGCCGCGAGCGACCGCAAGCGGTTCGGTCTCGCGCGGCACGAACGGCGTCAGGCCGGGGGCGGCGAGGCGCGTCGCCGCCGTGGCCAGCTCGAGCGACGCAGCGGTCTCGTTGCCGACCTCGAGCCGCACGTGGATCCGGCGCGGAAGGGCGACGCCATCCACCTCCTCGGCACGCAGCACGCCGACGATGGCCGCGCTCACCTCGGCGGCCGCGTCGGCGGCGCCGTTCACGTGCAGCCGATGGACCTCGCGCGTCGGCGCATAGAGCCAATCGGCGTAGTAGCCGGCGCAGCCGGGCAGGAGCAGCAACGTGAGAGCGGCCAGCAGGCGAGCCATCGCCGCGCGATCGTATCGCCGCGGAGCGGCGCGCGGACCCGAGCCGTCCGCCCGCTCACGCCAGGTCGAGCGCCGCGCGCAGGTCGGCCGGCAGGTCGAGGTCGGCCGCGGCGAGGTTCTCCTCCAGCTGACGAACCGAGGAGGCGCCGACGATGGCCGAGGCGACGGCGGGATCGCGCAGCGTCCACGCCAGCGCGGCGGCCGCCGGCGCGATCCCGGCGGCGCGCGCCAGCGCCGCGACGCGCTCGGCACGGGCGAGGTTGCGCTCGGTCAGCTTCGGCTTGAGGAACGAGTTCTTCCGCTCGTCGCCGGCGCGCGAAGCGGGCGGTACCTTGCCGCCGGCGTACTTGCCGGTCAGCAGGCCCTGCGCGAGCGGACTGAACACCACCTGGCTCACCTGCGCCTCGCGGCAGCGCGGGATCACCTCCTGCTCGATGTCGCGCTCGAGCAGGTTGTAGGGCGGCTGGTTGGTGACCGGCGGCTGGCCGAGCCGCGCCAGCGCGCGCGTGCGCGCCTCGCCCACCTGCGCGCCGCTCCAGCAGGAGACGCCCCAGTAGAGGAGCTTCCCCTGCCGGATCAGGTCGCTCATCACGTCGACCACCTCGTCGATCGAGGTCTCCGGGTCGAAGCGGTGGCACTGCATCAGGTCGAGGTAGTCGGTCCCGAGCCGCTTCAGCGAGGCGTGCACCGACTCGACGATGTGCTTGCGCGAGAGTCCGCGATCGTTGATGCCGTCGCTCATCGGCCAGAAGCACTTGCTGGCGAGGACGAGGTCGGCGCGCCGCAGCGGGGCGAGCGCCTTGCCGAGCGCCACCTCCGCCGCGCCGCGCGCGTAGACGTCGGCGGTGTCGAAGAAGTTGACGCCGCGCTCGAAGGCGCAGCGCACCAGCGCGTCGGTCGTCTCCTGGTCGATGGTGAAGCCGACCGTCAGCCAGCTGCCGAACGAGACGGTCGAGACCTTGCAACTGCTCCAGCCGAGACGGCGATAGCGCATGCGGCGAGTCCCCGCGGAGGATCACTGCGGGACGAGCGTGAGCTCCAGCGCCACGTCGCCACCGAGCGTCACGCTACCGCCGCGGGCAGGCAGCGCGATCCGCTCGTTGATCGTCGCCGTCCGCGCCGAGTAGTGGTGGAGGGCCTGGCGGGCGGCGTCGTCGACCATGACCAGGCGCGGCGGCGCGGCGAGCAGCTGCAGCGCGCCGCGCACGTCGAGGCGCAGGTCGCCGCGAGCGCCGCGGCTGAGCTCGAAGCGCAGCGCCGCGCCGTCCAGCACCGACTCGATCCGCGGGACGCAGGCCATCACGTCGTTGGACACCTTGGGTTCCCAGCGCGCGATCAGCGGCACCTGCACCCCGGTCCAGAGCGACGCGACGCGATCGACCACCAGCGGCAGCGCGAACTCGCCGCGGACGTCGCCGTCGACGACGATCCTCCCGCGCAGCGTCGCGGCCAGGTCGGGAGCGCCGAACGTCGCCAGCGCCTTGCTCACGCGGTCGCTCGCGGCCGGCGAGAGCAGCGAGCGCAGCACGCCGCTCGGGTGCGGTCCGAGCTGGGTGCCGAAGTTCTCGTCGAGCTCAGCGCTCGCCACGGACCGGGCGAGGTAGAGCAGCTGCTCGCCGTTGCCCGACTCGCCGAAGCTCATCGTGCACCCCTCCGGGAAGAATCGATCGTTGAAGGGGACGACGAGCGCATCCGCCGCGGCCGCATCGCGGGCCGTCACCGGCGCCAGGAACGCGGCGGGCGGCCGGCGCAGCATGAGCCGGAGCGGACCGCCGTCGCCGATCGCCACCGGTTCGATCGTCGCGGCCGGCTTGCTGCTGCCGAGTTCGCAGCGCACCTCGAGCGTCGCCTCGTAGCTGCCGCTCGCGAGCGCGATCGACACCGGCAGCCAGAGCACCTTGCCCTCGTTGAGCAGCACGGTGCCGCCGAAGGAGGCGAAGCCGACGCGCGGCAGCTCGATCCGACCGGCGGTGGCGCGCGTGACCAGCGCCGGCTTCATGTTGAGGAAGCCCTGCGCGTCGGGGGTGACGACCTCGTGGTCGGCCGCATTCGCGCTGGCGCAGACCAGCAGGTCGACCAGCGCCCCGCCTTCGACCCGGGTGCCGCGCACCGCGACCCGGATCCCCTCGAGGTAGCTCCCGACCTGCGGCTCGAGGGCGAAGCTGCCCTGCGCGATCTCGAGGTCGAAGCCCGACGCGTAGGTGCGGGTGGTGCCGCTGGACGCGCCGTTCGGCATGAGGTCGCGCAGCGCGACGCGGACGAGGTGGAGCGGCGCGGCCGCCGCGAGCCGCTTGTCGGCGGTGGCGCGATCGACCCAGGTCGCGCCGCCGGCGGCGTCGACGCCGCCGGGCAGCAGGCGCAGCTCGAGCCGCTCGCTCGGCACCAGGTCGCGTTCGAGCGTGGCCAGCAGCTCGCCGATCTTGGCATGGACCTCGGTTGGCGCCGTGACCAGCAGTTCGCCCGTGTCGAGCCACCCGATCTCCCATTCCATCTCGGTCTCGAAGCCGTCCGGTTCGATCACCGATCGGATCAGCTCGATCAGCGTGTCGGGATCGGCGAGCTGGAACGGCTCGCCACCGGGCTCGAGTTCGGGCAGCCGCCGATCGGGCAGAGGCAGCAGCGGCAGCTCGCTGGAGCCGCTCAGGCAAGGGTCGGTGAAGATGGCGACCGGATGGCGCTGCAGCACGACCGGGCGATCGGCGGCGCTGTCGCGCGCCGGTGCGCTCATGGGCGGCGCCGTGGGGGCGAGCGCGAACGCAGTCAGGACGAGCCGCGACGCGGCGGCGGAAGCGGGGGCCATGCGGTTTCTCCAGGCGGCGCGCGACGGTGCGCGCTCGCGCTTCGACGGTGCACGCGGGGCGCTGTCCATGCCGCCGCAGGATCTTCCCGGTGCGCCCGCCGTCACGGCCCGAGCGAGTGGAGCGTCGGCAGCCGTTCGAGGCTGCGTTCGAGCGACCGCTCGGCGAGGATGCGGCGGGCGGCGTCGGCGACGCGGGCGACGTGCGACGGCGTGACTGACCAGCCGAGCGCCACCATCCCCTCGCGCAGGGAGGTCTCGCGCTCCTGCGCGTAGAGCAGCACCAGCAGGGCGGCGATGCGACCGGCGTCGGCGTCGGCGTCGGCAGCGCCGTCGACGTCGCGGTCGCGACCGGCCGCGTCGTCGGTCCGATCGCGCACCGCGCGGCGCAGTTGTTCGAGGACCCGTTCGCGCGGGACCGCGGCCCGATCGCGGGCGAGTCGCAGCGCCGTGCTCGCCTGCAGCGCCGCCGGCGTCAGCACGTGGTCGAACAGCGCGAGTCGCAGCGGGGGGCCGCCGCTGCCGTCGGCGCCGAGCGCCAGCTCGGCGAACGCCGCCGCCAGCGGCAGGTCGCGCGTCGCGACGGCGGCGAGGCCTTCCGGCGGGCCGTCGGCGGCAGCGGAGACCAGCTCGGCGGCCACGGCCGAGAAGGCGCGTTGCGACAGTTCGAGCAGCTCCGTCCGGTTGGCCGTGCCCGCTTCCGGCAGGTTCGCCGCCGCCGCGCGCCACTCCGCCAGCGCCGCCAGGGCGGGGGCGCCGCCGAGGCGGCGGAGCGC
>VGYY01000305.1 GCA_016872815.1 Planctomycetota bacterium
ACGCCGTCGCGCCGCGCGAGCGGGCACTGGCAGCGGCCGACTCGGCGCTGGCCGCGGCGCGTCTCTCCGACCCCGGAGCCGGGTTGCGCGCCGAGGTCGAGGCGCTGCAGCGCGAGCTGACTGCCACCATGGCGGAAGCGCGCGCCGCCGCCGCCGAGCGGCAGCGAGACCAGGCGACGCTCTCGGTGCTGACGGAGCAGATCTCGCGCTGGTTCGTCGCGCCGTGGGACGAGATCGACCGCGCGATGACCGACGCGTTCCGTGCCTGGGGGCTCGATCTCGCGACCATGACCGATGAACAGGTGGTCGCGCGGGTGCGCGCGTCGACCGAGCCGATCGAGTTCGCCGATCACCTGCTGGCGTGGATCAAGGTCCGCCACGAGCTGTCGCAGCTCGTGCGCGGCGAGGAGCGCGCGCCGCAGGACTTCGGGCGGCTGCAGCGGATCGTGCAGGAGGCCGACCCCGACCCGTGGCGCGTGCGCCTGCGCGCCGCAGTGCCGAACAACCTGGCGCTGCTGGAGGAGACGGCGCGCGATCCCGAGCTGTGGCACCAGGACCTGCGCACGATCTCGCACCTCGGGTCGATGCTGACCAGCTTCGGCAAGACCGAACTCGCTTTCCGCGTGCTGCAGAAGGCGTCGCTGCTCCATCCGGAGGAGTACAGCTTCCGCTATTTCCTCGCGCTGCTGGCCAAGGAGGCGCGGCTGCGGCAGTGGGAGCTGGCGCTGGACCATGCCAGCGCGTGCGTGACGATGGCGCCCGACGCGATCTCGGCGCAGATGCTGCTGGCGGTGACGCGCGATGCGCTCGGCGACTTCGACGGCGCGGTGGGTGCGTGGGACGCCGTCCTGCGCCTCGATCCGCGGTCGCGGCAGGCGACGGCCGGCCGGATCTGGTCGCTCCTCTACGGCGGTCGCCACGACGATGCGAACGCGGCGATCGATGCAGCCGAGGCGGCGGAGGGCGTGGCCAGCGACGCGACGCGGCACGCGCGCGCGGCGATCGAGATCGCGGCCGGACGGCTCGACGCGGCGCACGCCACGTTGAAGCAAGTGTGTGCCGGCGCCGAGGCGTTGGCGTCGGTGCCGACCATGGCGGTGTCGCTCGGTCTGGCCGGCGACTGGGCGGGCGCCGCGGAGGCGATCCGCGCGGCACAGCGGCGGGTCACCCCCTTCGTCCCCCTCGACATCGTGATCAACCTCCACGCGACGCGTTCCTTCGCGCTGGAGCGGGCGGGTGATCTTGACGGCGCGCGTGCGGCGCTGCGCCAGATCGAGCAGATCCTCCTGCAGTCGGGGGCGCGGCCGGAGACGATGCAGCGCGCCGGGATCGAGCGGCTCGACCAGATGATCACGCTGGCGGAGGAGCTGCCGGACTACGAGAGCGGCGCGCTCGAGCCGGCCGATGCGGTGGCGCTGGCGCGCGTCGGACTGCTGCTGGCGCGCGCCGGCAGGCTCGAGGCGGCGTTCGAGATCTGGACCACGCTGGTCCCCGACGTCGGCAATCGCGCGGCCATCCTCGATGCGGAGCCCTATTTCCTGCGGGAGGCGGCCGGTGCGACGGCGCAATTGGCGCAGGTCCCCTCGATCGCGGGGGAGCTGCGAGAGCGCGCCGTCGAGGCGACCGTCCAGTTCGTCCGTGCCGAAGCGCGGCACGCTCTGGCGGAGCAGGGAAAGGACCCGGCGGTTTCGGCGCGCTCGCACGTCCACACGCTCCTGCTCGATCCGAAGTTGCGGTTGTTGCGCGATGCCTCGCTGCACGCGCCGCTGACCGCCCCCCAATCGGAAGCGCTGGCGGGGCTTGGTGGCGAACTGCGCCAGCTGATGCGGCGGACGCGGGGTTGAGCCGCCGCTGCCGCCCCCGGCGGCGATTTTTCCGCCGCGAAACTCGGGCGGGGTCGGAAAGAGAGGTGCCGCCGCCGGGATGGCCCGGGCGCGCGTCTTGCTGACGCCGGCGGATCCCTCCGGAGGTCCCGTCCATGAACCGCATCCGCTCGCTCGTGGTCGCCGCCGTGGCATTGGCCGCGCCGACGTTCGCCATCACTTCCTGGGTCGCCGCCCAGGGGGCGCCGCCGCAGGGTGGGCCGCCGGCCGGGCGCGGCGGGCCGCCGGGCGGCGACGAGGGCAACGTGCTGGTCAACGGGCTCAAGGCGACCAAGGGCTGCCTCGGCGTCGAGACGGCGATGACCGCGTCGCGCAAGTCGGTGATCTTCGCCTGGTTCGAGGACAAGAAGGCGGCGATGCGCTGGTACGAGAGCGACGTGCACCAGACGTTCATGCTGGGGATGGCCGAGGGCGCGGCGGCGGCAGGCGGCGAGTATGGCGATGCCGAAGCTGCGGCCGCGGAAGAGCGCGAGCCGATGGCCGGCGTGCCGGACGGCGTGCCGTTCCTGTGCATCGCCACCATCACTCCGGCCACGAAGCAGGCGATCCCCGGCTTCCCGATGCCGATCTCGCAGGTGTCGATCGAGCTGTACACGCCGCTGCCGGGCGGGCTGTCGCTGAACGGCAAGTTCGCACCGGCGGAACTCAAGGTGCCGGGAATGGTCGAGGAGACGTTGCCGCTGGCGCCGGCGGGGGGCGCGACGGCGCCGGCCGCACCGGCGGGCGGCAACGGAACGGGCGGCGCGCACTGAGGGTGGCGCGCCGCTGCGTGGCTCAGTTCCGCTTCGGCTTCACGATGCGGACGCCGATCGCGCGTGCAGGCGGCTCGAAGCGGCTGGTTCCGGGATCGCTCGCCAGGAGTGCGCAGCCGCCGACCGCGCGCGCGCCCTTCGCGGCTTCTTCTCCGCGTGGGAGCGCCCACTCGGCGACGTTGCCACCGAGGTCGTAGAGCGCGACGCGCGACGACGGCGGGCCGCGCACGAGCGGCGCGCCGAGGCCGACTTCGCGCAGCAGGGGCGACAACCCCTCGATGCGCGCGAACAGGTCGCCCTCGGCGCGGGCGAGCAGAGCCGCGGCATCGTCGGGGCGCGGCGCATAGCCGGCCCAGTGGTCGAGCGTGTTCTCGCCGGGGAGCGCGGCGGCGGCCTGCGTCAGCGGCTCGAGTTCGTCGAGGTACGGCAGCCGCCAGGTCTCGCCGGTGAGCTTCGTCAGCCACGCCACATAGGCCTGCGCGTCGGCGAGGGAGACGCCGGCGATCGGCAGGTTCTCGTCGCCGGGGGCCACGGCGAGCTCGGGGCGGAAGGTCTGCCACTGCGCGCGCGTGACCTCGAAGCGGCCGAGCCGGAGGCCGTCGACGTCGACCACCTCGGGCAGCGCACCGGTGCGCCCCTTCACCGGCCAGTTGGGTTGCGGCGCGGCGAGCGGCTCGCCCCATGCGTCGCCGGCGCGCGCGAACGACTCGGCCTGCAGCGCGCTCCAGAACGGTGAGCCCTCTTTCACCGGGTCGCGTTCGGTCGCTGCTGCCGCCAACGTCGCATCGCTTCGGCCGAACAGATGGCGATCGAGGAACGCCACCTCCTCCTCGAGCTTCCGCCGGCGCGAGCTCGGGCGCGCGAGACCGTGCGGCTCGCCCGGGAAGAGCACGAACTTCACCGGCGCCTTGCCGATCTGCTGCAGGGCGCGATACCACTCCCACCCCTGCGACGTGGGGACGTGGGTGTCCTGGTCGCCGAACAGCACGAGGGTCGGCGTCGTGACCCGCTCGGCGTGGAAGAGCGGCGACTTGGCGAGGTAGGCCGCGCGCTCGCGCCAGGGCGGGCCGCCCAAGTAGTAGTCGTCGAACGACGGGCCGAACCGGCAGTTGCCGTAGTCGCTGGTCCAGTTGACGTCGCCGGCGCCGGCGACGCACGCCTTGAACGAGAGCTTCGCGGCGGGCACGAGGTCCGGCAACAGCGACGTCAGCGCGATCGACAGGATCGCGCCGTTGCTCCAGCCGATGCAGGCGAGCCGGTCGCGATCGACCGGCTGGTTCGCCGCCACGTGCTCGATCGCGCGCACCAGATCGACCAGTTCCCGCTCGTAGTAGCGCCCCTTGATCGACTCGGCGAAGGCGCGGCCGTAGTCCGCGCTGCCGTGGTAGTTGACCGCCAGCACGAAGGCGCCGCGCTCGGCCAGCAGGTGCCATGCGTAGCTCCAGCGGTCGCTGAAGCGGTCGACGTCGTTCGAGTAGGGGCCGCCGTGCGGCGCCACGATCAGCGGCCAGCGGCCGTTCGGCGCGACGCGCTCCGGGTCGGAGGGATGCCAGAGCAGCGCCTCGACCTCGTCGCCGTTCGCGCCGGCGAAGCGGAACCGCTCGACCCTGGCGAGGCGCCTCCCGGCCGCGCGCGGCGGCACCAGCGGCAGCGCCCGCTCGTCGCGCA
>VGYY01000306.1 GCA_016872815.1 Planctomycetota bacterium
CTCGCCCCGGCGTGAGCCGCCGGCGCGCGTGACCGCGCCAGCCGCGGGCTATCCTGCGGCCGCCAAGCCCATGAAGGATCGCCGCGTGCTGCCCGCCCTTCGCCTCCTCGCCGCCCTCGCCTGCGTGCTGGCACCGGTGCCGGCCGCCGCACGGCCGCCGCCTGCGACCCAGGCCGGGACCCAGGCTCCGCCGCCCGGCTTCGACACCACGCCGAGCGATCCCGCCGCCACCGGCTTCCTCACCGCAGTGGTCGACGGCCGGGTCTATTCGCACGAGGCCGCCGGCGCGGTGCGGCTCACCGCCCGCGTGCGCGCGCAGTTCGTCGTGACCGCGGCGCTGCAGAAGGAGCAGCCGTCGACGCAGCTCGAGTTCGACCTGAGCTACGAGTACGCCACCGGCACCTTCTCTCTGACGCCGGTCGATTCGAGCAAGACGGCGCACCATGCGCTGCTGATGGCGATCCAGCAGGACGCGCGCGCCGCGCTGCTGCTGCGGCCGTCGCGCAGCGCGCAGGGCTGGAAGGTGTCGTTCCATCAGGACGGCGCCGACTACCGCCTCGACTACCTTCCGCGCCAGACCGGCGGCGGGATGATCGAGAGCTTCTCCGAGTGGTTCGCGCCGGACGGGACCCCAAGGCGGCGCAAGGTCGTCTCGCGCGTTCCCAACGGCAACAAGGACTTCAACAGCGTCACCCAGGACGTCGCGCTGGTGTACGAGCCGGCCGGCAAGCGGGTGGTGCTGAAGGAGCTGAAGCCGATCGAGCAGATCACCGGGCAGTTCAGCATCCGCATGGAGTACGCCGAACGCGACGGCCTCCAGCTCCTGACCCGCCATGTGAAGGAAGAGGCCGGGTGGCGATTGACGCTCGATTTCGACAGCAAGGTCGAGCTCGCCGCGAAGCGCTGAACGCCGGCCGGCACGACGGCTGCCGCGCCGAGACCGTTCCGGCAGCAAGCCGGCTCGGCCGCAAGAACGAGGAGAACGGAGTGACCGTGTCGTCCATCCGCCACCGCGGCCTGCGGTGGGCGGCCGTGCTGGCGTTGGCCGCCGTCACGACGGCCACCGGGAGTGCCGCCGCGGCCCCGGGCGCGGCCGAGACGTTCGAGGTCGGCTCCATCGACGGTCGCGCCATCGACCCCGCCGCCTTCGCCGAATTCGTGCTGGCCGAGCACGGCGCCACCGCGATCGCCACCGAGGCGCTCGACTTCCTGATCCAGGACCGACTGGTCGAGATCGAGTCGCATCGTCGCGGCGTCGTCATCACCGATGGCGACGTCGCGGCCAAGCTCGCCGAACTCGAGCAGCGCATCCGCGCCGAGACCAAGGGCAAGCTCGGCATCGAGGACCAGCGCGCGGCGTCGGGGATCGAACCGGCGACCTTCCGCCGGGTGCTCCGCCGCGGCATCGCCGCCGAGCGGATGATGCGCGCCGACTTCGGCCTGCCGGACGGCGACGTGAAGCAGGAGAAGCAGGCGCTCTGGTACCAGGAGCAGCGGGCGCGCGAGGGCGTCCGCACCAGCGGGCTCGCGGCCGGGCTGGCGGCTGAATTCGGCGACGAACGGGTCACCCGGGTCGACTGGGGTCTCGAGATCTACCGCGCGCTGCGCAAGGCCGACCGCGAACGGCTGTTCGACGAGTACGTCGGCGTCGAGCTCCTGCTGGCGGCGGCGGCGCGCGGCGCACTGGTCGTCACGCCCGAGCACATCGCCCGCGAGGTCGCCGAACGCGACGCGGCGCTGGTGGCCAAGCTCAAGGAGGCCGGCATGTCGAGCGCGGGCGTCGGCTGGCGCTCGACCGTCGCCGCCCGCGGCGAGGATCCCGACGCGATCGTCGCCGGCGACCGCTTCCGGGCCGAGATCCTGCTGAAGGAGCTGGCGCGCCAGAAGCACGGCAAGGATGGCTTCCGCCGCTTCTACGACGACCATCGCGCCGAATTCGACCCGTCGTTCGGCCGGCGCGTCCGGCTGGCGACGATCTTCCTGCGTGCCGACGCCCAGAAGGGCGGGAAGGCAGGACGTACCTGGCCCGAGGCGACCGCCGAGCTCGACGCCCTGCGCGCGCGCTGCGCCGCGGGCGACCTGCCGCTGGCCGAGGCGTTCGCCAGCTTCGCCCGGCTCAAGTCGCAGCACGACTCGGCGCAGCGCGGCGGCGAGCTCGGCTTCCTGTCGGAGCCGCAGCTCGCCCGGGCCGGCCTGCCGGCGACCCTGATCGACGAGAAGCCGGGGGCGCTGGTCGGCCCGGTCACCGTGGCCGACGGAGTCCACCTGCTGCGCGTGGTCGAGCAGCGCGCCGCCTCCCCGTTCGAGGAGATCCGCGGCGAGGTGGAGAAGGCCGCGCGCAGGGCGCTCTTGCAGGAACTGCGGCAATCGGCCAAGGTCGAGCGCCAGCCCTGAACCGGCGGCGGTCGTCGCCGGCCGCAAGGAGGAGGAGAGGACGATGCAGCTCGCCCGCGTGGTCGGGACCGTGGTCTCGACCGTCAAGGAGCCGCGCATGCGCGAGCTCAAGCTGCAGGTGCTGCGCCTCCTCGACGAGAACGGGCGCGCCACCGGTGCCTACCAGGTCGCGGTGGACGCGGTCGGAGCCGGTCAGGGCGACGTCGTGCTCTTCGCCGGCGGATCGAGCGCGCGCCAGACCGGGCTCACCGACGGCAAGCCGACCGATGCGACGATCATGGCGATCGTCGACTCGTGGGACGTGCACGGCAAGGTGGTCTGGTCGGCCGCCGCGGAGACGCCGTCGTGAGGCTCGGGCGCGTCCTCGGGAGCGTCGTCTGCACGGTGCGCGCACCCGACCTCGATGGCGAGAAGTTCCTGCTGGTGCAACCGCTGGACGCCGGCCAGCGACCGCTGGGCGCCACCGTCGTCGCCTGCGACGTCGCGCGCAGCGGACCGGGCGATCTCGTCCTCTGGGTGGGCGGACGCGAGGCCGGACTGGCGCTGCCGCGCGCATTCGTACCGGTCGATGCGACGATCATCGGCCACGTCGAGGCCGCCTCCTCGGTCGCCCCGCATGGCGCGGCGCCCGCCGCGGCCGGACGCTGACGCCGCGCGGCCGCCATGCAACTCTTCCGCGTCATCGGGCCGGTGGTCGTCCCCGAACGCCACCCGTTCCTCGCCGGCAGGACCCTGCTGCTGCTCGAGCGGCTGCGTCCCGACGGGACGGCCGAGCCGGCCCACCACCGCGTCGCCGTCGACACCATCGGCGCCGGACCGGGCGACCTGGTGCTGGCGCTCGAGGAGGGCAACTCGGCGCGCCAGATCTTCGCCGACGCGGGCGCGCCGGTGCGCCACGTCGTGGTCGGATTCGTGGACGCGGTCGAACTCGACGGCAAGATCACGCTGCGCAACGGTCGGGACGGTGTGGTCGTCCTGCCCGCCCGCGCGAACCCGGAGCCGGCGCGATGAGCGCGATGCGCGAATATCCGTACGACGAGGCGCAGCTGCGCCAGCAGCTCTGCGACATCGGTCGCATGATGTACGAGCGCGGCTTCATCGGCGCCGCCGACGGCAACCTCGCCGTGCGCATCGACGACCAGCGGCTGCTGGTCACGCCGGCCGGCGTGCTGAAGGGCTTCATGACGCCCGACATGCTGGTCGTGACCGACCTCGATGGCAACGCGCTCGACGGCGGCCGGCCCTCGACCGAGATCAAGATGCACGTCGCTCTGCTCAAGGAGCGGCCCGACGTCTCGGCGGCGCTGCACGCGCACCCGCCCTACACCGTCTCGTTCTCGCTGGCCGGCATCCCGCTCTCGCGCTGCGTCATCCCCGAGATCGTCGTGACCATCGGCATGGTGCCGACGGTTCCCTACGCGACTCCGGGCACCGAGGAACTCCCCGACTCGCTGCGGGTGCCGATCCGCTCCTCCGACGTGCTGCTGCTCGAGCGACATGGCATCGTGACCGTCGCCGACGAGATCTGGAACTGCTTCAAGCTGCTCGACATGGTCGAGCACTCGGCCAAGATCACCCACCTCGCGCTGCAACTCGGCGGCGCCAAGGTGCTCGACCGCGAGCAGGTCGACAAGCTGGTGAACTCGCGCTACGACCTCGGCATCGGCCAGCGCAGCACCATCGCCGAGGACCTGATGGCGCGACTCGCCTGCTCGCAGCCGCTGACGCGAAAGCCGCCGTGACCGCCGGCGGCGCGCCGCGGATCCTGGTCGACGCGACCTCCGGCGCCCGGCCCGACCCGTCCGGCGTCGGCCGCTACGTCCACGCGCTGCTGAAGGCGCTGGCCGCCGAGCCGGACGCGCCACCGCTGGCACTCGGCGTGCGCGG
>VGYY01000307.1 GCA_016872815.1 Planctomycetota bacterium
AGCCCGTGCCGTGCCGCCGCGCGACGGTCCCGTGGCCGAGCGGGTGGCCGCCCCGATGGTGGCGACGATGCCGCTTCCGGTGCCGCCCGCGCCCGGCCTCGCTCCCGATCGTGCGGTCCGCATCGTCGGCAGCGTGCGGTCGGCAGTCGACGACGCACCGATCGAAGGAGCGACCGTCGTCGCGCTGGAACCGGCCGGCGCCGCGGTCCGCCCGCTGTGCGACGGCGAGAGCGGGGCGGACGGCCGCTTCGAGTTGTTCCTCTCCGGCGGGCTGCCGGCAGTGGTCGAACTGCGCGCCGACGCCGACCACCATGCGATCGGCGTCGAGCGGCTCGAACTCCCGCCGGTCGGAACTCCGCGCGCGGTCGACTTTCGGCTGCCGCGCGGATTCACCCTCGAAGTGAGCGTGAGCGGACCGGACTCCCCGCTGGCGCGTGCCGAGTTGCGGCTTCGCTCCACCCTCGCCGGGTTCGACGGCGAGCTCGACGAACGCACCGATGGCGACGGTCGCGCGACCTTCGCCGACGTCGTCGATTTTCCCGGCCACGGACTGCGGCTGCGCGTCAGCTGCGAGGGGTTCCATTCGGCGGAGATCGCGCCGTTGGCGGCGGACGCGAACGAACCGGGGCGGCCGCTGCAGGTGACGCTCGAGCGCGCGGCGCCATTGCAGGGACGGGTGGTGGCGATGGCCACGGGCCGGCCGATCGCGGACGCCGACGTCGAGCTGTTCTCGATCGCGGCGGAGGACGGCGCCGCCGGCGACGAGGCGACCACCGACGCGACTGGCGCCTTCAGCGTCGGCCACGACGTGGTGCCGCCCGAATCGGCGCTGCTGGCGGTGAGCGCCGAGGGGTTCCAATCGACGCGCATCGCGCGGCCGGCGCGGGTCGCCGCGACCGGTCGGCTCGACGTGGCGCTGCCGGAGCCGTGCCGGTGGCGCGGCACGGTGGTGGCGGCGGGATCGGGGGCGCCGCTCGCCGGAGCCGAGGTGCGTGCGCTCCCGGCCGACCTGCCCGAGGACGCCGCCGAGGCGCTCGAAGTCAGCGCCGTGGCGGGCGGCGACGGGACGTTCGAGCTGGAACTCGAGGAGCTGCCGTCGGGCGGTCCGGTGCGGATCGAGGTCGAGGCGGCGGGCCGGGCGATCGTCACGCGGACCGTCGATTTCGGCGATGCGGCCGCCGTGGCGGGCTGGCCGTCGCGGTTCGAGCTCCCCGCCAGCGTCCGCATCCGGGGCCGCGTGGTGCGCGCCGACGACGGCGCGGGTGTGCCGCGAGCGCGGGTCCGTCTCGTCGCCGGCGGGGCGGCGGTGGAGCCGATCGCCGGCTCGCGCACCACCACCGGCGCCGACGGCGCGTTCGAGTGGATCGTCGCCGCCGACCTTTGGGCGACGGGGGGCGTGTCGCTCGTCGTCGAGCAGGGGCGCCGCCGCCACTCCTGCGGGGTGCTGGCGGCACCGCCGGCGGCAGGCGCGGGCGAACTGCTGCTGCCGCTCGACCTGCCGCCGCCGCGGCGCTGACGGCAGGCCGCGGCCCGGATCAGCTGTCGAGCGTCAGCGTGTAGCCGCCGTCGAGACCGTCGTTGAAGACGATGAACTCGTAGATCTCGCCGCTGCCGAGCAGGAGTTCGAGCTTCTTCGCCGTCACCTTGCGGTCGCCGCTCGAGAACTTCCGCGGCTTCGGCTCGAGGTAGGGGAACAGCGTGCGGGTCGCGGCATCGACGATCTCGAAGTCGGGCAGCACGCCGTCGCGGTCGGCGGAGACGGTCACGGTCAGGGTCGATCCGGCCGGGACGGTGAAGAAGTACGAGTGCTGGACGTCGCCGGCGACGAAGCGCGACGGGATCACGATCTTCCCGCGGCGGAAGCCGTCGAGCGCATAGAAGAAGTCGCCGGACGACGTCGCGTCGCCGATCACGCCGCGGGTGGTCGCCGCGCCGATGACCGCGGCGAACTCGTTGCCATCGAGGGTGGCGTCGAGCAGGGCGCCGGCGCACTCGAACAGGTAGTCGGCCGAGGCGGTGAACGCGTTGCCGGCGTCGACGACCCCGTAGCCGATGTCGACCATCGAGTCGGGCATCCCGGCCAGCGCGGCGAACACCAGCTGCTCGGCGGCCCTGGTGCCGAGTTCGAGTCGCAGGTCGGTGAGCAGGCTGCCCATCACCTCGCCGGCGCGATGCTCCTGCGGCAGGCCGGTCGCGGTCAGCGCGATCGCGTCGTCGATGGTCACCGCCAGGTGATCGTCGTCCTGCAGATCGCGGGCGAAGCCCATGCCGAACGCGGCGTCGAGGTACTCGCCGATCACCGTCTCGCCATGGAACGCGCAGGCGAAGAAGTCGGGGATCGCCTCGCCGACCGCGCGCGTCGGGTAGTCGAGCGGGTCGTTGAAGCTTTCGCCCTCGAACGCGAGCCAGGCGTGGACGTACTCGTGCGCCACCACCGTGGGATCGCGCGAGAAGTCGCCGATCGACCCGAAGTCCTGGTCGAGGTCGTGGAACTGGAGGTAGCCGACCGTATGGCCGTCGATCGGGAAGGTGTCGGCGACGAAGAAGGCGTTCGGCACGTCGGTCTTGAAGTTCACGATCACCGGCAAAGAATGGTCGCTGGCCGGCGGGAAACCGAGCTGCTTCTCGAGATGCCGGAAGAACTCCTCGACCT
Source organism: Planctomycetota bacterium (assembly GCA_016872815.1). GTDB lineage: Bacteria > Planctomycetota > B15-G4 > B15-G4 > SIAN01 > SIAN01. Next base: position 2,654 of record VGYY01000307.1, read on the forward strand.
GGTAGTAGGTGTTGGCCTGGTCGAAGCCGTCCGGATCGTCCAGCAACGAGGTCTTGAACACGCCGCTCTCGCTGACGAAGTTCAGGTCGTTCGCATCCCAGATGTCGACGTGAGCGCCGGTGAGGAAGCCCTTCGGGAGGTTGACCGGCGCGCCGATCCCCTTCGACCACGCCTTGAACGTCCGCGTCGAGGGGGTGAGTGAGAGCGCCTTCGCCACCGACTTGAACGCGCTGCCCTTGGCTTTTTTGGTTTCGAACGGGATCAGCAGCGGGTCGTTCGGATAGAAGCCCTCGCCGCGGTGGACGCGGTCGAGCACGCGGCGCGGCGCTCCGTCGCGGGCGTCGACCCACGCTTCGAACGACTCGCCGGCGCGGTCGCCGGTCAGACCGATGCGGATCACCGGCACCAGTCCGGCCGGCGTCGCGAGCCAGGCGCGCGCCAGTTGCGGCCGGCCCCACTGCACGCCGGCGGCACGCGCGTGGCGAGCCCGCTCGCCGTCGATGGCGCCGATCGCCGCAGTGATCGACGCGACGTCGTCGAGCGCGTGGAGCCCGAGCGGCCGCGCCGGTCCCTGCGCCGAGGCCGCGGCCGCGACCAGGTGGCCGTCGGCGTCGAACGTCACCATCGCGGCCGCATGCAGCACGTCGATGCCGCGCAAGCGGAAGGAGAGCGCCACCTTGCGGCCGCGCACGGTCGCCGCCGGTTCGAGGCCGCTCGGCAGCCCGAGCAGTGCGCCATGGCGCCCGATGAAGTCGAGGGCCGCCGCACCGAGATCGCGCGCGCCGAGCTCGAGCCGCCCGCCGGAGAGGGTCCGCGCCATCCCGTGGACCGCGGAGCGTCGCGCCGTGAACGGCAGCGCCGCTTCGGCGTTGAGCGCCGCCAGCCGCTCGACCGCCGCCGGTGCGAGCGGCGCCGCGTCGACGATGCCCGCGCGTGGTCGCGGGTCGTCGCCCGCGCGCGGTGCGCCGAGCGCAAGATCCTGCAGTCCGACCAGCGCCGCGGCGCCACCCAGCAGGGTCGCCAGGCCATGCGGTCCTGCGAACGGACCGGCTCGGTTGCCTCGCGCCATCGTCCATCTCCCGAGGTTGCGCCGCTGATTCGGCGGTCCGCCCATACGAGCACGCTGCCGCCGAAAGGGCTGGAACGGCGGCCAGCTCCGCCGCAGAGCCGCGCCGGTTCCCGGGGGGAACGAAGCCAACTCCTGCGGGACCCGGCACCGTCACGAGTCGCGGCGTCAGCGGGCGAGCGCGGGAATGCCCAAGCGGGTCTCGCGTGCGCCCCCGCTCGCGGATGCGCGCGTGTACGGGTTTCGGTCACTATTGCAGTGGCGCGGATCGGTGCCATACGCTTCGCGCAACCACGGCCTGGGTGACGGGTTGCGGACTGCCGATCCCGCGACGCCGGCGGGGGTCCGCCATTCGGGAGGTTCAGCATGGACACCTTGCCGCTTCGCACGCGAACCGGAGCGTCGTCGGCGCTCGCCGGCCTCGCCTGGCCGGTGATGGTGCTGCTCGCGCCGCCCGCCGCCGCGCAACTGGTGCCGCCGGTCGCGCCGCCGGAGAACCCGGTCACGCCGGAGAAGGCGGTGCTGGG
>VGYY01000308.1 GCA_016872815.1 Planctomycetota bacterium
TGAGTGCCGCGTCGGCCGGCGTCAGCGGCCGGTCGCTCACCTGCGTCCCGGCGAACTGCGAGCGCTCGAGCTTCGACTCGGCCTCGATCAGGTCGACCAGCTTGCCGGCGCGGTCGCGCGTCATCCCGGGCATCGCCGGCATCACCACGCCGCGGGCATCCTTCAGCAGCGCCGCCGCATAGGCGTCGCCCGAGTCGATCATCGCCTTCGGGTCGAGGATGAAGCGCGTGTGCCAGTCGCGGTCGCGCCGCTGGAGCGCGCCCTTCAGGTCGGGGCCGGCGAGGCGCCCGCCGCCGATGGTGTGGCAGCTGGCGCAGTTCTGCTGGAAGGTGCGGACGGTCTCCTCGGAGATCGACTGGGCGGTCGCCAGCCCCGGCGCCGCCGCCCACGCCGCCACCGCGAGGACGAGCCGCCGCGTCGCGTGTCGCATCGTGACCACCGTCACCTCCTCCCGTCTCGAGCCGCCGGCGAACCGCCACCGCGACCCGCGACCCTCGGTTGGCAATGCCCATGCCGGACCCGGCACCGGGAACGACGCCGCGCTCGCCTACTCGCGTATCCAGGTCGGCGCGGGCGCGAACCGTCCCTCCGCGCGGGCGGTGCCGTTCGCCGGATGCACCCCCTGCGGAGACCTCCCCATCTGCCGCACGCGCGGAGCGGGGAGCCGCCGCGCCGCCCTCAGCACGGCGCCTCGCTGCCGTGCCGGGCGTAGTACCACCAGTTGATGGCGGTCCCGATCGCGCAGTAGGCGATCCAGCCGACGAAGAACGCTGCCGGCGAGCCGGTCGCCGCGATCGAACTGCCGACCAGCGTCGAGACCAGGAACGGCCCGTACGCGGCGATCGCGCCGGTGAAGCCGAGCACGCCGGCGCCCTGCCGCGCGTTGTGCTTGAAGATCAGCGGGTACTGGCGGAACGTCGCCGCGTTGCCGATCCCGGCGAAGAAGAAGAGCGCCAGCATCAGGGTGACGAACAAAGGGAAGCTGTCGAGCGACGTCGGCGTCAGCGCGCCGGTGGCCACCAGGGCGACGCCGATGCCCATCATCGCCAGCCCGCACAGCTGGGTCAGCACTGCGCCGCCGGCCTTGTCGGCGACGAAGCCGAAGATCACGCGGCTGGCCGAGCCGATCAGCGGGCCGAGGAACGCCCACGCCAGCGGGTCCGGCGCGCCATCGAACTTCCCGTACACCTTGAGGATCAGCAGCGGGAACGCCGCCGCCAGCCCCGAGAACGAGCCGAAGGTCATCACGTAGGTGATGGTGCAGAACCAGGTGTGCTTGTTGCGGAAGATGTCGAGCTGCTCGCGGAACGACGCCTTGACCGGGACACGCCGCAGGAAGGCGAGGCAGGCGACGCCGAGCAGCACCAGCAGCGGCACGTAGACCAGGAAAGCGTTCTGCAGCCACATCGGCCGGTCGACCGCGCCCTTCACGAAGCGCAGGCTGTCGCCGCCGAGCGCGTCGAATGCCGCGAAGCCGATGATCCAGGGCGTCACGAACTGCGCCACCGAGACGCCGAAGTTGCCGATGCCGGCCTGGATGCCGAGCGCCGCGCCCTGGAGCCGCTTGGGGAAGAACAGGCTGGTGCTGGGCATGAACGAGGAGAAATCGCCGCCGCCCATCCCGGCGAGGAACGCGAGCACCATGAACAGCCAGAACGGCGTGTCGAGGTGCGACACGGCGTAGGCGAGCCCGAGGCATGGGAGCAGTTTCGCCAGGGTGGCGACGCCCACGACCGCGCGCGTGCCGAAGATCGGGATCAGGAAGGTGTGCACCAGGCGCAAGGTGCCGGCCGCGAGCCCCGGCATCGCGGTGAGCCAGAACAGCTCCATGGTGTCGAAGCGGAAGCCGACGTTCGGCAGGCGGACCACCACCGCCGACATGGCGAACCAGGTGGCGAACGAGAGGATCAGGCTGGCGGTCGTCAGCCACAGCGTTCGCCAGGCGACGCGGCTGCCGCCGGCGGCCCAGAACGCCGGATCCTCGGGGCGCCAGTCGACGGCTGCGGCAGGAGGAGCCGCTGCCGCGGCGACCTCGGCGTTCGCGGGGCTCACCGGCCGGCTCCAGCCGGATGCCGGGAGTTCGGCGCCGCGCCCGCGGCGCCGGTCGCGATCGCCGCGCGTTGCTCGCCGCCGCCGACGGGAGGTTCCTCGTCGGCGTGAGAGCCATGCGGCTCGCGCAGCCAGATCATGCAGGCGACCACGCTCAACGCGGCGCCAGCGGCGAGCCACCAGAAGAACGTCGCCGCATCGACCAGGGTGAACAGCACCAGGTAGGCCACTGCGCCGACGTTGCCGTAGGCGCCCGCCATCCCGGCGATCTGCCCGGTCATCCGCCGGTTGATCATCGGGATGATGGCGAAGGTCGCCCCTTCGGCGCCCTGCACGAACACCGAGCAGGCGACCGTCAGTGCGACGGCCAGCCAGATCGGCCAGCTCGAGGTGATCAGCGCCATCCCCGCGAAGCCTGCCGCGATGCCGACCATGTAGATCACCATGGTCAGCTTGCGGCTCTGGACGTGGTCGGAGATGAGTCCGCCAAGCGGACGGGCGAAGAGGTTGACGAAGGCGAACGACGACGCCACCAGACCGGCGGCGGTCGGCGACATCGTGAAGGTGCTCTCGAAGAACGCCGGCAGCATCGACACCACCGCGAGCTCGGCGCCGAAGTTGGCGAAGTAGGTGGTGTTCAGCGCGGCGACGCTGCCGAAGTGAAGCTTCATGTCGTCCGCCACGCCGACCGCCTGGTGCTCGCGGTTGACCTGCAGCGTCTTCCAGCAATGCCCGACGAACCCGAGCGCGAGGCCGCCCCAGACCACCCACAGCGCCGTCGGCGACAGCACGCGCTCCGCGCTGCCGGCGGCGAGCGGCACCGTCGACATCCGCCAGGCGAGCAGCCCCATCGCCGCCACCAGCGGGAACGACCAGAGCAGGTAGTTCCAGGTGTCGGCGCGATTCGACAGCAGCATCGGCTGGGTCTTCTTCACGCCGACGAACGGCTTGCCGTCGGGCATGTCGCGCACGAGGAAGAGGTAGGCGACGCCGTAGGCCATCGCCACCAGCCCGTTGACGCCCAGAGCCCAGCGCCAGCCGTCATGGCCGCCACCGAACAGCTGGAGCGCGACCCACGGCAGCGTCATCGCCGCCCACGCCGACCCGAAGTTGCCCCAGCCGGCGTAGAAGCCCTCGGCGCGGCCGACGGTCTTCGGCGGGAACCACTGCGCCACCATCCGGATGCCGATGACGAAGCTGGCGCCAGTGGTGCTGATCAGCAGGCGCGCGATCAGGAGCTGCATGAACGTCGTGCCCACGGCGAACAGCAGCACCGGGATCGCGGTGAGGATCAGCAGGCCGGCGAAGCAGCGGCGCGGCCCGAAGCGGTCGATCAGCGCGCCGACCAGGATGCGCGCCGGGATGGTGAGCGCGACGTTGCAGATCGCGAGCAGCTTCAGGTGGTCGCCGGTGAGCCAGCTGCCCTCCTCGCGCAGCATGGTCGTCGCCAGCGGCGCCAGGTTGAACCACATGTAGAAGGAGATGAAGAACGCGATCCAGGTGAAGTGCAGGTTGCGGATCCGTTCCTGCGCGAAGTCGACCAGCTCGGGGACTCGTCTCGTGGACATGGCGGCGGCGCCCTCCGGTTCCCGTGGGACGGACCGGCCATCCCGTGGCATCCGGCGTGCCGGGGCGCGCCGCGGGAGGAGCGAGGCGCACTGTCGCTGCGCGTATGCAGCGGCGGCCACGCCGCGCGGTCGCTCCCGGTACGCCGCCGCCTACCGCGCTAGGCAGGCTGCGCGGCCGACTTCCCGCGCAGGAACGCTTCGCGCTCGATCTCGAGCGCCCGCATGATCCGCTGCAGCGCCGCCCGCGTCAGGCCGCAGCGCTCGGCCGCCTCGGACACGTTGCCGCCCGTGCGTTCGAGCGCACGCTGGACGAACTCCCGCTGGAAGCGCTCGATCACGTCGCGCTTGGCCGACTCGTAGTCGGGCTCCGCCGTCGCCGCCGGCACCGCCGCCGCCAGCGCCGCCACCGTCGCCGCCAGCCCGAGCCCGAGATGGTGCGGCTCGATCGTCTCCGCGCCGCCGACGATCACCGCCCGCTGCACCGCGTTCATCAGCTCGCGCACGTTGCCCGGCCAGCGATGCGAACGCAGCGCCGCCAGCGCCGCTTCGCCGAAGCGCGGCGGCGCGGCGCCGCGCGGCAGGCAGGTCGCGATGGCGTCGGCGAGGAAGGAGC
>VGYY01000309.1 GCA_016872815.1 Planctomycetota bacterium
ACTCACGCGGCGCGCCCTGCTCGGACAGGGCGTCGCGCGGCTCGGCGGCGCGGCACTGGCGTCGCTGCTGTCGCCGCGCCTGTTCGCGGCGGCGGGCGGCGGCAATGGCCGCGGCGCCGGTTCCGGTCCCGACCTCGGCACCCTGCAGGGCGCGCCGCACTTCGCGCCGCGCGCGAAGCGGGTGATCTGGCTCTGCATGTCGGGCGCGCCGTCGCAGCTCGACCTGTTCGACTGGAAACCGGGTCTCGCCGAGCGGTTCGACCAGGACCTGCCCGACTCGGTGCGCCAGGGGCAGCGATTCACCACGATGACCTCGGGGCAGGCGCGCTTCCCGGTCGCGCCGACGCGCTACCGCTTCGCGCAGCACGGACAGTCAGGGATCTGGATGTCGGAGCTGCTGCCCCATCTCTCGCGCGTCGCCGATCGCCTCTGCGTGGTGAAGAGCCTCTTCACCGAGGCGATCAACCACGACCCGGCGATCACCTTCCTCCACACCGGCAGCGAGCTGCCGGGCCGCCCGGCGCTCGGCGCGTGGCTGAGTTACGGACTCGGCAGCCCGAACCAGGACCTCCCCGCCTACGTCGTGCTCCACTCGAGCTGGTCGGGCAAGCGCGACGCGCAGGCGCTCTTCTCGCGGCTGTGGGGCGCCGGCTTCCTGCCGAGCCGCCACCAGGGAGTGTCGCTCCGCTCGCAGGGCGATCCGGTGCTCTACCTCTCCGATCCGCCCGGCATCGACCGCGCCGCGCGCCGCGCCATGCTCGACGATGTGGCGGCGCTGAACGGGCGGCAGCTCGACGCGAGCGGCGACCCCGAGATCGCCGCCCGCATCGCGCAGTACGAGATGGCCTTCCGCATGCAGACCTCGGTCCCCGAGCTGACCGACGTCGCGAACGAGCCGGCGAACGTGCGCGCGCTCTACGGCCCCGACGTCGAGCGGCCCGGCACCTTCGCCTGGAACTGCCTGCTGGCGCGGCGCATGGCCGAGCGCGGCGTGCGCTTCGTCGAGGTCTTCCTGCGCGACTGGGACCACCACGGCGACCTGACGCGCGACCTGCCGCTGATGTGCGGCGACATGGACCACGCCGCCGCCGGCCTGATCGAGGACCTCGCGCAGCGCGGACTGCTCGAGGAGACGCTCGTCGTCTGGGCTGGCGAGTTCGGCCGCACCGTCTACTGCCAGGGTCCACTCACCCGCGAGCAGTACGGCCGCGACCACCACCCGCGCTGCTTCACGGTGTGGCTCGCCGGCGGCGGCATCCGCCCCGGCATGACCTTCGGCGAGACCGATGACTTCTCCTACAACATCGTCCGCGACCCGGTCCACCTCCACGACCTGAACGCCACCGTGCTCCACTGCCTCGGGCTCGACCACACCCGGTTGACCTGGTTCCACCAGGGGCGGGACTTCCGCCTGACGGATGTCCACGGGAAGGTCGTGGCCGACCTCCTGGCGTGAACGCCGGTGGCGCCGCGGCGTTCCGCGGCGCGCCGCGCCGGCGGGCGGCGCGGCCGGCGGTTCGGTCCCGGACGGGCGCCGAGAGCCGTCGATGGCGCCGCTCTGCAGGAGACGGCAACATCTGGTCGATGTCGCCCTGGGTGCGGCTGCGCTGCGCCGGGACGACGACGGCAGCGGATGGAGGTGGCCTTCGATGGTGCTGGCTCTCGCGATCATCGAGAAGCTCACCTCGTTCGATCGGCTCTGCCTCGGCGCGCCGTTCCTGCTGACGGCGGTGGTGCTCCACGGGCTCGGGTTGTGCGCCGGGCTGTCGCTGCTGCGGATGCGGCCCTCGCTCGGGCCGGCGGCGGGGACGAGCCCGGCGGTCGGCGCGATGACGCTGCAGGAGACCGCCGCAGCCCTTCCCGCGCCGGCGCCGCCGACTCCGGCGGCGTGGCTGGCGGGCGAGCTGTTCCTGCTGCTGGCGCTGCCGCTGGTCTGGTGGTTCGGCTTCCTGTTCGGTCCGGACGACCTCACCGTGAAGGGCGTGGTCAACTCGATCGGCGAACCGCTGCTGGTGGCGGCCTTCGGCGTCGGCTACCTCGCGCTGCGCCGTCGGCTCGGCGAAGACCGCGTCGGCGTGGTCCACTTCGGCCTGCTGGCGCTGGCAATGGGCATCAGCGGCCTGATCGGCTGGCTCTGCCCGATGATCGACTTCGGGCTGCTGTGATCGGCCGCGGCGGCGCCCGCGCGACGCGGGTCGTCGCGGCGGCGCCTCACGCCCCTGCGCGCAGCAATTCGGCGCGACGCGCCACCGCCCGCCGGAAGCGCGCGAGCAGCAGCGGCGCGGCGGCGACGTTGCGCGGCTGGTAGTGGCGCGACGGGACGCGCTGCGCGATGTAGGCGCGCGCCTCGGCGAGGTCCCGGAAGCGACCACAGGCGATCGCCTGCACCGTCAGGTTGCCGAGCGCGGTGGCCTCGACCGGACCGGCCATGACCGGCAGGCCGGAGACGTCGGCCAGCACCTGGTTCAGGAAGTCGTTGCGGCTGCCGCCGCCGATGACGCGGATCGCGTGGAGCGGCGCGCCGGTCAGCGCCACCAGCGTCTGCAGCACGTCGGCGCAGCGCAGCGCCAATGACTCGAGCAGCAGGCGCGCCAGTGCGACCGGCTTCGCCGGCGCCGGTTGGTCGGTCGAGCGCAACCAGGCGTGCACCGCCGCCACCATGTCGTCGGGCCGGAAGAACGCGGGATCGTCGGGGTCGACCACCCCCGCCCATGCCGACGCCCGCTCCACTTCGCGTTCCAGCGCCTCCCACTCGAGGTCGCACCCCTCGGCCCGCCACCGCTTCCTGCAGCCTTCGAGCAGCCACATGCCGCAGACGTTCTTCAGCAGCCGCGCGGTGCCGCCCACGCCCGCCTCGTTGGTGAAGTTGCCGGCATGGGTGGCGTCGCTCACCAGCGGCGTCCGGCGCTCGACCCCCACCAGCGACCAGGTCCCCGAGCTGATGAACGCGACGCCCTCCGCGAGCGGCGTTGCCGCCACCGCGCTCGCCGTGTCGTGCGTCGCCGGCGCGATCACCTCGACGCCGTCGAGACCGGTCGCGCGCGCGATCTCGGCGCGCAGCGGCCCGAGCCGCGTGCCCGGATCGACCAGCCGCGGCAGGATCGAGGCGGGAATGCCGAAGCGACGCACGAGCTCGCGGTCCCAGTCGGAGCCGTCGGCCTTGAGCAGCTGCATCGTGGAGGCGTGCGTCCGCTCGCCCGAATCGCTGCCGCAGAGGTGGCGGTGGAAGACGTCGGGCAGCGGCAGCAGGCGCGCCACGTGGCGCGGCCAGCGGTCGGGCGCGACGTGGGCGTGCAGCTGGAAGAGGGTGTTGAACGGCAGCAGCTGGATGCCGGTCGCGCGGTGGATCTCGGACAGCGGCATCACCGCGGCGGCGCGCGCCAGCGCCCCGTCGGTGCGCGCATCGCGGTAGCAGATCGGATCCTCGATCAGCTGCCCAGCACCGTCGTAGAGGCCGTAGTCGCAACCCCAGCCGTCCACGCCGACGCTCGCCACCGGCGGATCGGCGTGCGCGACGCGGGCCAGCGCCGCGGTGATGGCCGCCGCGATCTCGCCGATCGGCCAGCGCAATGCGCCGGCATGCGGACGCGGCTCGACCGGGAAGCGGGCAACCTCCTCGAACTCGAGCTGCTCCTCGCCGAACGCCGCGCGCACGACGCGGCCGCTGCCGGCGCCGAGATCGACGGCGACGTGGCTCATGACGCGGTCCGCGCGCCGGTCTCCCGGCTCGCGCGACTCGCGCGGACTCTCCCCCATCGAATCCCCCCGGACCTCCGCGATCGCTCCGCCCGCGACGGAGCGCCGATCGCACCGCGTGATTGTGCCGTGGCCCGGTTCAGGGCGACAGCACGACGATCAGCTCGCCGGGGCCGTGGACGCCGAGCGTCAGCTGCAGCTCGATGTCGGCGCTGCGACTCGGGCCGGTGATCTGGTGGAGCGCGGAGGCGCGCGGGTGGACGGCGCGGACGGCGGCGAGGGCGCCGTGCAGCGTGGCGTGGAGGTCGGCCGTGCCGACCACGGCGATGTGGCAGTGCGGCAGCATCGACGCGGTGCGCGGGCGCTCCGGCGTGCTGGCGAGGAGCAGGCTGCCTGTCTCGGCGACGGCGGCGTCGCAGCCGGTGAGGCCCACCTCGGCCGTCGCCAGCACGGCGACCGGCGCGGACGGTGCGAG
>VGYY01000310.1 GCA_016872815.1 Planctomycetota bacterium
GCCACCCGCGAACGGGTGAGGCGCGGCAGCGCCGCGACCGCCGGCGGGAAGTCGCACTCGTGGCTGACGCCCACCAGCTCGTCGGCCGCGCCGACGGCCGCGACGAACTCGGTGGCGGCCGGCAGCAACGAGGCGATGCGCATGCGCCGGAAACTACTGCAACGTGACCACGATCGCCGCCGACGTGCCGAAGAACGGGCCGGCCAGCGACGCTCCGGTGACGAACTGCGCCGCCAGCGAGAGACCGGCGAGCCCCGGATTGTCGAGCGTCTCGTGGAACTCGCCGTTGCCGTCGAGCAGCAGCGTGAACGCCTGCAGGTGGACGAAATCGAGGTCGAAGAAGAGCGGCGCCGGCCACTTCCGGTTGCGCAGCGCGATCTCGCTCGCGGTCCCGGCGCAGACGAACAGCAGCCCGGCGCCGCCCGGCGTGCCGCCGGTGATGGCGAGGTCGAACGGGCCGGGCGGGATCGGCGTCGGCGGCGTGGTGGCGATCTGCGGCCGCGCGGGGTGGATCGCCATCAGGGCGTTGTAGCTCCAGAAGTCGCTGCGGATGGCGAAGACGGTCCCGGCATCGGCCGGCTGCCACGGCTCGAACGTCCCGTGCGCGGTGTCGGCCAGCGCGAGGTAGAGGAACGAGTCGAAGCCGCCGGCCTCGCCGAGCCGTCGCTCCGCGCCCGTCGCCGGATCGATCGAGAGGAGCGTGCCGTAGGTGGCGTCGCTGACGATCACGTCGCCGCCATCGTCGACCACCAGCGCGTAGGCGCCATCGAGCTGCGCGATCACGGGCGCCTGGGTCGCGTCATAGGCGCCCGGCCCGATGCCGCTCGCGAGATCGGCGGCGGCCACGCGGATCAATTCGGTCGCGTCGGGCTTCGGCGGAAAGCTGGAGAAGTCGGGCAGCGCGGTCCAGAGGTCACCGGCGGCATCGAACCAGAGCGGTCCCGACGCCTCCGGGGAATCGACCACGTCGTCCAGGGTGCCGTCCACGAAGTCGCACAAGGCGATGTGCGAGCCCTGGAAGAATCCGGGTGACCAGGTCACGTACGCCTGGCCGGTCGGCGCGAATGCGAGGTCGAACGGGAACGTGACGGTCAGCACCACCTGCGCCTGCAGCGTGGCGAGGTCGATCTCCCAGATCTCGTGATGGCTCGACTCGCCGAAGTAGAGCTTCGCGCCATCCGGCGACCGGCGCAGGAAGGCGCCGAAGACGAAGCTCGGCGGCGTGAACAGCGTCTGCACCACCTGGCCGTCGACCGCCGAGAGCTCCTGCACCGCCGTGCCGTCGAACAGGGCGAAATTGCCGTTGGCGAGCCGTTCGAAGCCGCCGACGAAGCCGCCCGGGGCGACGCTCCACTCGGTGGCGGCGAAACCCGCCTCGACCGACTGCCCGGCGAGCGCTCCCGCACTCGCCGCGACCGCGAGCAACGCGGCCGCACCGCGCGCGACGCCGGCGCGCCCCATTCGAAGACCGAATCCGCGAAGCCACGCACACCGAACCATGCCTGCCTCCCTGGTGCTCAAGGGAGCTGCGCAGGCGAGGCGGCGCGCCGCCGTCCGCCGGCGCGAAGCCGGCAGACGTGAAGACGCCACCCCGGTCCCGCTCCTCCCCCGAGGAGCACGAAACTGGAACCCTGCGGTGGAGCGGTCTTCTGGCTCTCGGGCGGTCTACTCGTCCGACCTTCCCAGGCTCCCCGTCACGGAGGCGTGACGGCTTGCCCAGTGGTTGCTGCGACGTTGCCGTCGCCCGGACTTTCGCTCCCGATCACAGCGGCGGGGCCGCGCCGGAATCGAGGCGTCAAGCGACGCCCCTCACCGGCTTCCCGGATTCACACCGCGAACGGCGGCGCAAACTAGCAAGCGCGCCGCGGCGGTCAACGAGCGGGCGGCGGGGCCTGCCCGAAACGGTGGGCAATCGGGTGACGCCAGCCAGGACCGAACGCCTTCGGCGAGACCTTCAGCACCGGCGCCGCCTGGCGCCGCTTGAACTCGGAACGCAACAGCATGCGCCGCACGTCGCGCGCCAGCGGCTCGGGCGTGCCCTGCACCACCAGCTGACGGATCTCGCTGCGCTCCACCACCAGATCGTGCAGCAGCGGATCGAGCGTGGCGTAGGGCGGCAGGCTGTCCTCGTCCTTCTGGCCGTCGCGCAACTCGGCGGTCGGCGGACGATCGAGGGTGCGCCACGGGATCACCTCGCCCGCGCGGTTCAGGTGGCGCGCGAGCCCGAAGACCAGCGTCTTGTGCAGGTCGCCGATGACGGCGAGGCCGCCGTTCATGTCGCCGTAGAGCGTGCAGTAGCCGACGCCGAGCTCCGACTTGTTGCCGGTCGTGAGCAGCAGGTGACCGTGCTGGTTGGCGATCGCCATGAGCACGGTGCCGCGCACCCGCGCCTGCAGGTTCTCGTCGGCCAGGCCCTTGCCGCCGTTCTTCAGCACCGGCTCGAGCGCGGTCCGGAACGCGTCGATGATCGGCTCGACCGGGAGCCGCAGGAAGCCGATGCCCAGGTGGCGCGCCAGCGCGGCGGCGTCGTCGTCGCTGATCGGCGCGGTGAAGCGCGACGGCAGGGCGACGGCCAGCACGTTCTCCGGCCCGAGCGCGCGCGCGGCGATCACGGCGGTCAGCGCCGAGTCGATCCCGCCCGACAGGCCGAGCAGCGCCTTGCGGAAACCGGTCTTCGCCGCGAAGTCGCGCACCCCCAGCACCAGCGCCGCCAGCACGTGCTCGTGGTCGTCGCTCGGCGGTGCCGGCACGAGCGGCGCGCCGCTGGCGCCCGGATCCGGCAACTCGGCCAGCAGCAACTCCTCCTCGAAGCCGCGCGCGTGGGCGACCAGGCGCCCCTCGCCGTCGACCACCATGCTGTGGCCGTCGAACACCAGCGAGTCGTTGCCGCCGACCAGGTTGCAGTAGGCCACCGGGATCCGCTGGTGGCGCGCCACCGCCGCGATCATCTCGCGGCGCAGCGCCGGCTTGCCGAGCTCGAACGGCGAAGCCGAGGCGTTCAGGATCGCGCTCGCTCCCTTCCCGCGCAGCTCCGAGTTGGGGTCGAGCGGGTAGAGGCGGCGCGGCCAGAAACGCTCGTCGTTCCAGAGATCCTCGCAGATCGACAGGCCGAGCCGCCGCCCGCGGAGCTCCACCACGGTGCGCGAATCGGCCGGGTCGAACCAGCGCCGCTCGTCGAACACGTCGTAGTTCGGCAGCAGCGACTTGCGCGCCACCACCTGCACGCGGCCGTCGACGATCCAGGCCACGCTGTTGCTGCGGCCGAAGCCGGTCGCGTGGGGCGAGCTCTCGACGAAGCCGACCAGCGCGGCCGGCCCGCCCTGCATCCGCGCCGCGAGCTCGTGCAGCGTCGCCTCGCCCTCGCTGACGAAGTCGCCCCACTCGACCAGGTCGCCGGGCGGATAGCCGCACAGCACCATCTCGGGGAAGAGCACGACAGCGGCGCCCTGCTCGGCCGCGCGCCCGTGGTACTCGCGGATCTTCGCCGCGTTGGCGGCGAAGGCGCCGATCGTCGGATTGACCTGGGCCAGGGCGACGCGCATGGCCGGCAGCATGCCGCGTCGCCGCGGTCGCCGCCAGTTCAGCCGGCGCGGCCGAACAGCGGCAGCGGGGCGTACGCGGCGCCGAGGATCGGCTCGGGCGCGACGCCGAACCACTGCGCGAGCAGCGCGGCGTAGACGCGCCGGAAGTCGATCGCGTGCGGCAGGTCGCCGTCGACCAGCGCGTCGAGGCGCGGCGCGTCGCCATGGAGTCCGCCGCGCACGTCCCGGCCCAGCACGAACAGCGGCGCCGCCGCGCCGTGGTCGGTCCCCTTCGAGCCGTTCTCGGCGACGCGCCGGCCGAACTCCGACCAGCAGAGCACGACGACGCGCTCGATGGCGCCGGCCGCCACGACATCGTCCCAGAACGCGCCGAGCGCGCGGCCGAGGTCGGTCAGCAGCAGCGCGTGGGCGTCGGCCTGGAACGCGTGGGTGTCGTAGCCGTCCTGGCGCACGTAGAAGACGTTGCCCTCGAGGCCGCCGGCGATGAGCTGCGCGGCCAGCCGCAGGCTGCCGCCGATCGGGGCGCGGCCATAGTCGCTGCGGACGCTGCCGCGCTCCGCCGCGCGCGCCACCTGCGCCGACTGCCGCTGCGCGGCGCGCGTCGTCGTCCGC
>VGYY01000311.1 GCA_016872815.1 Planctomycetota bacterium
GCGGCCGGGCGCGCGCGGCGCGAACGCCCAGTCGCCCTTCGCCGCGCCGCCGCCCGGGCCGCTGCCGCCGCTCGCGAACTTCACCGTCAGCGGCGCCGCGCCGGCCACCGTGTCAGCGACGATTTTCGCGGCGAGCTTCGGCTTCACCTGCAGCGCGATCCGCTGCGCCTCGTAGCTGCTGCCCGACGTGGCGTCGGAGCAGAGCACGGTGAGCCAGCGCGTGCCGACCGGCTCCTTCGACGGGACCTTCCAGGTGAAGACGTTGCCGTCGAACTCGCCCGGCTCGCCGTCCCGCTTGGTGAAACGGACCGGCTGCCCTTCCGGATCGATGGCGCGCAGCGGCAGCGAGAGCGTGTCGCCCGGCTTCACCGAGACGTCCTGCAGCCCGACCACGATCGGCCGGCGGTTGGCGTGCCGGGTGTCGTAGACGTAGTCGTTGTATCCGCCGCCGCTCGGCGGCAGGTCGCCGCGCTGGCGGTAGATCGTCACCGCGGCCGGATTGCCGTCATGGACGCCGTTGTTCGCCAGCAGCAGCAACGTCGTGCGCCCCTCCGGCAGAGTGTCGTCCCAGGGCACCGTGAGGGTCCAGGTCGGCGGCAGCGTCGCGGCCGGCGTGCCGTCGAGGTCGGCATCGACCTCGCCCGTCCGCACCACCGTGCTGTTGCGATTGCCGTGGAGGAGCTTCCAGCGGAAAGAGAGCGGCCGGCCGTCGAGGTCGTAGCTCCCGGCGGCCGAGACGGTGAGCTGCACCGTCTCGCCCGGCGGCTGCAGCACCCCGATCGTCTTCTTCAGCGCGAGCCGCTTGGTGCCGCCCTGCAGTTCGAGCAGGTCGACCACCGCCTCGGGCGGCGCCACCGCGAGCGCCTTCGCCGCGTCGACCATGCGGCGCAGATGCAAGCCGTCGTCGTACTCGTGGAAGGCGAGGTTCATGTCGCCGCGCTCGATCCCGGCCGCGCCGTAGCCGCCGGGGAAGGCGAAGCGATCGCCCACCGCCGCGTATGCGATCCGGTGGCGCCACTCCTCGTCGTAGGCCGACTCGATCGGCAGGCAGGACTTCCACAGCCACAGCAGGGTCGAGGCGTAGCTGCCCGCCTCCTTGAGGCGCAGCTTCAGCTCCGGCTGCAGGTGGGCGCCGACGATGACCCACTTGGTGATCGCCATCGTCTCGCTGTCGGAGGAGCCGACCGAGTTGAACAGCGTCGGCATCAGCGTGAGGTAGAGGTCGGTCGAGAACGCCGCATTGGCCACCCCCTCGTCGACCAGGCTCAGGTGGCAGGGCGAAGTCAGCAGCCCCGACGCGAAATAGAGCCGCTCGTAGGCGAGCGTGTTCTGCGGGTTCACCGCGTTGGTGATGGTGTGCGCCATCCCGGTGGTCGACTGGTGGTAGTAGTTGATGCCGAGCTTGAAGTGGGTGTCGACCGGGGTCGGATCGACCACCGCGATCAGCGACGCCGCGATCCCGGCGACCTCGTCGATCGCGGCCGGGTCGGTCGCCAGCGGCTGCGGCGCCGCCCAACGGTCGCGCACCCAGCCATGCGTCCCCGACCAGCTGGCGTAGACGTCGTCCCAGGTCCCGGCGAACCCCTTCTCGGCGTTCGCCGCGAACGCGAAGCTGCGCCCCTTCGGCGGCTTCGCCACCGGCCACAGCCGCTTCGCCGGCGCCGGCGGCGCGATCGAGGAGGGCGCTGCGGTCGCCGGCGGCACGAAGGCGCGCGAATCGGTGACCGCCGCGTCATCGCGCGCCCAGAGCTTCCAGGTGCAGCTCGGGAAATAGGGATTGGTGGCGCGCGTCGGCGCTGGTGCAGCGCCCGCCTCCTGCCGGGCGACCGCGATCGCGCCCGGACGGAGGATGCCGACGACGCCGAGCAGCACCGTCGCCAGGACGGCGCGGCGACGACTGGCGACGGATCGGGACGAGGGCCGCGGCAGGTGCATGGACGCGCGAGCGTAACTCGCACGACCGCCGGGCGCAGCGCCCCGGCACGCGGGTGATCGCGCGCGGTCGTGGCCAGTCCGCGGCGGCCAGCGTCAGCACGCGGCGCCGGCAGCGAACGGGGCGCTCAGACGCGGCGGAGCGTCCGCAGTCCGCGCCGCAGGATCCACGCAGTCTCGGCGCAGCGCGATTCGCGGCGCCAGCGCGCGGCGAGCTGCCGGACCCAGCGCGGATCGGACTTGCTGGCGTCGTTCAGCCAGTTGGCGACCGCCTTGCGCACGTAGTCGCTCGGGTCGGCGCGGCACGGCTCGAGCAGCGGCAGGCCGGGCGACGGATCGGCCTTGAGCGGCTCGAGGTGGTGGGTCCAGACGCCGCGGGGCCGGCTGCCCTCGACGGCGCAGCGGCGGATGTTTGGATCGGCGTCCGCCACCCAGGCGCGCAGCAGCACGAGGCCGCGCTGCAGCTCGCGGCGCAACGCCGGGCGGAAGCTGTCCCACGCGCATTCGCGCACCGACATCGCGGCGTCGGCGGCGAAGCGGCGCGCCGCCGCGAGCCGCTCCGCGAGCGCGAGCCCATGATCCGCCAGATGCGAGTAGCAGAGGAACGCCCGCACCATGTCGGAGCGATGGCCGGCGAGCGCCGCGCAGGCCTTCCGCCGCCGCGCGGCGGGCAGCCCGGCGAGCAGTCCGTGGACGATCGCCCCCGCCTGCTTCACGCGCACGGTGATGCCGTTCGCCGCATTCGCGCGCTGCGCCGACGCGGCGGCCTTGACTTCCGCCGCCGCGAAGCCGGCGGTCGGCAATGCACTCGCCAGCAGCTTCGCCTGGTCGATCGCCAGCCACTCGACCAGCGTGCGCGTCTCGTCGCGCCCCTCGTCGAGCGCGCGCCGCACGGCCGGCGGGATCTCCGCCATCGTGCGCGCTCCCTTGCGCGCCGGGAGCGGCTCAGACGACGCGGACACGGACGCCGGCGTCCGGCATCGCGCGGCCGATCTTGTGGACCGGCACCTGGCGCGCGGCGAGCTCGCGCTCCAGCGCGGCCGCGCGCGCCTCGGGCAGCGCGATCAGCAGCCCGCCCGAGGTCTCGGCGTCGAACAGCAGGTCGGCCAGCGCCCGGTCGATGCCGCGGCCGAACGCCACCTCGTCGCCGAGGAACTCGCGAGTGCGCGCCGAGCCGCCTGACAGGATCCCCTTCGCGGCGAGGTCGAGCGCGCCGGGGAAGATCGGCAGCTCGCTGGCGATGAACTCGAGCGTCACCTTGCTCTGCCGCGCCACCGAAGCGCTGTGGCCGAGGAAACCGAAGCCGGTGATGTCGGTCGCCGCGCTCGCTCCGGCCGCGGCCATCGCCTCGGCCGCCGCCTTGTTGAGCGTCCCCATGACGCGGCACGCCGCCTCGACGGTGTCGGCGGCCACCTTCTCCTTCTTCGCCGCGGTGGTGATCGCCCCCATGCCGAGCGGCTTGGTGAGGTAGAGCACGTCGCCCGCTCGCGCCCCCGAGTTGGGGACGATCTTCGCCGGATCGATCCGCCCGGTGACCGAGAGGCCGAACTTGATCTCGGCGTCCTTCACCGAGTGGCCGCCCAGCACCACCGCCCCCGCCTCGCGGATCACCTCGGCGGCGCCGGCGAGGATGTCGTGCAGGATCTCGAGCGGCAGTTCGTCCTTCGGGAAGCCGACGATCTGCAGGGCGGTGAGCGGCACGCCGCCCTTGGCATAGACGTCGGAGAAGGAGTTGGCCGCGGCGATGCGCCCGTAGTGACGGGCGTCGTCGACCACCGGCGGGAAGAAGTCGAGCGTCTGCACCAGACCGATGCCGGGAGCGACCAGGAACACCCCGGCATCGTCGTACCCCTCAGGCCCGAGGAGCACGGCGTCGCTGGTGGGCATGTCGAGACCGGAAAGGACCTGCACCAGGTCCTTGGGGGCGAGCTTCGCCGCTCAGCCGGCGCAGCTCGACCAGTCGGTCAGCTTGTAGGTCTTCTTCTTGCCGAACATGGAACCTCAGTCCTATGGTCCGATCAGCGCGCGCAGCGCGCTGGCGACGGCGGCGTCCTCGTCCGCGAAGATCGTCCGCACGTCGAGCAGCACGCGCCCCTCGTTCACGCGGGTGAAGATGCGCGGGATGCCGTCACGCGGCGCGCCGACGCGCAAGGTGCGCGCCAGCTGGTCGGCCGCGCCGGTCGCGGCGCCGTTGGCGGCCGCCGCCGGCGTCAG
>VGYY01000312.1 GCA_016872815.1 Planctomycetota bacterium
AGCGCGGCGGGCGCCGCGGGGCGGCCCGCGGTCGCGAGCTCGGGCAGGTAGCACAGCCCGTGCGCCGTGTCCTGCTCGAGGTCGCGCGCGACGTTCGCGAGCTGGATCGCCTCACCGACCGCCGCCGCCAGCGCGACCCGCTCCGCGGGCAGATCGGCGCTGCGGCCAGCCTCGACGCAGGCGAGCTCCTCGGCGAAGCGCATCGGCTGACCGAGCACGCCGAAGCAGTAGACCGAGAGCTGCTGCGCGTCGCGCAGGGTGTCGCCCTGCGCGGCGAACGTCGCCACGGCGGCGCGCATCGCCGTGCCCATGCGGCGGACGAGGCGGACGACGACCGCCCGATGCAACTGCGGCAGCGCCGCGAAGCAGCGGTCGACCTGCTCCACCCGCGCCAGGAGCAGCAGGTAGACCGCGTCCCGCGCGTCGCGCGCAAGACCGCCGTCGAGCAGCGGCGGCGGCGCCAGTGGCGTCGGCGGCGACGCGCCCCCGTCCGCGCCGAGCGGATCGAATCGCGCCACGAACGCGGCAAGAGCCGCCTCCTTGCCCGCAGCATCGCGCGGCAGGTCCTCGCAGGTGTCGAGCATCCGGCAGTAGTGGTAGGCGACGCACAGCGTCCGCGCCATGCGGGGCGGCAGCACGGCGATGCAGAAGCTGAAGCTGCGGGCGGCGTAGGGCAGCACGGCCCAGCAGAACCGCTCGGGATCGGCGATCGCCGCCAGCTGCGCGAGCGGCGGCCGATGGCGATCGGCGCGCAGGTTCTCGAGCAATCTCCGACCGACGTGGAGCGCCGCGCGGATCAAGCGGCGCCCGCGCTCACAGGTCGAGCCCCTTCAGCAGCTTGCCGAAGTCGGCGAACCCGTCGTCGCGCCCCTTGCGCCACGCCACCACCACGGCGGCGATGCGCGCCGACTCCTTCTTCGCCAGCTTGATCCCGGGGTCGCCGAGCAGCTTCTCGACCCGCGCGACGACGTCGTCGAGCCACGCGTTGCGCCAGCCGCCCTCGATCAGCCGCGCACCGAGCGCGAGCGCGTCGGCCGGGTCGCGGTCGGCCTTCTGCCAGAACTCGCGCGCGCCGTCCGCCGTGACCTTGTCCACGGCCGCGAGCTCGGCGGCGCGCTTCTTCGCGAACGCCGCGCACGCCGGCACGCCGTCGAAGTCTTCGAGGAAGCGCAGGGTCAGTCCCAGCCAGGGGCGGCCGTCGACCTTGGTCAACTTGCCCTTGCCGAGCTCCTTCTCGATCGCCGCCGCGATCCGCGTCGCGCAGCCGTCGATCGCCGCGCGGGCGCCGGTGGCGGCGGCCTGATCGGCCACGCTTGCGCCCGCCAGCGTCGCCAGACGCGCCGCCACCCCGTAGCACGCCGCCGGGTCGACGCCGCCCGCCGCCTTGCCGTCGGCGAGGTCGGCAAGGCACTTCCCGACGCGCACCGGATCGGTCGACGTCATCCCCTCGCACCAGGCGAGCTGGTGCATCGCCTGGCGCCAGTGCGGCGCGTGCGGCCAGGCCCAGAGCGTGCGCAGGTGCACCAGCGGATAGTCCGCCGTCAGATACGCCGCGCGCCCGTCGACGCTCTGCGCCCAGCGGACGTTCATGTCGTCGGTGCCGTGCAGGAACGCGATCGCCTGGTGGTGGTTCCCCTTCGCCAGCTTCGACGAGGCCCAGAGGGCGCCGGCGTGACCGACCACGCCGGCCACGTCCTGCGGGAACTCGCCGGCGTACTCGAAGACGAAGAAGGAGCCCTGGCTGTGGCCGTAGAGGAAGGTCTGGTTCACCTTCCACTGGCCTTTCAGCTCCTCGAGGATCGCGTGCACCTTCGCGCACGAGTCGCGCCCGGCCATGAACTCGAACGCGCCGGTCGACGGCAGCTTCTGCGTCCCCTCGAGCGAGACGACGATGTCGTCGGGCCGGAACTTGCCCGCCTCGTGGTTCCAGAACGTCCAGCGGTAGTCGAGGCCGTTGCCGTGCAGCACGACGGTGAGGTTGGCGCCGCGCTGCGGGTCGTACGCCTCCGGCACGTAGTACTCGTAGGGCGATCCGTCGGCGAACTTCCACTCGAACACTTCGCCGGAAGACTTCGGGCCGGGCGCCATCGCCTTGCGCCGCTGGTCGTCCGCGGCGAGGCGCGGAGCCGCGACGAGGACGAGGGCGAGACAGAGCGCGCTGCGACGCATCGGGTCACTTCCGCGGGACGGCGCGCCGAACCCGGCGCACGCGATCGGCGGAGAGTAGCGTCGCGATGGCCGCCCGCCGGCGGCGCAACGTCACGCCGCCGCAACGGTGGGCGGTGCCTGCGCGAACTCCGGCGGCGCCGGGCGGCGAACGACGCGCCAGACGGCCACGACGAGGAACGCGGCACCGACGAGCCACGGCTCGACCAGCCATTCGCCCCAGCTCGCGTAGCGCGCGGCGAACGCCAGCGTCCCGCCGCCGATGAGGAAGTGGCCGAGCGGTGGGCTGCCGCGACCACGGCCGTGCAACGCCGCGAGCCACGCCGAGCTGGCCTGCAGCGCGACGCCGAGCAGCGCGGCGACCAGCGCGCCGACCAGCCACGCATCGAAGCTCAGCGTGAGGAATGCCTGCTGCGGCGCCGCCGGATTGAAACGGATCGTGGTGGTGCCGAGCGGGGCGACCGTGGCCAGCGCGGAGCGCTGATAGTGATCGCTGCCGAGGAACGGCAGCCACAGTGGCGCGATCGCGCGCCCCTCGTGCTCGACGCCGTCGACTTCGTAGGCGTACCAGACCTCGGGGAGGAGGCGCGCGGCGACCCGGCCGTAGGGCCGCGGCACGACCAACTCGTTGCAGCGAGCGTCGAGGACCAGCGCCTGCGCGTGGCCGAAGCTGCGCTCGGCGCTCCAGGCGAAGCGCCACTGGCCGAGCAGCCAGGCGACGCCGCCGGCCGCGGCCAGCGCGAGCGTCGCGAACAGGACGAGTTCCGGCCGTGCGCGGCGTTGCTCCACCGGTCACCCTCCTTTCACCGGCTCCTTCGACGCGCTGCCGGCCGTGACTTGACCGCGCCCCCCGGCGCGGCGAGAGTTCCGCACGCTCGGACCGGACGGAATCCATGCAGCCCAAAACCTCGCCCTGCTGCGCACCGAGCGTGCTGCCGACCCTGCTGCCGACCCTGCTGCTGGTGCTCGCCGGCGCGCTCACCGCGGGCTGCGAGGACGCTGCGCCGCCCGCCACCACCACTCAAAGCGGTGTGGCCATCACCGAGCTCGCCACCGGCCACGGCGAGCCGCTGCGCGACGGTGACTACGCCCGCCTCCACTACGACGCCCGCATCGCGCGGGTCGGCGACGGCCCCGGCGAGGCGACCCCTTACGACAGCACGCGCGGTGGCGAGCCGCTGCTGCTCAAGCTCGGAGCGCCGCACCTGCTGCCGGGCTTCGCCGAGGGGATCCGCGACATGCAGCCGGGCGGCCGCCGCCGGCTCCTGCTGCCGCCGGCGCTGGCGCATGGCGCGACCGGGCGCGGGCGCGTTCCGGGTGACGCCTGGCTCGAGTACGAAGTCGAGCTGGTGGCGCGGTTCGCCCGCCGCGACGACGGCATCCAGTACCTCGTCCTCGACGAGGGCGTCGGCGAACCGCCGCGCGCCGGGCAGTTCGTCGCGATCGAACAGAAGAGCTTCCTGCTCGAGACCGGCCGGCTGCTGAGCGATACGGAGCAGGTGGGTGCGACCCTCGCCTTCGCGATCGGCGCGCCGGAGGTGATCCCGGGCCTCGATCGCGCGCTGCGGTCGATGCGGCCCAAGGCGCGCTGGCTGATCGCGCTGCCGCCCGAGCTCGCGTTCGGACCGCTCGGCGTCGGCACGCACGTGATGCCCGGGCAGGACGTCGTCATGGAGGTCCGGCTGCTCCGGATCCAGAAGCGTTGACGCGACCGCCGCCGGGCGCCCCCTTGCACGGCGGGCGACAGGCGGCAAAGTCTCGGCCGGGCACCCAGCTCCGAGAGACCGGCAAGAACGAGGACCGCTCTCGGATGAACAAGACGGAGAAGTCGGCGTCACGCCATGGCGGCCTGCTGGCCGGCATCGGCGCAGTGGCGGTGCTCGGTGGCGGGCTCTGGCTCGCCTTCAGGGGCGGCGAACGCGCCCGCATCGAGCGCACGCCCCGCGACGAGAGCGCGCGCGCCGGCGAGCTGGCC
>VGYY01000313.1 GCA_016872815.1 Planctomycetota bacterium
TTCCTCGTCGGTCGAGTGGTCGACGAGCGCGGCGCGCCGATCGCCGATGCCGAGGTGAGCTACGGCGGTTCGCGCCTGTCGTCATGGTTCCGCGGGGCCGGCGCGCGCGGCGCGGGGCGCGGCGGCGCGCCGTGGCGCGGAGGGCGCGGACGCGATCGCGCGGGCCCGGGGCTGGCGAACCTTGCGGAGGAGGTGGTGTCGGTTCGCGCGAAGAGCGGCGCCGACGGCTCGTTCCGTCTCGAGCAGCCGTCCCGCACCGAAGGCGTCGAACTGCGCGTCGACCACCCCGAATTCGTCGTGTTCACCCGCAGCGACCTGATCCTGCCGGCCGTCGGCCTCGACGTCGGCACCATCCGGCTGGCCGCCGGCGGCACCGTCTCCGGCTACGTCTACGGACCGGGGGGCGCCAAGCTGGCGGGCGCCGAGGTATCGCTGCTCGACCCGCCGTCCGAGGAGCGCGGCCGCGGCTTCTTCAGCTTCTCGTTCGGCCTGCGCGGCGAGCGGCGCACGACCACCGACGAGGAGGGCCGCTTCCGGCTGACCGGAATGCCGGCCGGCAAGGCCGTGGTGGAGGCCAGCGCGACCGGCCTGGTCAGGACGACCTCCGACGCGATCGAGGTGGTCGCCCATCAGGCGGTGGGCGAGGTGGTGCTGCACCTCGAGAAGGGCTTCACGCTGGCCGGGACGATCCGTGACGGCGCCGGCAAGCCGGTCGCCGAAGCGTCGGTGTCGGTGAATGCGGCGAACGACTGGATCCGGCTGATCCGCACCGGCGGCGAGCCCGACTGGATCACCGGCGAGGACGGCAAGTACGAGATCTCGGGGCTCAGGGCGGGCGCGCAGACCGTCGCCGTCACGGCCGAGGGCTTCGCGCGGCACGAGACGTCGAACGTCGACCCGGCGCAGACCGCGACGCTCGACATCACGCTCGGCGCGACGCTGTTCGTCGCCGGCCGAGTGCAGCTGAAGGGCAGTCCGGACGCGCCCGGCGACGTCAAGGTCCAGCTGGTCCCGCACTGGGGCCGCGAGATGGGGGTGCTGGGTGGCGGCGCCTTCCTCGAGCAGGACGACCGCGAGAACAAGACCGACGTGGCGGGCGAGTTCCGCATCGACGGCGTCGAACCGGGCGATTACCGGATCGTGGCACGGGCCGCCGGCACCACGCGCGGACAGTCGGAGCCGTTCAAGATCGAGGACGGCAAGAGCGTCGAGGGCCTCGTGATCGAGGTCGAGCGGGCCGCAACGGTCTCCGGCCGCGTGCTCGACCCCGGCGGCGCGCCGATCGCGGCGGCCGCGGTGCGCCTGATCGAGCCGCGCCCGGCGCAGGCCGATTCCGTCGCCGAACTCGCGCTCGGCGCCGCCATCCGCATCAGCGACCGCGGTGGCATGCGGCCGACCCGCCTCAACTTCGACGGCCGGCGAACGCTCGGCCGCGCGACCACCGACGGCGAAGGGCGTTACTCCGTCGACCATCTCGGCCCCGGCAACTTCGACGTCGAGCTGACCCACGCCGACTTCGCCATGACGGTTGGCGAGGTGAAGGAGCTCCTCGCCTCCGAGCAGCGCAGCGGCGTCGACTTCCGCATGAACCGCGGCGGCACCATCGAGGGGGCGATCATCGCCGTCGACGGCACGCCGCGGCCGGGCGATCGGGTCAACGTCCGCAGCAAGACGGTGCCCGCGGCCAGCCTCAGCGCCGTCGCCGACGCCAACGGCAACTACCGCGTCGACCACGTACCGGCCGGTGAGGCGACGGCGACGCGCGAGGAGAGCAATGAGGGCAACGGTCCAGGCGACTTCGCCTTCGTCATCGCCGGCATCGGTTCGGAGAACGACGAGTCGGCAGGCAAGACGGTGCTGGTCGAGGAAGGCGGCACGGTGCGCGTCGACTTCTCCCAGCAGGAGAAGCCGCTGCTCGAAGGTGTCGTCACCTGCGCCGACGGCCCGGTGGCGGGCGCGACCGTGACGGCGACGGAAGACTCCGGCGGCGGCGGCGGGCGCGGCATCGGCGGGCGCGGCTTCCCCGGCCTGTTCGGCCCGCGCAAGGAGGCGACCACCGGCCCCGACGGCCGCTATCGCCTCGCCGATCTCAGTCCGGGCACCTGGCGCATCTCCGCGCGCCACCCGCAGGGGCTGGTCGCCACCGACGCGACCATCGCGCTCGCCGCCGGCACGCCGGCACGACACGACTTCGCGCTCGAGGGTGGCGTCATCGAAGGGCGGGCGGTGCAGGCCGGAGGCAAGACCGGCATCGCCAGCGCGGTAGTGACGCTGGAACGCGTCTCGGCGGAGGGCGGTGGCAACAACGGCGAAGTGGCGAACATGATCGGCGCCGCCCGTTTGGACTTCGTCGTCGAAGGCAACGCGGGCGGCGGACGCGCCGGGCGCACCTTCCGTCTCGGCGGTGACAACGGCGGCACGCGGGTCAGCACCGCGACCGACGGCACCTTCCGCATCCCCTGGGTGCCAGCCGGCAAGTATCGGGTGCGCATCAGCCATCCCGAACACCTCGCGGCCAACAGCGCCGACATCGAGCTGGCGAGCGACGCGGTGGTGCGCGACGTCGAGGTCGCGATGGCGCTCGCCGCGCGACTCAAGGTGCACGTCCGCAGCAAGGCGACCGGGCAGCCGGTCGCCAATGTCGCGGTCACCCTGTCGATGCCACCGGACGGCCGCGCGTTCGCCATGACCGACGACCAGGGCACGGCATCGTTCGACAGCCTGATTCCTGGAAGCTGGAGCGCGACGGTGCGCGACACGATCTCGGCTCCGGGTCGCGGCCGGCGTGGCGGTGGCGGCGAGCCCGGACCCGGCGGCACGATCCACTGCGAGGCCGGCCTGATCGCCGAGACCACGATCGACCAATGATCCGCGGGCCGCGCGGCGTGCCATACTGGCGGGCCGCGCGCGCCCGCCGCTGCGAGGAACGGCCGGGATCGGGGCGCCGCGACGGAGGTCGGGCGCTTGCTCGCACGGTGGCTGGCAGTCGGCATCGCGATGGCAGGGAGCGCGCCGGACTGGCGCGTCGCCGCCGCTGCGCCGGTCGCCGGCGAGCAGTTCGCCTTCGAGTCGACGGTGGAGCAGCGCTTCAGCGTCGACGTGCGGGTGCGCGGCGTCGTCCTGCGCACGATCGAGCAGTCGGTGGTCGATGCCGCGACGTGGACGGTCGCGCTCGCGACGGGCGATGCCGGGGCGTTGCTGGCGACCGTCGACTACGGTCCCTGTCCGACGCGGGTCGTCGCCCGCGGCGCAGTGCAGGAGGGCAACGGGCCGTGCGATCGACGGCGCTTCGCCGTCGCGGCGGCCGCGGCACCTGATGACGCTCCGGGCGGCGAGGACGGCAGCGTTCGCCTGCTGGCCGAGCCGGGCAGCGAGGCGTCGGCGCCGCCGACCGAATACGCCATCCCCCGCCCGGTCGCACCGCGTCTGGCGGAGCGCGTCCTGCGCGACGTTCGCGAGGCGTGGCGCGGCGGCGTCCTGGCGGGGCACCTGTCCGCCCTGACGCTGCGCGCCGGCGAGGCGTTCGAGTTGCCGGTCGAGCTCGGTGCCGCGCTGCTCGGCGATCCGCTCTTCGGCGCGACGATCGAGCTGGTGCGCGTCACGCCGACCGATCGGCGCGACGAGGCCGGCCGCGCCGCGGTCGCGTTCGCGACCGAGGTGCGGGCGACGCTGGCGGCCGCGCCGAAGGACGGACCGGCCATGGCGACGACCTACCGGCTGTCCGGCGAGCTGCTGATCGGCGCGACCGACGGTCGGCTGCTCGCCGCCAGCCTCGAAGGGCCGCTCGAGAGCACGGCGAGTTCGGCCGCCGGCGAGGAGCCGGGACGCGCCGTCGAACTGGCGGGAACGGGGATGCTGCGCTGGACGTACCGGGCGCGGCCGATCGCGCGCTGAAACGACAACGCCGCGGTTCCGGCGTGAGCGGCGCGGAGCCGTTCGTCCGGAACCGCACGACACGCACGACACGCACGACACGCACGACCAGTCGATCTGGAAGGGGACGCACGCGCCATGAAGACGCGAATCGAACCGATGGGGGCTGCGCACGGCGGCGGCCTGCTGGCCGCGGGGGTCGCCGGGCTGCTGGTGGCGGCGTCCGGCTGCGCCGGTGGTCCCG
>VGYY01000314.1 GCA_016872815.1 Planctomycetota bacterium
GCCGCCGACGGCGCGAGCGCGGCCTCCTGCGCGCCGGCGCCGCCCGCCACGGCCAGCGCCAGGGCGCAGCGCAGCGCACTCGTCAGCAATCGCCGTGACGCGTTCCCGCACGTGGCCATGCGCCGTCCTCGTCGGCAAGGGACGCAATCCCGGAGCTTCGCGAGGCGAGACCCTAGCGCAGACTCACCATGCTGTCACCATGACGAGGAGGCCGCGGCGACCGGACGGCGCCGCTCAGGCGCGCTCGATGGTCACGTCGGTGTTGTAGTCAGGGACGCGCGATGCCGGTTCGAGCAGGCCGTCCGGCAGGAGGCAGTTCACCTCCGGCCAGTGGCCCTGGACCGTTCCGGGCGCCACCTCGGCGAGGAAGACGCGCCCCTGGAACGCGCCGGTCGCGCTGCGCAGCACGATCGGATCGTCGGCGGCGAGACCGAGCCGGGCCGCATCAGCCCGCGCGACGAAGACGTGATCGCGCGCGGCGCCGGTCAGCGGATCGACGTCCGCCTGGATCATCGAATTGAACTGCTTGCCGCGCCGCGTCGCGAGCCGGAAGGTCGGCGCGTCGCGGGCGGCGCCCGCCGGTCGCGCGATCGGCGCCGGCGAATGGGGCCGCACGCACTGGAAGTGGGCGCGCCCGTCGGGAGTCGGGAAGTTGCGGCCGCTCGGGTAGTGCGCGCCGCCGTACTGGAACTGGTCGCCCTGCTGCTGCAGCGCCGCGATGCCGCGGTAGAGCGGCACGGCGCGCTCGATGTCGGCGCGGATCGCGGCGCCGTCGGCGAACTCGACGGCGGCGCAGCGGTCGGGATGGGTCGCCCGCGCCAGGTCGAGCAGCAGCTCCCACTCGCTCCGCGCCTCGCCGAGGTCGGCGCGCGGGATCTCGGGGCTGAAGATGACGCGCCGTTCGGTGCTGGTCTCGGTGCCGCCGCCGCGCTGCTCGTAGCGGGTCCGCGCCGGCAGCACGTAGACCACGTCGGCCGGATCGACCAGCATCTGCGAGGTGAGCACGAGGTCGGTGTGGACGCGCAACGGCACGCGCGCAAGGGCCGCGCGGATGGTGGCCGGATCGGGCATCGTCTCGAGCAGGTTGCCGCCGATGCACCAGAAGGCGTCGAGCTCGCCGCGCCCGGCGGCGGCGAGGAAGTCGGGGGTCGCGAGGCCGGGGGTCGCCGGCACCTCGAAGCCCCACAGCTGCGAGAAGTGGCGGGCGGTCTCGGCGTTGATCGGCAGGCCGCCCGGGAACGCGGTCGAATACGCCCCCATCTCGGCGCCGCCCTGCACGCCGGAGTGGCCGCGGATCGGCATCAGGCCGCAGCCTGGCCGCCCGACCCATTCGCGCAGCAGGCCGAGGTTGACGATCGCCTTGACTGTGTCGGCGCCGTCGGTGTGGTGGGTGATCCCCATCGACCAGACGAGGATCGCGCGATCGGCGCGGAGCAGCTCTTCGGCGAACGCTTCGATCTCGGCGACGGTGAGCCCCGCCTGCGCGGCGAGGTCGGCGACCGACTCCCGCGCCAGCAGCGCCCGGTACTCGTCGAAGCCGC
The DNA here is from genome assembly GCA_016872815.1 of Planctomycetota bacterium. Classification (GTDB taxonomy): domain Bacteria; phylum Planctomycetota; class B15-G4; order B15-G4; family SIAN01; genus SIAN01. The sequence goes on from VGYY01000314.1 coordinate 1,542, forward strand.
TGGTCGCCTGCCCGATGAAGTCGCGGGCGAGCCGGGCGCCGCCGTCCCACTCCACCATCAGCTTCGCCACCGCGGTCAGCAGGGCGAGGTCGCCCCCCACCTTCACCAGCAGGTGGCGGTCGCTCATGTTGGTGCCGAACAGCGCCGAGCTCGGCGTGCTCGGCACCCAGTAGCGCTCCATGCCCGGCTCGCGGCAGGCGTTGACGTTCACCACGCGCGTGCCGCGCCGGCGCGCCTCGTCGAGGTACTTCATCGCCACCGGCTGGTCGTTGGCGGGGTTGCTGCCGAGGAAGACGATGAGATCGGTCTCGTACCAGTCGCGGTAGCTGCAGGTCGTGGCGGCGCTGCCGATCGAGCTCTTCAGCCCCACGGTGGACGGCGCATGGCAGAGCCGCGCCGAGTTGTCGACGCTGTTGCTGCCGAGCCAGCGCATCACCTTCTGCGCGACGTAGTAGACCTCGTTGGTGACGCCGCGGCTGGTCACGAACATCGCCGTGCGGCGCGGATCGACGGCGCGCCAGCGCGCGCCGACGTCGGCCCACACCTCGTCCCACGTCACCTGCGTGAAGCCGCGCTCGCCCCGGCGCCGCCGCAGCGGCCAGCCGAGCCGGCCGAGGTCGCGCAGCTCGCGCGACGACTTCGTCCGCAGCGCCGCGGCGTCCGCCGTCAGCGCCGGCGCGAACGGCCGCATGGTGTTGAGCCGCAGCAGGTTGAGCCGCACCAGGCAGAGGTGCGTGCCGTCGAGAGTCCAGTCCCGGAGTCCCGTCGTGCCGAGCGCGCAGCCGTCGCAGACGCCCTTCGTCAGCACCTTCCAGGCGTAGCCGAGGTTGTCGCGGTTGCGCCACGCGATCTTCACCATCTCGAGGAAATGGTGCGGCTTGCGGCTCAGGAGCCCGAACGGCACGAGCCCGTGCATCAGCTCGCGGAACGGTCGGCGGCGGCTCACGGCAGCTTGGTCACCCGCATGTTCGCCACGTCGAACCAGCAGGCGCCGCCGGCGGCGTTGAGCTCCGCGATCAGCTCGACCAGGCGCACGGCCTCGGCCACCTCGAAGTCGAAGGTGACGTCGGTGAAGCCGCAGGCGCCGACGATGCCGCCGCGCCGCTCGGCGCCGCCGATGCGCAGCTGGGCGCCGCTGGTGGAGCTGCCATCGATCGGCGCGATGTCGTCGCACTTCACGCTGGCCGAGAAGCGCCACTTCCCCTGCGGCAGCAGCACCTTCTTGCGCCACGACGCGGCGCACGGCTCGCGGCCGCATTCGATCCGGTAGGCGCGCTTGCCGCCGGTGGTGGTCGGGGTGGTCGCGGCGTCTCCCGCCTCGACGTTCGGCGCGAAGCCGAGCAGCTTCGCGCGCCCCTTCGAGTCGAGCTCGATCGTCTTCGGCTCGGGGCGCTTCACCTGCTCCTTCAGGCTCTTCTCGCGCGCGAGGAGCCGGTTCTCGAGGTCGTTCCACGCGCCGTCGAGCGAGCCGGGCAGCCGGCCGTCGACCGTCTTCGCCGCCGCTTCGACCCGCTTCATCACCGGCTTCAGCCGCGGCAGCAGCTTCTCCTTGATGGCGAACACGGGCAGCAGTTCCTGCAGGCGCTTGCGGAAGCGGGCGCGCCAGACCGGATTGCGCAGCACCGCGTCGGCGACCAGCGCGGTCGGGTACTCGAGGATCGACGCCTCGGCGTCCTGGAACACCTGGTCCATCCCGTGCGGCAGGAAGTAGGCGCGCCCCTCCTTGCCGGCGAAGTAGACCCGGTAGTTGTTGGCGTTGTTCGCGTAGCCGTCCCAGTGGCCGATCATCAGCTCCATCGCCAGCAGGGTGAGGAACGCCTCGACGTCGAGCTGCTCCTCGATCCGCCGCCAGCGCGCATTGGCGTCGGGCTCGCGGCAGGCGTTGGCCAGCGCACGCAGGTCGGAGCCGTCGGGGACCCCCTCGCCCTCGTCGCGCTCGAGACCGACGTCGATCTCCTGGCAGAAGCCGCCGTCGTAGAGGTTGCCCTTGTCCTCGCGGAAGTGGCGCTTCACCAGCTTCCGGTCGAACGACTCCTTCAGCACGTAGAGGCCGAGGTCGCGGCCGTTCAGCCAGACCCGCGCATGGGTGATCCGCGGCGCCGGCACGCCGGCCGCCGCCATCAGCGTCGAGCAGACGAACTCGTGCAGGTAGGTGTCGTCCTGCACCGAGTTGTTCAGGTGGAACTTGTCGAGGCCGTGGAACTCCTGCTTCTTGTCGAACTTGTCGACGTTGATGGTGAACGCCGGCTTCTCGTCGAGCTCGCGGAAGCTGCCGGCCGCGCCCTTGAGCTTGAGCGCGACGTCGGGATTGACGGTCTTGCCGTCCTCCTCGAGCCGCGCGTGGACGTAGCTGCGCGGGTCGTCGCGCAGCCGGCCGAGTTCGCCCTCGTCGACGACGATCTTGAGCCGCGGGATCTCGCCCTTGCCGAAGAAGTCGTCGCTCTCGTCGGGCTTGCGGTCCCGGCGGAACGGCGACTCGGCGGCCGGCGCGCCCGCCTGCTGCGGGCCGGCGGCCGCGTCCGGCGAGGCGAGCGCGGCCATCAGCAGGGCGGCCAGCGCGACGGCG
>VGYY01000315.1 GCA_016872815.1 Planctomycetota bacterium
TGACGGGTGCGGCGGCGGCAGAGCCCTGATCGCGCAGGAGCGCGCCACCGGCAAGCAGGAGGAGGAGCGGCACCGCCACCCGCGCCAGCCGCGCCAGCGCCTCGGCACGGAACGCCGGACGGACGACCCCGCCGAACCCCTGCGGCGCGTTCGCCATGCCGTTCCCTCCCGTCCCACGCGGCGCGCCCACGAACGCGCCGCCCGGACCGCGTCCGCCAGCGCGCTGCGCGCCGGCGCGAACGAGTCCCGGGGACTGAGGTCGGAAGTTCCTGCCCGTGGCTTTAGAAAAACGTTCCGTCCTGGCGGCTTCCCGGGGATCTCCGGGCGTGCCGAACACGCCGCGGCGGCGCCGAATCCCGGTGCGACGGAAAGAACGTCGCGCTTTGGCGACCCGGGCCGCGCGCGGACGGGAAAAGGCCGCACGAGGCCTCGATTCCCCGGGAAGGACCCGTTGAAGGGGCGCTGCCGCCTCCGAACAAGTCCGCCGGCCGTGGAGAGCGGAATCCCCGGCCAGCGATCTCCCGAGTGGGGCGGTCGGACACGCGTTCCGCGGAGGATGGGCCTAATGCCGCTTCGCATCAACCAGAACATCTCGTCGGTCAACGCTCAGCGTGGGCTGTCGCAGGTGTCCGCCCGGCTCGAGAAGAACTTCCAGCACCTGACCACCGGTCTCCGGATCGCGACCGCCGCGGATGACGCCGCCGGTCTCGGCATCTCCGAGCGCCTCCGCGCGCAGACCCGGTCGCTCACCCAGGCGCAGCGGAATGCCAACGACGGCATCTCGCTGGTGCAGACGGCCGAAGGCTCGCTGAACGAGGTCAGCAACATCCTGATCCGTATGCGCGAGCTGGCGATCCAGGCCAACAACGGCACGGCGTCGGCCGGCGACAAGGACACGCTCGACCAGGAGTTCCAGGACCTGATCAGCGAAGTCGACCGCATCGCGCAGTCGACCGAGTTCAACACCATCCAGCTGCTCGACGGCTCGGCGGCCAACGTCGTCTTCCAGGTCGGCTCGGGCATCGCGTCGACCGACACCATCACCGTCGACCTCGACAGCGCGCTGGCGTCGGACCTCGGCATCGACGCGCTCGACATCTCCTCGGCCGGCGCCCCGACCACCGCGATCAGCGCGATCGACTCCGCGATCGACACGGTCTCGAGCCTCCGCGGCGACCTCGGCGCGGCCCAGAACCGCCTGAGCTCGACCATCTCGAACCTGGGCGTCAGCATCGAGTCGCTCTCGGCCGCCGAGTCGCGCATCCGCGACGTCGACGTCGCCTTCGAGACCGCCGACCTGACGCGCAACTCGATCCTCCAGCAGGCCGCGCTCTCGATCCTGGCGCAGGCGAACGTGCAGCCGCAGTCGGCGCTCGCCCTCCTCGGGTGATCCGCTGACCTGAAGCGCAGAAGCAGGGCCGGGCCTCCCGGGGCGTTCCCCCGGGGGGCCTCGCCCGTTCGATGGGAAAGATCTTCCCGTCGGCTTGAGCGGCGCCGGTTGGCGCCGAACAACCGGGACGAGGGGAAGCGGTCCGGCGCCGTGGGGGCGCTTCGGATCGCCCGGGTCCGGCCGCAACGGCCGGGGGGTGGAGGCAGACCATGGCAAGCCCGATCACGGTCGGCGGCCTGGCCTCGGGGCTCGACACCGCGTCGATCATTTCCGCGCTGGTCGGCGTCGAGGCGCGCAAGGTGGGCCAGATGCGTACGGCCCGGACCGACTTTCAGAAGAAGGTCAGCGCGCTGGGAGAGCTCGACCAGCGGCTCAAGTCGCTCGAGCAGTCGCTGAAGAAGCTCGCCGATCCCGACCAGTTCGTGGCGCACAAGGCGGTCCTGTCCGCCGGCGCCGACAGCTTCATCGCCATCACGCCGCAGGGCTCGACCCAAGCCGGCACCTACGACGTGCGGGTCAGCCAGCTGGCCGAGAGCACGTTCATCCGCAGCGACGGCCAGGCCGATGCGAACGCGGACCTCGGCATCACCGGCACGCTGTCGCTGTTGGTCGGCGGCACCCAGCACGACCTCACGATCGACGGCACCAACGCGACGCTGAACGGCGTGCGCGACGCCGTCAACGCCGCCGACATCGGCGTGGTCGCCACCACCGTGTTCGACGGCACCGACTGGCATCTCGAGCTCCGCGGCGCCGACACCGGCGTGGCCAACGCGGTGACCGTCGTGGCCGAGCCGAGCCAGCCGCCACCGCAGGGTGGAGTGCTCAACCTGACGCAGCAGCGTGCCGCCTCCGACGCGGCGTTCACCATCGACGGCCAGGCGTACACCTCCGCCGACAACACGATCGACGACGCGATCCAGGGCGTGACGCTGCAGCTCCTGCAGAAGCACGCCGCGAGCGACCCGACCGCCGAGGTCACGGTGACCGAGGACTTCGCGGCGATCGAGACGCAGCTCAAGGCCTTCATCGACGATTTCAACGACGTGATCGAGTTCCTGAACGAGCAGTCGGCGGCGCGGTCCAGCAGCGAGGACCCGCTCAAGCCGCTGGCCGGCGACAGCGCGTTGCGCTCGATCCGCTTCTCGTTTGGGACGGTCGTCAGCAGCCAGAGCACGCTGCCGGGATTGTCGTACAGCTCGCTGGCGTCGATCGGGATCACGACCAGCTCGGACGGGACGCTCGAACTCGACTCGACCCGGCTGAAGGACGCCCTGGCCGACGACGTCGACGACGTGAAGAAGCTGCTGAGCGACGAATCCGCCGGCATCGGCCAGCGGCTGCTCGACTCGGTCGAGCAGCGCACCGACTCGATCAGCGGGACGATGAAGACGCGCGCCGACGCGTTCCGATCGTCGATGGAGACCCTCGACGACCGGATCGCGCGCGCCGAGGACCAGCTCGAGATCTTCGAGCGGTCGCTGCGGCAGAAGTACGCGGCGATGGAGTCGCTGGTCGGGCGGCTGCAGTCGCAGGGCGGCGCGCTCGGCTCGATCGCGACGAGCGGTGTCCAGTGAGCCCGCCGGCGATCGCGGCCGGGGGAAGGAGAGAAGGAAACGGATGAAGACGGGCTACCAGGCGTACCAGCAGGACAGCGTGCTGGCGCTGCCGCGCGAGCAGATCCTGCTCAGGATCTACGACGCGCTGCTGCGCCGGATCGAGGAGGCGCGGCTGGCCCTCGAAGGCGGCGATCGCGGCCGGACCGGCGTCGCGATCGGCAAGTCGCTCGACATCGTCGCCGCGCTGCGCGATGCGCTCAACCCCGTCATCGGCGCCGAGTGCATGCCGAAGCTCGACCAGCTCTACCGCACCGTCAGCGCCTGGCTGGTGGAGGCGAACCTGCAGCAGTCGCCGCAGTTCCTCGAATCGAGCCGGCGCGTGGTCGGGACGCTCAAGGAGGGGTGGGATGGCGCGGTCCGATCCGCCCGCTGAGCTCGCGACGCTGGCCGCCATCGAGGCCGACTGGCGCGACGCGCTCTCGTTCGTCCTCGCCGGCGAGGCCGCGGCGGCGTCGCGGGCGATCGACCGCGCCGGGACGGCGCTCCGGTCGCTGCCCGCGGCCGACGTGACCCGCACGCGCCTCTCCAGCGCCGAACTGATCGAGCACGCCGCCAGCATCGAGCGGCTGACCGCGCTCCATCGTCGCCTGCTCGACGCCAGCACCGGCGAACTCGAGCGGATCGATCGCGAGCTCGCCGGCGTCCCGCGCCAGCGCGCGACGCTGTCCGCCTACGCTGCCCAGGTCCCGACCCACTCGCGCTGCGACGCCACCGGCTGATTCCCCGCCGCGCGGCCGGCTCACGCCGCGCCGCGGAGGTGGCAGAGCGCGATCGCCTCGACGCCGTCGGTGAAGACGAGACGGACGACCAGGCGGTCGGAGTGGGCGAAGGCGGCGCTCGAGAGCCCGATGGTCGCGACCACGCGCCCCTCGACCACGGAGCCCGCGGCGAGCAGCTCGCGCGGCGACGCGGCGCCCGTGACGCCGGCGGCGGCGGTCAGGAACAGCCGGTCCCCGCCCGCACCGCCGTGGGCGACGAAAGCGACGCGACCGGCCGCATCGATCGCCACCGCGTCGGCCAGCCGCGGGAACGCCGCTTCGCGGCCGATCAGCCACTCGGGCGGCGCGGTCCCG
>VGYY01000316.1 GCA_016872815.1 Planctomycetota bacterium
GGCCGACCACGGCGCAGGCGAGCGCACGGCCCGGCGGGATCGCGCCGGAGGGCAGCGGCCGCAGCGGTCGGGTGACGGCGTCCTCGGCTCGGTCGACGTACGCGTTCAGCGCCATGCCGCCGCAGAAGAGGAGCAGCGAGATCGGCACCAGCGGCAGCAGGTGCGGCCACGCCCCGGGCGCCGCGGTCGCGAGCGCCACGCCGGCCGCGAGGTCGGCGACGACGGTCGGCGCCAGCGACAGGCGCAGCAGTTGGCAGTGGGCGAGCAGGCGCTGCATCACGCGCGGCGGCTCACATCAGGAAACGGCGCAGGTCGTTGTAGGTCACGAACAGGAGCAGTGCCAGCACCAGCACCACCCCGACCAGCTGCGAGAAGCCCATCACCTTCTCGCTGACCGGCGAGCCCTTCACCTTCTCCACCAGCAGGAAGAAGAGATGGCCGCCGTCGAGGACCGGGATCGGCAACAGGTTGAGGAAAGCGAGGTTCAGCGACAGCACGGCGAGGAAGAAGAACAGCGTGGTGACACCGGTCTCGGCGAACGAGCGCGAGACGTAGGCGATGGTGAGGATGCCCGACAGGTTGCTCGCGCTCACTTCGCGCAGCACCATCTTCTTCAGCGTCAGGTAGACGTTCTTCAGCATGTAGCCGGCGGAGGAGACGCCGACCCGCACCGCCTCGAGGATCGGGTAGGAGCGCTCGATCATCAGCAGCGTCGGCACCAGCCCGAAGTCGACCGGCGGGAACTCGACGCGCGGGGTCACCCGCACCTCGCTCTCCGCGCCATCGGCGGCGACCACGGTGAAGACCAGCTCCGGCGGCGCACCGCCCGCCTCCTGCGGTGCCGCCTTCTCGACGCGCTGCTTGATGTCGGCCCAGTTCATCACCTCGACGCCGTTCACCTTGCGGATCTCGCCACCGGCGGGGAAGCCGGCCATCGCGGCGGGGAAGTCGGGGAGCGCGCGGACGCGGCGGCCCGGCGGTTCGAGCGTGAGGGCGATGTCGGCGTGAGCCGATGGGGTGAAGCCCGGCGGCAGCGGCAGGTCGAGCGACTTCCCGTCCCGCGTCACCCGCAATCGCGCCGCGGCGCCGATGGCCGGAGCCTGCTTCAGCGCGGCCTCGAGTTCTCCGGCATCGGCGATCGGCGCGACGACGCGGCCCGCTTCGGGCGCGTCCGCCGCGACCAGCGCCACCAGGTCGTCCTCGAGTTGCAGGAAATCCGGTTGCGCCGCAGGACCGCGCAGCGCCTTCACCCGTCCCTGGTGCGGCTTGATGCCGACCACGCAGGTCGGCACCGCCTGTGCTGCGGGAGTGACCACCACGTCGCGTTCCTGGCCGTCGCTGCCGGCGACGCGCAGGGTCACGGTCGGGGCGCGGTTCTCCGCCCGCAGCGGCTCGAAGGCGTCGACGCCCGCGATCGGCGCGCCGGCGAAGGCGACGATCCGTTCGCCGGCGACGATCCCGGCTCGCGCGGCGGCGCCGTCTTGCTTGACCTCGAAGGTCGGGGCGGCCGACGGGCCGACGCCAATCACGTAGCGCCCCTGGGTGCGGTCGAACTCGGGCGCGACCGCGATGGCGAGCCGATCGCTCCCGCCGTCGGCGCGCGGGCGATCGACGTGGATGACGACGCCGTCGGCGCCCGACAGCGCCACGTCGGCGATCAGGTCGTTGAAGTCGTCGACCACGTGATCGTCGACCGCGACGACGACGTCGCCCTTCTGCAGGCCGGCCTTCCACGCCGGGCTGCCGGGCTGAATCGAACCGATCGTCGTCGCATGGAACTGCACGCCGACCGCCAGCACGATCGGCAGCACGATCAGCGCGAAGATCACGTTCATCACGACGCCGGCGGAGTAGATCGCGAATCGCTGGCCGACCGTCTTGCTCGGCAGGTCGCCACCGTCGCCCTGCAGGGAATCACCTGGATTGTCGCCGGCCATCTTCACGTAGCCGCCGATCGGCACGAGCCCGAGCCGGTACTCGGTGGTGCCGCGCTTCCAGCCGAGCAGCCGCGGACCGAAGCCGATGGCGAACGCCTCGACGCGCACGCCGCACTTCTTGGCCACGACGAAGTGGCCGAGCTCGTGGACGAAGATCACCAGCCCGATGCCGCCGGCGGCGAGGAGCCAGAAGCCGAGGTTGCCCGCGGCCGAGGCGAGCCAGTCGGCGACACCCGCGAGGAGGATCAGCGGCAGCATGCAGTGGTCTCCGCTCGCGCCGACTGGTCGGCCGCGAGGACTTCCGCCAACGTCGGCTCGGCGACGTGCCGGACCTGATCGAGCGCGGCTTCGACGACACGCGCGATCCGGTCGAAGGGGAGCTCGCCGGCGAGGAACGCGGCGACCGCGACCTCGTTGGCGGCGTTCAGGACCGCGCCGGCGGTGCCGCCCGCGCGGGCGGCCCGGAAGCCGAGCGCGAGCCCGGGGAAGCGGGCGAGGTCGGGGCGCTCGAACGTCAGGGTCTTCCAGCGCTCGAAGTCGAAGTACTGGTCGCGCGTGACGCTGCGCTGCGGGTAGGCCAGCGCGAAGCGGATCGGCACCGCCATGTCGGGGATGCCGAGCTGCGCGAGGATCGAGCCGTCGGTGAATTCGACCATCGAGTGGACGATCGACTGCGGATGGACGACCACCGCGATCTGCTCGGCCGGAAGGCCGAACAGCCAGCGCGCCTCGACCACCTCGAGCGCCTTGTTGAGCAGCGTCGCCGAGTCGATGGTGATCTTGGCGCCCATGTTCCAGGTCGGATGGCGCAGCGCCTGCGCCGGCGTGATCGCGGCGAAGTCGGCGGCCGGAGTGGTCCGGAAGGGGCCGCCCGAAGCGGTGAGCAGCAGACGGCGCACTGCGCCCGGCGGTTCGCGATGCAGGCACTGGAAGATGGCGCTGTGTTCGCTGTCGACCGGCAGGATGCGGGCGCCCGACGCGGCCGCGGCATGGGCCAGCAGCGGCCCGGCCATGACCATCGATTCCTTGTTCGCCAGCGCGAGATCGATGCCGCGCTCGACCGCGGCGAAGCTGGCACCGAGACCGCGCGCGCCGGTGATCCCATTCAGCACCAGCTCGGCCGGGATCGCCCGCACCAGCTCGGCCGGCGCGTCCGCGCCACCGAAGACGCGGACGGCGCGCCCGCGCAGGGCGCGGGCGACCTCCTCCGCGCCGGCCGGATCGGCGACCGCGACGGCCTCCGGTCGAAGGCGCTCGACCTGGGCGAGGAACGCGGGACCGCCACGGCCGGAGGCGAGGCCGACGACGCGATGGGTGGCGACGAGCTCACCGAGCACGCGCTCCGCGGTGGTGCCGATGCTGCCGGTCGAGCCGAGGAGATGGACGCGCCTCATCGGGGCGGGATGATAGTCCCGCATGGCGAGCCCCGGACACGACCCGCTCGAACGATTCTGCGCGCGCTGCGGTGCGCCGCTGGTCGACCGGCTGGTCGAGGGTCGCCCGCGCCGCGCCTGTTCGGCGTGCCCGCATGTGGTCTGGATCCACCCGACGGTGGGGGCGGTCGCCGCGGTCGTCGCCGACGGTGAGCTCCTGCTGATCCGCCGGCGCATCGAGCCATTCCGCGGCCACTGGACCATGCCGGCAGGCTATGTGGAGGTGGATGAGACGCCGGCGGTCGCGCTGGCGCGTGAAGTCCGCGAGGAGACCGGGCTGCTGGTCGAGGTTGAGGCGCTGCTCGACGTGGTGTGCAACGAGGATGATCCGCGCCGGCGCGGCCTGGTCGTGGCGTACCTCGCGCGCCCGGTGGGTGGGCGCCTCGAGGCGGGCGACGACGCCGAGGAGGCGCGCTTTTTCCCCTTCACCGCGTTACCGGACGCCCTTGGCTTCGCCAACAATCGGCGGCTGATCGAGGAACTCCGCCGGCGGGGGCTGGATCGGAGGGGGACGCCGTGATCGTCCGCAGAGTCTTCTCGCCGGCGGCGTGGCAGCGGCTGCGCTGCGCGGCATGGATCGCCGTCATCAGCGGCGCCGGCGGCCTCGGCAGCGCGGCCGCGCTGCCATCCGCGCAGGACGCGCCCGAGTCGTCGCCGCTGTCGGCCCCGGTCGCGGCCG
>VGYY01000317.1 GCA_016872815.1 Planctomycetota bacterium
GCGCCGACCAGCACGCCCACCGCGTCGTCGCGGACCACCTCCGGCGTCCCGAACACCCGCGTCGCCGCCACCGGGGTGCCGCTCGCCAGGCTCTCGAGCAGCACGTTCGGCCAGCCTTCGCGCGACGACAGGAGCGACAGCGCGTCGGCGGCCGAGTAGGCGACGTGCAGCCGCTCGTGCGGCAGGCGGCCGACGAAGGCGACGCGATCGGCAACGCCGGCCGCGCGCGCCTGCGCCTCGAGTCGCCCCCGCCACTCGCCGTCGCCGACCAGCTTCACGCGCACGCCCGGCAGTTGCGGCAGCGCGGCGATCAGGTGGTGGTGCCCCTTGCGCTCGATCAGGTGGCCGACCGAAACGACGATCGCTCCGTCGCGCTCCCAGCCGAGTTCCGTGCGCGCCGCAGCGCGCTCGACCGGCCGGAACTTCTCGAGGTCGACGCCGTTGCGCAGCGTCACGCACTCGAGGCCGGCGGGCGCCAGCGCCACGACCTCGCGCCGCAGCGCCTCGGCGACCGCGATCGCGGCGTCGGCGTTCCGGAGCATCCAGCGCAGCCAGCGGCGCGGCAGCGCGTGGCGCGGGATCAGGTTGACGTCGGTGCCGCGCGCCGTGACGCAGAGCGGGAGCGCGAGCTCGCGCGCCACCGCCACGGCCGCGACCGCATCGGGATAGAGGTAGTGCGCGTCGACCAGGTCGAACCGCTCGCCGGCCGCCGCCAGGCGGCGCGCCGCGGCGACCCCGGCACGCGCCAGGAGCCACGGCGCCACGGTCATGCTCACCTTCGGCAGCAGCAGGTAGCGCGGGTGGAGGACGCGGAAGCCGTCGCGCTGCTCTTCGGCAGGGACGTCGGCGAACTCGGCGAAACGGCCGCGCGCCAGCGCTCCCGGCACGAAGGGCACCGGCGCCACCACCACCGCCTCGCCGCCGGTCGCGTCGCGCCAATGGCGCAGCCGCTCCAGCACGAAGATCCCGTGGTGCGGCGAGCTTGGTCGCGGGAAGAGCGTGGTGAAGACGAGGAGGCGCATGGCCGTGCTAGCTGCCGGCAGCCGGCGCTCGCGCCCAGCGCCGCTCGAAGGCGTCGAGCACCTTGAGCGCGTAGAGCGGCTCCGACAGATCGACCTGGCCGGCGCGATGGCGCGCGACCGCAGCGTCGACCGCCGCGCGATCGGCGCAGGCGGGCGCCGCGATGCCGCGCCCCGCCGCGAGTTCGCGCTTCACCCACTCCTTGAGCGGCGGCGCGAAGCCCTGCTTGCCGCGCGCGATCGTGTGGGCCGGCAGGCGCGCGTCGACCGCGCGCCGGAAGAGCCACTTGCCGACCCCCTCGCGCACCTTGAGCGACGTGGGCAGCTTCGCGGAGAACTCGACCAGGCGATAGTCGAGCAGCGGCTCGCGTCCCTCGAGACTCGCCGCCATCGTCGCGCGATCGCTCTTGGTGAGGATGTAGTCGGGGAGCCAGGTGTGGAAGTCGGCGTACTGGGCGCGCGCCAGCGGCTCGGCCGACGGCGACGCCCCGTACCAGCGGCGCAGCTCGGCGCTCGGGTCGTAGCCGGCGACGGCGGCACGCAACTCGGGATGGAGCAGCGCGCGCGCCTCCCCCACCTCCATCTGCGAGACCGAGCGGAAGTAGGCCGCCGCCGGATCGCGCCCGAGGTTGGCGAGCGTCGTCGCGGCGCGCAGCGAGCGCGGCACCCACGCGCCGCGCGGCCAGACCTTGCCGCCCAGCGCGAAGAGCGCGCGGAAGAGCGGCCCCGGCAGGAGCGCGCGCACGCGGTGTTCGGCGAGGTCGAAGCGGTAGCGGCGGTAGCCGGCGAAGCACTCGTCGCCGCCGTCGCCGGCCAGCGCGACCGTGACCGACTTGCGCGCCTCCTTGGAGAGGAGCCAGGTCGGGATCGCCGACGGATCGGAGAAGGGCTCGTCGAAGAAGTGGGCCAGCGAGTCGACCAGTTCGATCGCGGCCGGCTCGAGCTCGGCGACGACGTGGCGGATCTGGAGCGCGTCGGCGACCACGCGCGCGTGGTCGACCTCGCTCTGGTCCCACCCCTTGAAGCCGATCGTCACGGCGTGGACGTCGCGGCCGCGCAGCTGCGCCATCGCCGCCACCACCGCCGACGAGTCGAGCCCGCCCGAGAGGAACGCCCCGAGCGGCACGTCGGCGATCAGCCGCAGCCGCACCGAATCGACCAGGAGCTCCCACAGCTCCTCGGCGAGCTTCGCCGGCGCCTCGTCGCGCACCTCGCCGAACGGGAGGTCCCACCACTTCGCGACCTCGATCGCGACCTTGCCGGTCGCGCCGCGCTTCGCCTTGAGCCAGTGGCCGGCCGGGAGCTTCCTCGCGTCGCGCCAGATCGTGCGCGGCGCCGGGATGTAGCGCAGGCAGAGGTAGTCGAGCAGCGCGCAGGGATCGATCTCGCGCGCGAGCGACCCCTCGGCGAGCAGCGTCTTCAGCTCCGAGCCGAACGACAGCCCGCGCGCCGTCTCCGCGTAGAAGAGCGGCTTCACGCCCATCCGATCGCGCGCGATGAAGAGCGAGCCGCTGCGCCGGTCGTGGATCGCGAAGGCGAAGAAGCCGTTCAGCTTCGGCAGGATCCGCTCGGGCCGGTCGTCGCGGAAGCGCTCGTAGAGCCGCAGCACCACCTCGGTGTCGGTGCGCGAGCGGAAGCGGACGCCGCTCGCCTCGAGCTCGCGGCGCAGCTCCTCGAAGTTGTAGACCTCGCCGTTGAAGACGATCGCGAGCGTGCGGTCGTCGTTCCAGATCGGCTGGTTGCCGTCGGGCGAGAGATCGACGATCGCGAGGCGGCGGTTGTGGAGGCCGACGCCGTCGTGCACGGTCGAGCCGAAGGCGTCGGGGCCGCGATGGCGGATCGTCTCGCCGATCGCGTCGAGCGCGGCCGCGTCGGGGGCGGTCGCGGCGTCGTGGCGGAAGAAGCCGGTGATGCCGCACATGGCCCTACGCCCCCGCCGCGATGGGAGGCGCGGGCGGGACCGCCGACGCCGCGCCGCTCCACGCATCGTCGAAGCAGCGGAGCAGCGCGTCGCCGAGCCGGTCGTAGCGGAAAGTCGCGGTGCCGGCGCGCAGGGCCGCGTCCGCGGCCGGCGCCGCCGACGCCTCCGCCGCGGCGATCACCGCCGCCGCGATGGCGGCCGGATCGTCGGGCTCGGCTCGGTGCGACGGGATCCTGGCCAGGTCGAGGATCTCGGCGATCGCGCCGCCGGCGCGCGACAGGGTGAGGATCGGGCGCTCCGCGGCGAGGTACTCGTAGAGCTTGCCCGGCACCTGGACTTCGGGCTCCTGGTTCTCGGGCCCGAGGATCAGCAGCACGTCGGCCGTCCGCTGCCGCGCGAGCGCCGCCGCATGCGGCAGCGCTCCCGGGATCGACAGCGCCGCGGCCACGCCCAGCTGTTCCGCCAGCGCGCGGAAGCCCGCCTCGCCGTCGATCGAGCCGATGAAGGTGAGGCGCAGCCGCGCGAACAACGCAGGCGCCTGCGCCTTCACCAATGCCAGCGCCTGCAGCAGGTACTTGCCGCTGCGCAGGCCGTAGAGCTGGCCGAAGTGGGCGATCTCGATCCCGCCCGGGAAGGCGCCGCCGGTCGGCGGCGGCAGCTCGGCGAAGGCGTCGGGGTCGAAGCCGTTCGGGATGGTCCGCGCGCGCGCGAATCCGGGATAGCGCGCCTTGAACTGCCGCTCGAGCGCCGGCGTGTTGAGCACCACCTGCGCGGCACCTTCGACCACCTGCCGCTCGAGGCGGGCGTCGATGCGCCGGAACGCCTCGTTGGCATAGCGGCGGAACGGGTTGCCCATCCATGGGTCGCGGAAGTCGACGACGTGCGGGCAGTGGAACAGGCCGGCGAGCGCGCGGCCGACGAGGTGCATCGTGTGCGGCGGGCTGGTCGAGAACACGAGGTCGGGCTCGGTGCCGGAGAGCGCCAGCGCTGCATGCGCGACCGCCAGCGGCCGCCACGGCAGCCAGCGATCGGGCAGCGCGATCGCCTCGGTCACCAGATCCTGCCAGCGCGCCCCGCGCGCCGGCGCCGCGCGGTCC
>VGYY01000318.1 GCA_016872815.1 Planctomycetota bacterium
GCGCCGGGTCGCCCGCGCCAGCAGCTCGCGCTGCGCCACGTCGCGCACCACGCCGTTGTCCGCGACCAGCGCCTCGCGCAGCTCGCCCACGCCCGCCTGCGCGAGGTCGGCCACGCGCCGTAGCTCTGCCCCCTTCTTCACCACCCGCCAGAGCCGGCCCTTGTCGGCGCCGGCGCGCACGTCGAGCTCGGCCAGCCTGGCGGCCGGGATCCAGCGCGGGTGCTCGATCACGAAGCGATACATGTCGACGATCCAGAGCGCGCCGTCGGGACCGGTGGTCGCCTGGACCGGGCGGAACCACGGGTCGCGGCTCGCCAGGAATTCGCGCGACGGCTCTTCGGGCGCGCGCCGACCTGTGGCCACGGAGCCGCCGCTGTCGAGCACGGTGCGGCGCACCACGTTGGCGACCGGCTCGCAGGTGAAGGCGTTGCCGTGGAACTCGGCGCCAAGCCAGCGGTCGCGATAGATGCCGAGCCCGGACGCCGAGGTGACGCGGCTGGCGTCGCCGGCGTCGTTGAAACGCTCGAGCACCGTCGAGATCTGGAACAGACGGCGCGGATCGGCGTCGGCCAGCACGTTCCAGCGCGGGTCGATCGCCGGCACCCAGGGATTGCGGCGCAGCACGTGATCGGCCAGCGGCAACTGGAAGACGAGCCACCCCGAGTCGCAGCCGAACCAGCGCCCCCAGTCGTCGCGCACGCGCCCCTGCTGGCTGGTCCCCTCGATCGCCTCGATCACGCCGCGCGCGGGATCGATGCGGAAGTCGCGGCCGCGGCAGTCGACTGGTGCGAGCGCCACCGGCGCGGCGCCGCCTGCCGTCCCGAGCGCCGCGTGCCGAAACCCGGTGATCTCGCCGCCGAACAGCCCGCAACTGCCGTAGACCCAGCCGTCGAGCCCCCACGTGAGCGAGTTGACGCGCGCCTGGTAGTTCTCGGTCGAGAAGCCGGTGAAGAGCACCTGCTTCACGTCGGCGCGGCCGTCGCCGTCCACGTCCTCGGCGTACAGGATGTCGGGCGCGGCGCAGATCAGCGCCCCGCGCCGCCACGCCATGACGCCGGTCGGGAAGGGGAGGCCGTCGAGGAAGAGGCCGCTCGTCTCGTACTTGCCGTCGCCGTTGCGATCGCGCAGCCACGTGACCCGCCCGCCCGGCGCGAAGTTGCCGTCGAGGCCGGTCGGGTAGTCGTTCATCTCGCAGACGTAGAGCGTGCCGTCGGCGGCGAAGTCGATCGCGACCGGGCTCTGCACCTGCGGCTCGCAGGCGACCAGCTGCACTTCGAGGTCTTCGCGCGACAGCTCGAAGCAGCCGCGCGACTCCTCGGCCGACTTCGGCGACGGGAAGCGCGGATCGTCGGGCGGTGCGGCGAACTCCGCCGGCACCACGCGATGGACCGCATCGATGATGCGCTGCTCGACGCCGGGGGCGAGCGGCCCCGGCCGCCCGTAGTAGGTCATCGCGCCGCCCGCCTCGTAGCCGCCCTCGCGCAGGATCCGCTCGCTCGGGAGGTAGCAGGGGACGTCGTTCGAGTAGGCGCTGACCCAGAGGCGCGCGCGGTCGAGATCGCGCTTGAGCCGCAGCGAATAGTCGACGACCACCTCGCCCGGCAGGAAGAGCTGCACCAGCTCGTCGCCCCACCGCCACGCCTGCACCGAGTAGGGCAGCGCGCTCGGCAGTGCCTCGCCGCGGTCGAGGCGCTTCAGCCAGCTCTCGGCGTGGAAGCCGACGTGGCCGCCCGCCTTGGCGCGCGCCTCGAACTCGGTGCGCGTCGGCAGCGGCGCATACGGCAGTTCGAACCGTTCGAGCGCGATCGTCGGCGCCGCGCCATCCCGTCCGGCGTCGGACAGAAGCGGGGTGAGCGGCGCCGCCAGCAGGCGCGCCACCTCGGCGGCGATCGTCGCCCCGTGGCGCCGCGCGACGGCAAGATCGCGCGTCGGCCCGCCCTCGGGATTGGCGTCGGCGCCGCAGCCGATCATCGTCAGCGCCACCGCACCGGGCCGCGCAGCCTCGATCGCCGCGCTGGCGAAGCCGGCCCAGTCGCCGCAATGCTCGTTCACCTCGTGGTTGCAGCTGGTGCAGTGGCAGGCGTAGTTCTGCGCCGTGGCGATCAGCTCGATCCCCGTGGCGTCGAGGCGATACGCCGCCAGCAGCGGCAGCGCAGGGTCGACCGGCCCGCCCGCGGTCCGTCGGTTGCGAGCGAAACCGGCGCTCCCCTCGCCCCACGCCAGCAGCGCCGGCGCGCGCGCCGTGATCGCCGCAGCGGCCGCCTGCTCCAGTCGATCGACCAGCCAGCGGCTGTAGCGCTCGATCCGCTGCCATTCGTCGGCCGGGATCGGCCGGCCGAACATGCAGTCGATGCCGCCGTCCAGCACCGGCGCCGCATGGGTGTGAGTGACCGTCAAGGTGAACCGCTCGCGCTTCAGGCCGAAGCGCCGTGCGAGCCGGGCCGCCACCTCGTCCGTCATCCGCTGCGGGATCGCCGTGTTGTCGAGCGCCATCTGCACGGCCAGCGTGTCGCCGTCGCCGATCGCGAGCGCGCGCGCCCACAGCGGGTGCACCGCGCCGGTCGCCTCGGTGGTGCGCGCCGCGTAGCCGCACAGGCGGATCGGGTGGTCGGGCGTCACGTCGACCTTCGCGGCCCCCACCGGCAGCCGCGGCCGCCACAGGTCGGCGAGTCCGCCCGGCAGCGCGTGCAGCAGCGCGACCTCGCCTTCGCTCAGCGCGCGGTCGAACCACGCGATCTCGTCCATCCAGCCGACGTAGTTGAGGCCGAGGATGATCCGCTGCGCCGCCGGTTCCCAGGTCCACGACTGCCGCCGCGGCGAGAGCGTCGCCGCGAGCTTGCCGTCGAGGTACATGCGGGCGACGCCGTCGTCGGCGCCGCTGTTGAAGCGCTCGAAGGCGAACAGGACATGGGTCCAGCGCCCGCCGAAGTGGTCGTCGGCTTCGACCTGCGCCAGCGACTTCTCCTCGAACGCGAGCTGCTCCCACGGTTTCCCGGCGGCGTTCCAGACCGTCAGGTCGGCGTAGGCGCCCATGCGGAAGTGGCGGAAGGTCGGCCGCTTCTCGAACTCGCAGAAGAGGCCGGCGTCGTTCCACTCCTTCGAGGTGACGGTGATCGGGTCGTTGAAGCCGTCGAGCAGTTCGCCCGCCGGCTCCGCGCGCAGCCAGAAGGAGAGCGTCCCGCTCCAGTCGCGCGGCCGCCACGGCGTGTTCTTCTCGCCGTGGAAGAAGAGCAGTTCGTCGGTGCGGCGATGGAAGCGGAGCGCGTGGCCGCGCAGCGCGTGGCGCCGCTCGCGGGTGACGGCACCGCTCGGGACGAGGCCGGGCGTGCCGTTGCGGGGATGCGCCCAGGTCGGCCCCCCATGGAGGCGGCCATCACCGGATGCGACGTCGGCATCGAGGCCGGCGTCGAAGGTGGCGGCGAAGGTCAGCGCCTCGCGCAACGAAGTGACGCCGTCGCTCGCCGCCGGAACCGCGAGGCCAAGCGCCACGACCGACTGCGCCCACATGGCAGGCTCCTCACGCCGAGCAGCCGCCGCTCTTGGACGGCCGCGTCAGGGCGGCGTACACTCCCGCGCGTTCGAGGCAGCGTCAATCGCCGGCTCGCTGTCCGTTCGGATCAGGACCCCCTCCCGCACATGAGCCAGGACACCGACGACCTCGCTCTTGCCTGGCTCGAGCCGGCGAACGGCACCGGCACCCCGGCGAAGTTGCCGCTGGCGACCGCGAACAGCACGTTCGGTCGCGTGCCCGGCAACACCCACGTCCTCGCCGACAAGACCGTCTCGCGTCAGCACGCCAAGATCTTCGTGCGCGACGGCCGCCATTGGATCGCCGACCAGAACTCGACCGCCGGGACCTTCGTCAACGGCCAGAAGGTCACGCTGCAGACGCTGACCGACGGCGACGAGGTGCGGCTCGGCACGACGCTGCTGCGCTACCGGTTGCCGGGCAGCTCCGCATCGGCGCCACCCGCCGCTGCGCCCCCTGCCGCCGCGCCCGCCGCCGCGCCGAAGCCGCC
>VGYY01000319.1 GCA_016872815.1 Planctomycetota bacterium
AGGACCTGCTTCTGGCCGGCCAGCGCGACGATCGGCGACCATGGGTTGGCGGCCAGCGCGCCGGCGATTCCCGGTCGCGCGGTCACGACCGCCGGCTCCAGCGAGAGATGCTCCGGCAGCGGGAGCGGCTCGGCCGGACGGCCGACGGCGCCTGCGGCGATCGGCGCCAGCCCGCTCTTCTTCTTCGCCTTCGCCTGGCTGCCGGCGTTCTCGAGCAGCCCGCCGGCGATCCAGGCGCGGATCGTCTCGATCGCCTTGTCGGGCAGCTTGCCGCTGCCGGGTGGCATCGTCGGCTCGCGCTGGTGCGTGATCGAGAGGTAGAGGGTGCTCACGTCGGGGTCGCCCGATTCGACGACGACGCCGCCGCTCGAGCCCTTGAGGACGCCGCCGTAGGTCGACACGTCGAGCCCGGCGCGCTGCCGCTCGGCCCCGTGGCACTTGCCGCAATGCTGCGTCAGCAGGCGCTGCACCTGGTCGTCGTAGGTGACCTTCTCCTGCGCGGTCGCCGACGATGCCGCCAGCCACCACGCCGTCCACCCCCACGTGACAAGCACCCCACGACCGAGCCGCCGCATCGCCCTCACTCCTCCTGCACCGCGTCCGTCGCTCACCTGCACCTGCCGCCGCCTCCCCCGCACGTCCCCCCACCGGATCCGTCATTCCGTCGCAGCGACGGAATGACGGAATGGCGGCGTCAGTGGTTGAAGGCGAACTCCTTCGAGTTGAGCAGCGCCCAGAAAAGGTCCTCGAGCGCGGTCTGCAGCAGCGCCGGATCCGGCGCCGTCGCCGCGCCCGCCGCGTCCAGCGTCGGCCCCGGCAGCTGCGCCAGCACGCGCTCGCGCTCCGCCATCGTCGGCGGGCGGGCGAGGCAGGCGAGCCAGAGCTCTTCGACGATCTCCGCCGTCGACTTGCCGGCCGCGAGGAACTGCCCCATCACGCCGCCGTCGCGGATGCGCGGCGTCGTGGCGTCGCCGTTCAGCAGATGCAGCGCCTGCGACAGGTTCGGCTCCATCTTCACTTCGCAGCTGCACACCGTCGCCCGCGACGCCCGGCCGAACGTCTGCAGGAAGTAGTTCGAGACGTTGCCGTCGGCGATCTGCACCGCGCGCGCGCCGAGCGGCAGCCCCGGGAACTTGTTCGGCGTCGCCGTCACCGTGCTGATCACGTCGAGCAGAATCTCGGCCCGGATCCGCCGCGGCAGCGCGCGCGACGCGTTGCGCTCGTCGAGCGCGTTGGTCTCGTTCGGCACCGCCGCGCGCTGGTAGGCCTGCGACGTGACGATCGCCCGCACCAGCCCCTTGAAGTCGTAGTCCGACTCGATGAACCGTCGCGACATCTCGGCGATCAGTCCCGGGTTCGACGGCGGGTTGCTGACGCGCACGTCGTCGACCGGATCGACGATGCCGACGCCGAAGAAGTGCGCCCACACCAGGTTGACCAGGTTGCGGGCGAACCACGGGTTGTCGCGCGCAGTCAGCCACTCGGCCAGCACCGCGCGGCGATCCTTCGTCGACACGTCGGGGGTCGCCCCGCCGAGGAACTTCGGCGCCATCACCCGCCCGCCGACCGGGTGGCTCACCTCGCCCCCGCGCGAGTCGTAGACGATCGTCTCGCGCGGATCCTCGCCGTTCTTGCGCCCGACCTGGCTGAAGAACGCCGCGAAGCCGTAGTAATCGTCCATCGTCCAGCGGTCGAACGGGTGGTTGTGGCACTGCGCGCACTGGATGCGCATGCCGAGGAACACCTGCGCCACGTTCTCCGCGACCTTCAGCGTGTCGCGCTCGACCTGGTAGTAGTTGGCCGCCGGCGACTTGAACGTCCCGCCGCTCGCCGACAGCAACTCGCGCACGACGCGATCGAACGGCACGTTGCGCGCGATCTGCTCCTCGAGCCAGTGGAAGTAGAGCAGCGTCGCCTTGTACGGGATGCGGTTGTTCTCGTCGGTCCGCATCTGCAGCAATTCGGCGAACTTCATCACCCAGAGCTCGGAGAACTCCTTGCGCCCGAGCAGCGCGTCGACCGCGGCCGCGCGCTTCTCCGGCGAACCATCGGCGAGGAACCGGCGCACCTCTTCCGCCGGCGGCGCCAGCCCGACCAGGTCGAGCCAGACCCGCCGCAGGAACGTCGCGTCATCGCACGACGCGGAGGGCACGATCCGCAGGTCGTCGAGCTTCGCGTGCACCAGCGGATCGACCCAGCTGGTCTCCGGCAGCGCCGGCTTCGAGTAGGGCAGGCCGGCCGGGAGGACGATCACCGGCGTGCCGACCGTCAGCGTCGCGAACCGCGCCAGCACGAACGCCTCGCCGCGCTGCCCCGCCGTCACGGCGCCGCTGCCGTCGACCTTCGCCACCGAATCGGCGCTGCTGAAGAACGCCGACAGCGCGGTCACGTCGCGGTCGCTGCCGTCGGAGTAGCGCGCCAGCACCGCGAGCTGCTGCCGGGCGCCCGCGCCCTCCAGCACGTTGCGCGGCGGATGAAGCAGCAGTTCGACCGGCTGCGGCACCGGTCCGGCGTCGGCCGGCGCCCCGGTCTCGAGCCACGCGAGCAGCGTCCGATCGAGCTCGCTCCCCGGCACGAACCGCTGCCCGCCGGTGTGCGGCACTGCGCCGATCGCCTTCTCGCGCAGCAGGCTCTCGGCCGGCAGCGCGAGATTCACCCGCCGCGCCGGCAGCTGGCCGGTGATGCGGAAGTGGTCGCCGTCGGGATCGAAGCCGAACAGCGACAGCCGGAAGCCGTCCTGCCCCGACGCCGAGCCGTGGCACGGGCCGCTGTTGCAGCCGCCCTTGGTCAGCGCCGGCATCACGTCGCGCCGGAAGCTGACCGGCCGCGCCGCCGCCGCCTGCGTCACCGACACCGGAAGGTCGATGACCCGGTCGCGCCAGCCGAGCGACACGACCGTCGCGCCATCGGCGAGCGGAGCCACCCGCGTGCCGTCGATCCCGATCACGGTCGGATCGCCGACGGCGATGCGAACGTGCTCGGTGACGTCCGCGGTCGTGCCGTCAGCGAAGGTCGCCTGCACGACGAAGCGCTGCAGGTCTTCGGCGCCGGCCAGGGCGAGCCGCTCGGGCCAGGCCTGCAGCGCGATCAACTCCTTCGCCGCGAGCGGATCGGGCAGGTCATCGCCGCGGTCGGCGGCCGGCAGCACGCCACCGGCGCACGCGACGGCGATCGCGATCGCCACGCGGCGAGGACTCATGGCCCGCCCCCCTTCGCCTGCTCGGCCCGCTGGCGCGCCTCTTCGCGCAACTGTTCGAGGCGGGAGAGCGGCTTCTTCGGCGGCTCGGCCGGCGCCGGCGCCGGCGCCGGTTCAGGCGTCGCGGCCGGGGCCACCGCGACCGGCGCAGCCGGTGGCGCCGGCGGATCGACCCGCAGCGTCCCGCCGCCGCCGAGGAAGTGGACGATCGACTCGCCTTGCTGCTCGACGATCACCTGGCAGAACAGCGTGGTGTGCTTGCCGACCGGCGTCTCCTTCGTGGTGTCGACCTCGAACACGAGCGTCGACTCCGCGCCCGACTCGCACTCGAGGTCGACCGTGGTCGCCTGCGCCGGCAGCCCGCGCAGCGAGACCTTCGCCTTGCCGGCGAACGGCACGGTCGGCGTCACGTGCGCCACCACCTGCGCGCGCTGCCCCTGCTCCACGGCGGCGAGATCGAGCTTGAGGCCGAGGTAGGGCGCCGCGACGTCGAACTCGAGCAGGCCGGTCGACGCCAGCACGAGGCCGCGACCGCTCTCCGCCTCGCCCTGGATCGCGACCACGTGGCGGCGCACCTCGGCCTCGCCGCCGGCGTTCACGTAGTAGATGGCCCGGGATTGGCCCTTCGGCACCTCGATCGTCGGCTGCGCGTTGATGCCGGCGTGCGCGCCGAGCAGTCGCAGCGTGATCGCGCCGTCGAAGCCCTCGCGTCGCTGCACGGTGACCGGCAGCGCCATCTGGCCGAAGTGGACCAGCGGCACCTTCGGCATCGCCACCTCGAGCGTGAACGGCACCGGCTCGACC
>VGYY01000320.1 GCA_016872815.1 Planctomycetota bacterium
CGTCGAACTCGCCGCAGCCGGCGCAGACGGCCGGCAGCTCGCCGCAGCGATGGGCGCGGCGCAGCGCCCGGAACGCGGCGGCGTTCAGCAGTTCGCCGGGCGCCGTCGTGTGGCCGTTGCCCAGCGCCAGCGTCCCCTCGCTGTCGGCGCAGCAGGCGGTCACGGTGCCGTCGACCAGCACGACGAGGCTGCCGCGCCACGGCTCGCGGCAAGCCTGCGTGCGCGGCCGCGCCGCCAGCCGCGGGATCACCTGCACGCGGTCGGCCAGTGCGCTCCACTCGGCGCGGTAGTGGTCGATCGCCGGCTTCGTCGCCGCGTCGAGCACCATCGACACGTCGATCCGCAGCGCCGCGCCGAGGCGGTCGCGCAGCGTGCGCAAGGCCCTTACCCGCTCGCGCACGCCGGCGAGCGGCACGCCGCGGATCGCCTCGTGGGTGGTGTCGTCGCCGTCCACCGAGATGGTGAGCCGGTCGAGTCCGCTCGCGAACAGCCGCCGCGCCATCGCCTCGTCGAGCAGCGTGCCGTTGGTGGTGAGCATCGAGCGGACGCCGCGGTCGCGCGCGTGGCGGATCATCCGGTCGATCTCGGGGTGGAGCAGCGGCTCGCCCCACTGGAACGGCAGCACGAACTTCACCGTCGGCGAGCGGTCGATCAGCCGCATGAAGACGGCCGGGTCGAGGAACCGCTTGGCGCGGGCCATGCCACGGTTGACCGGGCAGATGGTGCAGCGCAGGTTGCAGTGGTTCGTGGTCTCGACGTTGAGCGAGAGCACCCGCGCCGTGCGGTCGAGGCGCAGCCGGTAGGCAAGCTCGTTCAGCGCGGCGTGACCGATCGAGCCGAGGTCGGGCAGCTTGATGTCGAGCAGTTCGGCCAGCTCGGGCTTCTTCAAGTAATGGCGCGCGACGAAGCGGTGGAGCGCGCTGACGGTGCGCCGTCGGGTGCGGGCGAGCCAGCCCGTGCCGGATCCCATGGTCCGCGCGCCCGCCGGCAGGGCGGCGGGCGGAGCGGTGGGCGGAGCGGTGGGCGGAGCGGTCAGCGGGAGCGTCGCCGGCGGAGGCATCGAGCGGCGCGGATCATAAAGCGTGCCGCGTCCCCGGGGCCGCGGGGGTGGCTCAGCGCCAGCCGCCCGGGGCGCGCACGATCTTGGTCACCTGCACGGATGCGCGCTGTCGCTCGTCGCCCGGCAGCAAGCGCACGACGCCGCGCAGGCAGAACTCCTTCGCGCCAGCGCGGTGCCGACGTACCTGGAGCCAGTAGGGCGACTTGGCCGGGATCAGCAGCGGGACGTCGCGGTTCTCGAAGCGGACCCACTCCGCGCCGGCGCGATCGGTGAAGGCGTACGGCTCCTTGCGCAGCACCTCGCTCTCGACGTGGAGGTGGACGGTGCGGCCGAGCTGCTCCTTGCCGCCGCCGCGGTAGAAGGCGCGCCGCTCGTCAGGGGTGACGACGCGCACTTCGCTCGGCGCCGCCGGCAGGGACGCGGCGGCGGGCGCGGACGTCGAAGCGATGGTCTTCCCGATGGGCTGCGTCCAGCCGAACAGGGCTGCGAGCGCGGCGATCGATGAACCGGCGAGGATGAACCAGGGCATGACGAGGCCTCCAGCTTGAGCGATGGGGCGGATCCCGGGGGCGTTGCCGGCGCCGGCGCGCGACCCCTGGTGGCAAGACGCCGGTTTCGGCCATGGGTGACGGTGATGCGCACGCTCGTCGCTGCATGGCTGCTGTCGATGCTGGCGGTGCTGCTGTTCCAGAAGCATCTGGTCTGGCATCCGACCGGGCCGCCGCAGCGGACACCGGCGACGTTCCGGCTGCCGTATGCGGATCTCGACCTGACCACGGCTGACGGCGTCGTGATCGACGCGTGGCGGATCGACGCTCCCGACCCGAAGGGGGCGCTGCTCTACCTGCACGGCAACTCCGGCTCGATCGGCAACCTGATCGGCATCGCGCGCCGCTTCCGCGAGCTGCGCTACTCGATCCTGCTGCTCGAATACCGCGGCTACGGCAACAGCGGCGGCAAGCTCAGCGAGGAGGGGACCTACCTCGACGCCGTCGCCGGCTATGACGCGTTGCGCGCGGCGGGCTATCCGGCCGAGCGGATCGTCGCCTTCGGCCATTCGCTCGGCGGCGCCGTCGCCATCGAGCTGGCGCGCCGGCGACCGCTGGCCGGCCTCGTGACCGAGTCGACGTTCAGCTCGGTCCCCGATGTCGGTGCCGAGCGATTCCCGTGGCTGCCGATCCGCCGGCTCGCCCGCATCCACTACGACAATGCGGCGAAGGCGAAGGAGCTCGAGTTGCCGTGGCTGCTGATCCACGGCCGCGACGACACCATCGTCCGCTATCACTTCGCCGAACGGCTGTTCGCCGCGGCGAAGGCCGGCCGCGCCGCCGATCCCGACCCGGCACCGCTGCTGTTCCACACCGTGTACAACGGCCACTTCGGTGCCGACCTGAACGACCGCGGCGATCGCGACGTGATCGTCAAGTTCCTCGACGCCGCATTCGCCGGCGGCTGAGCGCGCCGGCCACTTCTCGGACCCGCTCCGGCTCCGTCACCGGCGACGGAACGGGACGGTTGGACCTGGATCGATCGTCTCAGCGGTTGCCGTAGCCGAGCGCGTCGAGGGCGGCTTCGTCCCGGTCGGACAGGGCGGAGTCGGCGGCGCCCGATACGCCATCCGGGTGGGCTGTGAGCCACGCGTCGAGCTGAGCGCGCATCCGCGCCAGCAGGGCCGGATCCTCGAGCGGCCGTTCGCCGTCCGCGTCGAGGCGCAACAGCCGCTCGCCGCCGGCGAGATCGCGCAGGTACTTGAGGTCGCCCTGCTGCCAGCCCTGCTGTCGGCGCGGGCCGAGCGCGCGCTGGAACGCCTCGAAGTAGAAGCCGCGGTCGGCGGCGCTCGCGTGGTCGCCCTGCTCGATACGCTCGATCAGCTCGATCAGGTCGCGGCCAGCGCATTCCGGCGGCGGTGGCACGCCGAAGTAGCCGAGCACGCTCGGCAGCAGATCGACCTGGCTCACCGGCAGGTCGATGGCCTGGCCGGGTCGCGGCGCGCCCGCTGGCCGCAGCAAGAACGGGATGTGCTGGGTCGCGTGCAACAGGCTCTGGTGGTGACCGCGCAGGCCGTCCTCACCGAAGCACTCGCCGTGGTCGGCGACGACGATCACCAGAGTGCGCGCGAGCCCGGGGTCGCGCCGCCCGAGCGTGGCGACGAGCCGGCCGAGCAGGTCGTCGAGCAGTTCGATCTCGCCGCGCTGCGCGATCCAGTCGTCCTGCGCCGCGGGATCGGCCGCCTGCGCCCCTTCCGCGGCCCGCGCGCGCGTCCGCGAGCGAAACGGCTCGGGCGGCGCGTAGGGCGCGTGGGCGTCATAGAAGTGGGTCCAGAGGAAGCTCAGGCTCGGCGTGCGCTCGATCCACGCCTGCGCCCGCGCCAGCGTCACTTCACCCGGTGTCTGGTGCGCCAGCGCGCCGACCGTCGCCGGCAGCACTCGCTGCAGGAAGATCGAGCCGAGCCGCGCCAGCGACAGAAAGCGCGCCAGCGGTGGTGCCGCCGGCCGGTCATCGAAGGTGTCGAAGCCGCGATCGAAGCCGCTGCGGCGCATCAGCGCGAGGTTGCTGACGAAGCCGGCGGTGGTGAAACCGAGTTCGCGCAGCATCGCCGCGAGATGGGGGCCGGAAGCCGGCGGCGCCGGATCGCCGTTGCTGCGCAGGCCATGCTGCGGCGGGTAGAGCCCGGTCAGGAGCGACAGGTGGGCCGGCCCGGTGATCGGCGCCACGGAGAGCGCGCGGGTGAAGCGCAGCGCTTCGAGCGCGTCGAGGTTCGGCGTGTCGAGGCCGCCGCCGCCCCACATCGGCAGCGAGTCGGCGCGGACGGTGTCCCAGGTGACCAGCACGACATGGTCGGGGGCGCCCGCCGGCACGGCCGGGTCGCGCGCGCCCGGCGTTGCGCCGGTGGCGGCTGGCGGCGGCGCGTCGTCGGCCGCGACCAGGGCGAG
>VGYY01000321.1 GCA_016872815.1 Planctomycetota bacterium
CGCCACGGCAGCGCATCGGGCAGGCGCACGGCGCGCCGATCGGGCCCGCGCGGACGGCCAGCCGCGCGCGCCGCCTCGAGGTGGAGCAGCGCGAGTCCGATCCCGGCCGCTCCCTGCATGTAGCCGTGGTACGCCGCGACCTCTTCGGGCCGCAACCGGTACTGGGCGTGCACGAACGACAGCTGATCGCCGCTCCAGGTGCCGTGCGCCAGCAGGTCGGCGCCGAGCCGCTGCGCCAGCGCGAGGCACTCCTCCGCGAGCGCGTCATCGTCACCGCGGGCGGCGACGTCGAGCAGGTGCTCGATCACTCCGGCCGAGCCGCAGCACTGCCCGACGTTGTTCCAGAAGCCCGGCGCCGGCGTCGGCAACCCGGCGTCGAGCAGCGTCCGCGTCGCCGCCCGCGCCGCCTCGCCGTAGCGCGCGTCACCCGTCTGCCACGCGAGCTGCGCGAACAGCCGCGCGGTGCCGGGCGGGCCGTGGCACCAGCCGAGGTAATGGAGCTCCTCGCCGCCCGGCACGTGGTGGTGCACGCGGAAGCCGCCGCCGCTGCGATCGGCGAGCGCGAGCAGATGGTCGGCGCCGTCGCGTGCCGCGTCGAGGAAGCGCGCCTCGCCGCTCGCTTCGGCCAGCCGCGCGAGGAAGAACGCGATCCCCGCCGTGCCGTGCGAGAAGTTCGGCATCACGCGCGGGAAGTCGGGTTCCATCCGCCACGAGCGGCCGACCGGCTCGCGCACCGCGAGCTGCTCGAGCCGCCGTCCCGCCCGCGCCGCCAGCTCGAGCGCGCCGCGATCGCCGGTCGCCTCGTGGAATCCGAGCAGCCAGAGCCCGATGCCGGCGCCGCCGCCGATCACGTCGGTGGTCGCGCTCCATTCGACGCCGTGGCCGACCACCTGCGCCCGCCGCTGCAGTTCGCGCCGGCAGCGCCGTGCCAGCTCGAGCGCGTCGTCGCGGCCGAGCAGCCGCGCGACTTCGAGCGCCGTCGCGCCGATGCCGGCGAGGCCGGTGTAGAGGCCGCAGTCGATCGCGACCTCCCGATCGGCGAGCTCGGCCGCGCGGACGTGGGCGGCGAGCTCGCGCAGGGCGCCGTCGAGCGTCGACCCGCCGGACGGTCGGACGGCGGCGTCTCCGCCTCTGGCGGCGTACTCGGCGAAGAACAACGCGACTCCCGGAGTGCCGGAGTAGAGATCGCCCGGAGTCTCCGGCGGGGGTGATTCCGCCGGCAGCGAGCGGTCGGGCGTGGGGGCGCGATCCGCGGCGCCGCTCGCCGCGTCCGCCGATTCGATCGCGCGCCAGCCACTGCCGGCGGCCGTCTCCTGCTCGCAGCGCCGGAGCCAGCGGGCGATGCCGTCGACCGCGAGCGTCCCGGCGGTCGGCTCCGCCGCGCAGCCGGTCATCCCGAACGCCGGCGCCAGCAGCGCGGCGACCAGCGGCAGCGCCGCGCCGGCGCTCCTGCGCGCGCGCTCACATCGGCCCATCGGCGACGTTCCCGTTGCGGCGGACCGTGCGCGCGATGGCCGACATGTCCTCGTCGCCATGACCCCGGGCGATCAGGCCATCCTCCTGCGTCGCGACATAGCTCGCCACCGGCAGCGGCAGGCCGACGGCGCGCGCCGTGTCGAGCGCGATGGCGAGGTCCTTCCGGTGCAGGCGCACGCGGAAGCCGAGCGGATAGCGGTCCTCGCGCATGTTCTTGGCGCGATTGGCCATCACCCACGACGCCGCGGCGCCGTTCTCGATCGCGGCGACCACGCGCGCCGGATCGGCGCCGGCCTTCTTCGCCAGGCAGAGCCCCTCGGCCACCGCCTGGTAGGTGCCGGCGATCACCACCTGGTTGACCGCCTTGGCGATCTGCCCGCAGCCGACCGGCCCGACGTGGACGATCGATTTGCCGATCTTCTCCAGCACCGCCTTCGCGCGGATGAAGTCGGCCTCGCTGCCGCCGCACATGATCGCGAGCGTCGCCTTCTGCGCGCCCTCGCTGCCGCCCGACACCGGCGCGTCGACGTAACCGACGCCCTTCGCGGCGAGCGCCGCCGCGATCCGTCGCGCCGCCGCCGGCGCGATCGACGAGCAGTCGATCACCAGCGCGCCGCCGGCCGCTCCGGCGATGACGCCGTCGCGCGGATCGAGCGTGACCTGCTCGGCGTCGGGCGTGTCCGACACGCAGGTCAGCACGGCGTCGGCGCCGGCTGCCGCCTCGCGCGGCGTCGCCGCCCGTGCGGCGCCCTGCAGCACCAGCGCCTCCTCACGCGAGCGCGTCCGGTTGTGGACGACGACCTGGCAGCCGCCCTTCAGCAGGTTCGCCGCCATCGGCGCGCCCATCGTCCCGAGTCCGATCACCGCCACCTTCATCGTCGTCCTCGCTCCCGCCGGGGTTCGCTCGGGCCCGGTTGCCGCGACCGTCGTCCCGAGTCCGGCGCATGATGGCGTGCCGGCCCCTCACTCCGCTCGCGCGATCTTCGCGCTGCCGGTTGCCCCGCGCTTCAACCGCTGGGAGGTCTCTCCCCGAAGCTGGGCGGCGAGCAGGAAGTGCGCGGTCGATGGGCCGGTCCGCGCGCGCGTCCCGCGTCCGCCTTGGACCGGACCGAGCGCGATGCAGCGAGCCGGCGATCGGTTGCCGGCTCGCTGCCGCGGCGGTATCCCGGCGCGATCGAAACGGGAGCCAGCGCATGACGCGGGATCGAAACGGCGGGCGGTTCGACCGGCGGCAACGCCTCCTGAGCGCAACCCTGGTGGCGTGGGCGGCGGCGGGCGCGCTCGCCAGCGCCGCGCACGCGGATCTCCCCTCCGGAGCCGCGCTCGTCCAGGGCGGCCTGGACCGGGCCGGCAAGGCGGTCGCGATCGAGCGCCTCGAGGAGTTCGCCTTCGCGCTGCCCGAAGGGGCCGCGCTCGATCCGCGGCTGCCGGTGCGCGAGTTCGAGGTGGTGCTGCAGAGCGAGTTGGCGCTCGCGTCCGCCGGGAACTGGCAGTTCGAAGTGGAGTTCGAGGGCGGCGAGGCGACGCTCGAGTTGGTGGTCGACGGCAGGAGCGCCGGCGTCACCTCGACGCGTCCCGTCGTCGGCGCGACCGGTTCGCTGGTCGCGCCGCTGGTGCTGCGGCAACCGGCCAAGGTGGAGCTGCGGCTCGCGTTCCGGCGACGCGGCAGCGAGCGCGCGCGGGTGCGGACGTTCTGGTCCCTCGCCGGCGCCGGTCGCGCGAGCTTCGTGCGTGAGCCGTTGCCGGCGCGAGCACTGCAGTGGCCGGCGGCGCAGGCCTCGGCGGCGGCGGCCTTGGCGCAGCGCCGTGCCGGACAAGTGGCGCTGGTGGAGCTCGGTTGCGTGGCGTGCCACGACCCGGGGCGCGCCGCGACGGCGCTGCCGGAGCGCGCCCGGATCGACCTGACCGGCATCTCGGCGCGAGCCGCCGCGCCGTGGCTGCGGCGCTGGATCGCCTCACCGCAGCGCGCGCAGCCGGGCGGCGGGATGCCCGAGCTGCTCGCTGCGGCGCCAGCGGCGGCCGCGTCCGAGGTCGACGCGCTGCTGGCGTGGCTCAGCGAATCGGAGCGAGCGCCCGCGGGCGCCGCCACCGCGACGGCGTCGGCGGCGCTGGCGCCGGCCGGCCAGGCGCTCTACGACTCGTTGGGCTGCATCGCCTGTCACGGCGTGCTCTCCGGCGATCCGGCGGCGGCGGCGGCGCCGGTCCCTTCGGCGCCGTTCGGCGACCTGGCCGGGAAGTGGCAGCTCGAGCCGTTGGCGGCATTCCTGCGCGATCCACTGGCGACGCGACCGCACGGGCGGATGCCCGCCTTCGCTCTCGGCGAGACGGAGTCGCTCGCGTTGGCGGCGCACCTGCTCGAGCGGTTCGGCGACGCTGCCGCCGCGACGGCCGCGAAGCCCGAGACGGCGCCGCCCGATGCGGCGCTGGTGGCGCGCGGGCGCGCCCGGTTCGAGGAGCTCGGCTGCGCCGCCTGCCACGTCGTGGCCGGATTCGAGCCCGCGCGTGCGGCGCCA
>VGYY01000322.1 GCA_016872815.1 Planctomycetota bacterium
TCGCCCGTGCCGGCCGTCCCGCGGGCGCCTGCGCGCTGCTGGCGGTGGTCAAGCAGGCCGACAACGCCACCGTCGCGGCCGCCCACGCCGCGGGGCTCCGCGCGTTCGCCGAGAACCGGGTGCAGCCGCTGGCCGCACGCCCCGCCGCGTTGCGGGCGCTCGGCCGCTGGCACCTGATCGGCCCGCTGCAGGGCAACAAGGTGGGCAAGGCGGTCGCCCTGATCGACGAGTTCCACGCCCTCGACCGCGCCGAATTGCTGCAACCGCTGCGGCGGGCGTTGACCGGGCGGGAGCGACCGCTGCGCACCTGGCTCCAGGTCAACGTCGCCGCCGAGCCGCAGAAGCATGGCGTTGCGCCCGACCAGGCGGCGGCGCTGGCGGCCGCGGCGGCCGCGCTCCCCGGCCTCGAACTGGCGGGGCTGATGACCATGGCCCCCCTCGTTGCCGATCCGGAGCAGGCACGCCCGACCTTCGATCGATTGCGCGACCTGGCGGCGGCGCTCCTGCGCAGCGGCGCGTTGCCGGACGGCGCGACCGGGCTTTCCATGGGGATGTCGGCCGACTTCGAGGTCGCCGCGGAGGCGGGCGCGACGGTCGTCCGGATCGGCTCGGCGCTCTTTCGGGACGACGGCCCGTGCTAGCTTGCACCTTCCGTCGCAGGCGCGGTCGGCGCGCCCTGCGCCGCCCCATGGAGCCGTGATCGCGTGGCCACCCTGCTCATCGAGAACGGTCCCGAGAAGGGGCGCGGCATCGAGCTCAAGGCCGGGATCTCCTGGACGCTCGGGCGCGATACCGGCTGCGACCTCAAGCTGCAGGGCGACCTCGTGTCGCGCAAGCACTGCATGCTGAAGGAGTTCAAGGGCGGTTACTACGTCAAGGACCTCGACAGCCTGAACGGGACCTTCCTCAACGACCAGGCGATCACGCAGGTCGAGCTCAAGCCCGGCGACAAGCTCCAGCTCGGCGACGTGGTGCTGACCTTCCTCGACGAGTCGCTGGCCAAGACGAAGGAAGAGAAGAAGCTCGGCGGCTATCGGCTGCTCGAGCGCGTCGGCCGCGGCGGGATGGGCACGGTCTACCGCGCGATCCAGATCTCGCTCGACCGCGAGGTGGCGCTCAAGCTCCTGTCGCCCGAGCTGGTCAAGGACAAGGCGTTCATCGAGCAGTTCTTCCGCGAGGCGCGCGCCGCCGGCCAGCTGAACCATCCGCACATCGTCCAGGTCTATGACGTCGGCCAGGACGGCGAGACCTTCTACTACTCGATGGAGTACGTGCGCGGCGGCAGCCTCGAAGACCTGCTGCGCGAGCAGGGGAAGCTCGACGTCGCCGAGGCGCTGCGGATCGCGCACGAGGCGGCGCAGGCGCTCGAGTACGCCGAGCTGCGCGGCATCGTCCACCGCGACATCAAGCCCGACAACCTGATGCTGGCCGAGGACGGGCGGGTGCGGGTCGCCGACCTCGGGCTGGCGCTGTCGCTGAAGAGCAGCGCCGACACCAAGGGGCAGCCGATCCTCGGCACCCCCCACTTCATCTCGCCCGAGCAGGCGTTGCGGCGCGACATCGACATCCGCTCCGACCTCTATTCGCTCGGCGCGACGCTCTACCGGATGCTGGCCGGCCGCACCGTCTTCACCGGCGCGTCGGCCGAGGAGATCATCCGCAAGGCGGTCCGCGACGAGCCCGAGCCGCTGCGCTCGCACAACCCGCAGGTGCCGGAGAAGGTCGCGGCGCTGGTGCACCGGCTGCTGCGCAAGGACCCCGACCAGCGTTTCGCCAGCGCCAAGGAGCTCCGCGTCGAGCTCGACGTGCTGCGCCGCCCGCCGCGCACGAAAGCGCTGCTGGTGTCGGTCTGCGTCGCGGTGCTGGCGATCACCGCCGCGATCGTGATCGTGCTGACGCGACCCGACCCGCCGCCGCCGGTGGTGGACACCGGTGACCTGCAGAAGCAGCGCGCCGACAACTTCGCCATGAAGTCCGAGGTCGAGAAGCGCAAGATCGAGCTCGAGGCGGTGCGCCGCTACCTCGACGTCTTCGAGACCGGCGCCGCCGAGGACACAGCGCTCCGCGACGCGCTCGACCTCTGGCTCGACGAGTTCGAGTACCTGGAGATTCCCGAGCGCGATCGCGCCCGCGCCAAGGTCGGCGCGATCGACGACGCCGTGCGGGCCGCCGTCGAGGCGCTCGCGGCCGTCGAACGCCGGAGGAGCGAGCGCCTGGTCGCCGCCCGCAGCGCGGTCGAGACGCGGCTCGCGGCGGGCGAGTGGTTCGTCGCGCTGGCGGCGGCAGCGGCCATCGGCGCCGACGCGGGCGACGACGCGGCCACCGCCGCCCTGCTCGCCCCCCTCCGCGAGGAGCTGGTGGCGGCCGTGCTGCAGCAGATCGACACGAGCCAGGGGCAGAGGGCGAAGGCGATCGACGACGCCGTCGCCGCCGGTGACCTCGAGTCGGCCGCGACCCTCTGCCGCAGCGCCGCCGCCGAGTTCCACCTGGCGGCGGAGACGGCGCTGCCCGACACGCTGCGCGAACGCGTGGGCGGCCTCTCGGCCGCCTTCGACCAGCGCCGCCACGAACTGTCGACCCGCGCCGACGAGACGGTCCGGGCCGCCGCCGCGCGCGACCGCGAACGCCGCCAGCGTGCGCTCGGGGCGCCCACCCGGGCGGCCGTGCTGTCGCTCGATTTCGGCGGCGCTGCCGACCGCATCGCCGCCGTCGCCGCGGAGATCGAATCGAGCAGCGATCGCGCGCAGGTCGAGCCGTGGGAGGCGGCGTTGCGCCATGGCCAGACCTTGCTCGACCGGCTGTTCGCGCGCCTCGAGGCGCCCGATCCGCCGGCGCAGCCCGCGCTGCGGCTCGAC
The DNA here is from genome assembly GCA_016872815.1 of Planctomycetota bacterium. Taxonomy (GTDB): domain Bacteria; phylum Planctomycetota; class B15-G4; order B15-G4; family SIAN01; genus SIAN01. The sequence continues at coordinate 2,856 of VGYY01000322.1, forward strand.
GGCGTCGATCGCGCGGGTGAACTGGTCGGCTGCGACCGCGAGAAGCGGCAGTTCCGGCTGCGCAACCAGGTCGGGCGCGCCTCGTCCTCGGTCACCATCGACTTCGCCGCCGTCGCCAGCGCCGACGGCCTGCGCCAATTGCTGGTCGGCCGGATCGATCTCTCCTCCGCCGATCGACTGCTGCTGGCCGAACTGATGACGCTGGTCGACGTCCTGCGCTGGGCGGAGCAGGTCGCACCGCTGGCGGAACGTCTCGCCCGCTACGACGCGTCGCTCGGTTGGGACGACAGCTGCCGCAGCGGACTGGTCGCCCCGGCCGCAGGTGCGCTGGCCGACGCGGTCGACTTCGCGCTGAAGGACATCTCCGCCGAACAGGCCGGCGGTGCGCTCCAGCAGCGGACCCGCGCTCGCGCCGAGCAGCTCGCGTGGCAGGAGCTCCGCACGGCGCTCGATCCGTTCTTCCGCGCCGACGGCAACGTCGGCTGGAACGCCTGCGTCGAGAACCTGCGGCGCCTGCTGGTGGAGCGCGGCGACACGCTGCTGCTGCAGGTGGCGCGACCGTGGATCGAGGGCGGCTGAGCGCGCGCGGCGACTCCGCTCCCGTGCGTCGCTGAGGAGGCTCCTGGTGCTCTTTCCGGCCGCGCTCGTCACGCAAGCCGCCGCTGCGCTGCGTCGTGCATTGCCGGACGGCGTCGCGCCGCTGCTCCTGTCCCGTTTCGGCGTCGAATTCCTCGGCGCGGCGGCGACGCAGGCGCGGCCGATCGAGGTCGCGCTCGACGGCGGCTGCGGAAGACTGCTGGCGCGGCGGATCGCGCTGGCCGGGGGCGATCTGCTGGCGATCAGCGCCGAACCGGCGCGACCGGGCGCGCTGCCCCCGGCCCTGCTCGACGCGCTGCCGCTCCTCGTCGGCGCCGCCGCCGGAGCGAGAGCAGCGATCACCCTGCAGGCCGCGCAGGCGCTCGGCTCGCTGCGCCCCCCGGCGGTCGTGCGCATCGACGACTGGATCCGGCTCGGCGCCGACGACCCGTTGCGCTGGCTCGATCCGGCGCTGGCAGGCCCGCTCTTCGTCGAGCTGCGGCGCGCCCCCGCCACGGCCAGTGTCGCGGATCCGTTGTGCGCCGTGCTGGAGCGC
>VGYY01000323.1 GCA_016872815.1 Planctomycetota bacterium
CGCTCGACCTGCGCGATGCCGGCGCGCGGGCGCAGGCGGTGCCGCTGCTCAGCGCGAACTGCCTCGTCATCGCGCGGCGTCGCTCGCCGCGGTGAGCACCGGGCGGCCGGTTCGGGCGCCGTTCCCGTCCGCGCCCGAGACCGCGGTTCAGAGGATGTCGAAGACCTCCTGGAGCGGGCGCAGCAGCGTGGTGAAGTTGGCGTCGATCAGGTAGCGGCTGTTCCACGGCAGCTCGCTCTTCTCGGCCAGCAGGCCGAGCGCCACGACGGCGAACGCGCGGCGGTACTCGGGCAGTTGCTCGCGGTTGGCCAGTTCGAGCAGAGGGTCGATTGCCGCCTTGCCGCCCAGCAAGCCGAGCGCCTTGGCGAACGCGGCGGCGCGCGGCAGGTCCTCGACCGCGGCGATCGCGTCGATCAGCTCGGGTTCGAGCGATCGGTCGGCCAGGAGCCCGAGCGCGCGGGCGACGTCGATCCGCACCGCCGGATGGGTCGAACCGTCGACCAGCAGCTTGCGCAGCGTCGGCACCGCGCTGGTGGCGTCGGCGATGGCGCACGCCGTCGCGAGATGGCCCTGCAGCACCGGGTTGCCGCCGGCGGTCAGCTTGCCCGCCAGCTTCGGCCCGCACCCGGCGCCATCCATCAGCGCCAGCGCGATCGCCAGGGCTCCCTGCAGCGACGGGTCGCGCGTCGCGTCGAGTTCCTCGTCGAGCAACGCCGCCGTCCGCTGCGTGGCGGCGCTGACGCGGCCGTCGCTGGACGCCAGCCGATCGCCGCGGCCGGCCAGCCCGAGCGCCAGCGCGGCGAACGGCCGGTTGGCACCGCGCGTCGGATCGCGCACCTCGGCCAGCAGCCACTCCTGCACCTCGCGCCGCACCGTCTTGCCCGCCTCGTTCAGCGCGCCCGCGCGCTCGAACACCCGGCCGAGGGAGAGCATCGCCAGATGGCGCGTGAGCGAGTCGGAATGCTCCTTGCCGGCGCGCCGCAGTTCCGCCAGCGCTTCCGCCTCTTCCGGGCGCGACAGCGCGCCGAGCGCGATCGCGAGCGACCGCGCCACCTCGTTGCAGGTCCCCTTGTCGGCCAGCATGACCACGAACCGGGGCAGCAGCGCGCGACCGCCGGGCAGCCGCTGCAGCGCGATCGGCACCTGCGCGCGCACTTCGCGATCGAGCGAATCATCGCCGAGCAGCTTCTGCAGTTCGGTGAGCGCGTGCGGCGCCTGGCCGGCATGCAGTCCGAGCGCCAGCACCGCGGAGGCCGCGATCTCGCGGTCGCCCGCGGGCTCCCGCGCCAGCGCCACCAACGGCGCGATGTTCCCGGCCTGGTCGGTCAGTCCGAGCGCCAGCACCGCCAGCCCGCGCAGCAGGTCGTCGATCGGCCCGGTCGCATCGCACACCTTGCGCCCGCGCGGCGTGTCGGCCGCGATCTCGCGCAGCAGTTCCGCCGCCTCCGGTCCGCCGAGGATGCCGAGGGCGATGGCGGCGGCCTGGCGCGGCGTCCGTTCCGCGTGGGCCAGCGTGCGGGTCAGGGGAGCGAGGAACGGACCCGCCATCTCCGTCGGCACCGAGCGGCCGAGCGCGATGGCGGCGGCGTCGACGACCTCCGTCGAGCCGTCGCCGAGCAGCGGAATCAACGCCGCGAGGACGCGATGGCGCGCATCGGCCTGGAGCAGCGGCGAGCTGTCACCGTCCGGCGCATCGCCGCGGCCGGTGAGGAAGCCGGCCGCACCGGTCTGCGTACTCATGCGCCCGACGGTGTGGCGCGGCAGGTAGCTCTCGCGCTGGAAGTACCACCACGCCTCCCAGCGATCGAGCGTCGGCGCGACGCTGCGGGCGCCGCGGCCGCCGGTCGCCGGACCGCGGCCGCCGGTGGTGGGGGCTCCGGCGCTGCCCGGATTGGTGGTGCCGTCGGACGGCGGTCGCCAGTTGGCGCCGTGCGACCAGCCCGCCGGGGCGAACGTCGCCACCGTGCCGGCGAGGAGGAGGCCGGTCAGCACGCGGCGGGCGAGCGCGGGAGCGACGGCGGCGGGGGAAGACATCGGACGACTCCGGGCGGGCGCGGCGTGGCGAGTTGACCCGCACCCTGCGCCGCTCGCAAACCCGGGCCCGTCGAACGGATCGGATTCAGCTCCAAGCCGTTGGTGGGCGCCCCCGCACCCAAAAGGGCGGAGGCGGCCGCGCCCGTGCGGAGGCCGTCGCTCAGAGCAACTCGGCGATCGCGTCGAACGAGCGGAGCGGCACGGTGAAGTTGGCGTCGACCAGGTAGGGCACGTTCCACGGCAACGCGCTCTTCTCGGCCAGCAGCCCGAGCGCCACGACGGCGAAGCCGCGCTGGATCTCCGGCCGGTTGCGGTCCTCGGCCAGCGCGCGCAGCGCCGTGGCCGCTTCCGTGCCGCCGACCAGGCCGAGCGCCTTGGCGTAGGCGATCGCCGAATTCGAGTCGCCGGCGTTCGCCAGCAAATCGACCAACTGGCCCTCGAATCCGCCGTCGCCGAGCAGCGCCAGACCGCGCGCGACGTCGATGCGCGTCGTCGGCGGCAGCGCCGGATCGGTGACCAGCGCGCGCATCGGCTCGATCGACTCGCGATCCTTCAGCATCCCGAGCGCCAGAGCGAGCTGACCGCGCAGCTCCGGATTGGCGGAATCGACGAGGCGGGCGCGCAGGAGCGGCGCGCTGCCGCCGTGCCGCCCCAGTCCGAGCGCCAGCGCGAGCGCGCCCTGCAGCGCCGGATCCTTGCTCTCCTCGAACGTCTCGACCAGCTTGCGGCCGGAGAGCTCGAGACGCGCCGTCGCCGTCGGTCCCTCGAAGTCGCTGCGCCCGACGAGGCCGAGCGCCAGCGCCGCCCACGGCTGGTGGCTCTTGCGCTCGGGGTGGCGCAGTTGGTCGATCAGGAATGCATGGAGGGACGTGCGCGTCGCCTCGCGGCCGCCGCCGCCGCCGCTCTCGCCGATCCGGCCCAGCGCGACGAGCGCGAACTCGCGCGTCTCCGCGTCGGAGTGGCGCCGCGCGACTTCCATCATCGTGCGCACCGCCTCGTCGTCCTCGATCGAGGCGAGCTTGCCGACCGCCAGCGCCGCCGAACGCGCGACCTCGTCGGGCGTGCGCCGGTCAGCCAGCGCCTCGAGCAGCTTCGGCAGCATCCCGCGCGCGGCCGCCCGCGGCAGGCGGGCCATGGCGATCGGCACCTGCGAGCGAACGATCTTGTCGAGTCCGCGCTCGTCGAGCATGCGCGACAGCGTGACGATGGCGGCCGGCGCCGACTCCTGCTGCAGTCCCATCGCCAGCACGGCGGTGGCGGCGAGCTCGCGCGATGCGGTCGCGCTGGTGGCGACGGTCACGATCGGCGAGAGCGCGTCCTGCGTCCCGGCCAGTCCGAGCGCCAGCAGCGCGAGGCCGCGCAGGGTGTCATCCAGCGGGCCGGACGCGTTGCAGGCAGCGCGACCTTCCGGGCGGTCGAGGGCGACCCCCCGCAGCACCGCCACCGCCTCCGCGCCGCCGCAGAGGCCGAGCCCGAGCAGCGCCGCTTCCTGCGGGCTGCTCTCCGGGTGTGCGAGGTTGCGGATCAGGTGCGGGAGGATCGGCGCAGCTTCGCGCGTCGGGATCGAGCGACCCAGCGCGATGGCCGCCGAGTCGGCGACTTCGACCGAGTCGTCGCGCAGCGACTGCGCCAGCAGCGGCAGCAGCGACTTGCGCACATCGTCCGGAAGGAGGGCGTCGTGCTGCGGCATGGCCCCGCGGCCGGTGGCGATCGAGGCCGCCGGCGTCTGCGGCAGTCCGTGCGAGTGGTGGCGGCCGAGGTAGAGCTCGCGGGTGAGACTCCACCAGGTCTGCCAGCGCTCAACTCCGTCGCTCTTGCGTCGCACGGCCGAGCCGCCGCCGCCCGTGCGTCCCGCGGCGGGTCCGCCGGCCGGCGGCGGCGTCGGCGCGCCGGCAACCGGGCCGCTGGTCG
>VGYY01000324.1 GCA_016872815.1 Planctomycetota bacterium
CCGCTACCGGTGGCGCCGGCAGCGGCTCGATCACCGGCCGCGGCGAGTCCGCCGGCCGCGGCAGGCCGACCGCCGGGTGCGCGAGGGCCTGCCGCGCCAGCGCGTCGTCGCCGCGACCCGCGCTGCGCGACAACTGACGGAACAGTTCCGCCACCACGCCGGCCGCGGGAGGCGGTTCCGGATCGACCAGCAGGCCGGGCCGGCCAGCCACCGGCGCGAGCGTGCCGCTGCTGGCCAGTTCTTCCTTGAGCTTCTCGCCCGGCCGCAGCCCGGTGAAGCGCAGCCGCGGCACGACGCCGGCGAGGCGCGCCAGATCGCGCGCGAGGTCGACGATGCGGCGCGGCGCGCCCATCTCGAGCACGTAGTTGCCGCGCGGCCGTTCGAGCGCACCGGCCACCAGCACCAGTTGCGCCGCCTCGGGGATCGTCAGGAACCAGCGTTCGACGTCGGGATGGGTGATGGTCATCGACTCGCCGCGCGAGAGCTGGCGCAGGAACGTCTCGATCACCGAGCCGCGGCTCGCCAGCACGTTGCCGAAACGGACGATCGAGAAGCGGGTCGCGCCGCGGCCCCGCTCGCCGAGTTCGCGCACGGCCAGTTCGGCGGCGCGCTTGGTGGCGCCCATGACGCTGCTGGGCCGCACCGCCTTGTCGGTCGAGATCAGCACGAAGGCGCCGACGCCGGCGGCCGCGGCCAGTCGGGCGAAGGTCCGCGTGCCGAGCGCGTTGTTGGCGACCGCTTCCGCCGCGTTCTGCTCCATCAGCGGCACGTGCTTGTGCGCGGCGGCGTGCAGGATCGAGTCGGGCCGCGTGCGACGCAGCAGGCGCGCGAGCGCCCGACGGTCGCGCAGGTGCAGCAGCACCAGCTCCCACGGCAGCGACGGCGCCAGCTCGTCGAGCTCGCGGCCGAGCTCGAACAACCCGTTCTCGTCCTTGTCGACCAGGATCAGCCGGCGCGGCCCCAGCGCCACCAGCTGACGCACCAGCTCCGAGCCGATCGACCCGGCGGCGCCGGTGATCAGCAGCGTGCGGTCGCGCCAGGCGCGCGCGATCGCCGGGTCGCCCGGATCGAGGCGCACCGGCGGCCGGCCGATCAGGTCGTCGAGCTTGAGGTCGCGCAGCGTTGTCGCCGCGACGTGCGTCCGCTCGAGCAGCGACGGCACGATCTTGACCGCGCAGCCGACGGCCGCGGCGGCATCGATCAGCGCGCGCAGCTTCGCCGCCGGCAGCGCGCCGATCGCGATCAGCAGATGGTCGGGACGTTCCCTGGCGAGATGGCCCGGCAGGTCGGCGAGGGTGCCGCGCACCGGCACGTCGGCCACGCGCGAGAGGCGCTTGCCGGGATCGTCGTCGAAGCAGGCGAGCAGCGCGAGGTCGCGCCCGCCGGAGCGCTGGAGCTCGTGTACGACCGCGTGGGCATTGCGGCCGGCGCCGACGATGATGACGCGACCGCGCAGCGCGGCGCCGCTCCGTCCGCGCCGCTCGACGCGCGTCGTCGCCGCCGTCCATGCCCGCCGCAGCGCGGCCGCGGCCAGCAGGGCGACCAGGAACGACAGCACGATCACCGACCACGGCGCGCACAGGAGCTGGCTGGTCCCGATGAAGCGACAGCGCCACGCCGCGAGCGCGAGGTGGACCGGTGCCAGGTGGAGCGCGAGCCGGCGGAACTGCGCGGTGTCGAAGCAGCGCCAGACCGCCGTCGCGCTGCCGCAGCAGAGCGACAGCGCCATGGTGGCGACGACGATGGGTGCGGTCAGCAGCAGCAGTCGCTGGCGATCGATCCCGGTCGGCATCCCGTCGAAGCGCAGCAGCGTCGCGAGCCACCAAGCCCCGCCGGCGACGACGCCGTCGAGGGTGACCTTGGCCGCGAGCCGCGGCCAGTGGCCGCCCGGCACGGCGAGGCGCGTCTCGCTGCGCCGCAGCCTGAGCAGCAACAACGCCGCGCGCGCCAGCAGTTCGAGGTCGCCTGCCAGCGTGCGCGTCTCGAGCCAGGCGAGGTCGAGCGCGGTCTTCTGCGGCAGGATCTCGCGCACGTAGAACTCGGCGCGACCGCTCGCCGGCAGCAGCCTCTCCTCGTCACGGAAGCGCAGCGTCGCCTCCGAGATCAGGCCGGGGCGCACCCGCAGCAGGCGCGCGAACGCGTCCCGCGCCTGCGCCACCATCTCGGCCACCTCGGGGCGCGGCCCGACCAGGCTCATCTCGCCGCGCAGCACGTTCCACAGCTGCGGCAGCTCGTCGAGCTTGGTCCGGCGCAGCAGCCGGCCGAACCGCGTGACGCGCGGATCGTCCGCTCCGGTCAGGCGGGGGCCGCGCGCCTCGGCATCGACCACCATCGAGCGCAGCTTCCACAGCGTGAACGGCGTCCCGTTGCGGCCGATCCGCTGCTGTCCGAACAGGGCCGGTCCGCGCGAACCGAGCCGGACGCCGAGGGCGAGCGCGCCGATCAGCGGCGCCAGCAGCACGAGCGCGATCGTCGCGACCACGACGTCGATGGCGCGCTGCCACCGCTCGACGCGGCGCAGGCGGGCGATCAGCGCTTGATCGAACGGCGCGTTCACGGGGCATGCTCCGCGACGATCAGGCGCAGCTCGCGACTGACGCGATCGCAATCGGCGTCGGTGAGCGCCGGATGCAGCGGCAACGAGAGCACCTCGCGACCGGCGCGCGCCGCCACCGGGCAGTCGGCCGACCGCGTGCCGAGCAGGCTCTTCAGCGCCGTCATCTCGTGGAGCGGCGTGAAGTGGACGCTGGTGCCGATGCCGCGGGCGCCGAGCTGCGCGGCGAGCTGGTCGCGATCGAGCCCGGCCGCTGCCGGATCGACGCGCACGACGTAGAGGTGGTGCGCCGACGCGAAGCCCGGTCGCGTCGGCAGGGGGCGGATGCCGGGGACGTCGGCGAGCGCCGCGTCGTAGCGCGCCGCGAGGGCGGCGCGGCGCGCCCGGTGCGCGGCCATGCGCGGCAGCTGCGCGACGCCGAGCGTCGCCAGCACGTCCGGGAGGTTCATCTTGTAGCCGACGTCCTCGACGTCGTAGGTCGCGCGCGCACCAACCTGCATCCGCGCGTGCGCCGGCCGGCTGATGCCGTGCAGGGACCAGCGGCGCGCTCGCTCGATCACGCCGTCGTCATCGCTGACCAGCGCTCCGCCCTCGCCGATCGGCAGTTCCTTGGTGGCGTAGAACGAGAGCGCCGCCGCCAGCGTGCCGTCCCCCGGGCGCCAGCGGTCCGCGCCGGGCGCGGCTTCGTCCCCGGCCGCGCTGCCGGTCAGGCAGTGCGCCGCGTCTTCGACGATCGCGAGCCGCTCGGCCGCGGCGAGCGAACGGAGCTGCCGCATCGCGCAAGGCTGGCCGGCGAAGTGGACCGGCGCGATCAGCCGCGCGCGCCGCGTGAGCTTCCGCTCGAGATCGACCGGGTCGATCAGCAGCGTCGCGTCGTCGACGTCGACGATCACCGGGCGCGCGCCGAGATGGAGCGCGACCTCGGCCGTCGCCATGAAGGTGATCGCCGGCACCAGCACTTCGTCGCCCGGCCCGACGCCGGCCGCCTTGCAGGCGAGGAACAGCGCCGAGGTCGCCGAATTGAGCGCGACGGCATGCCGCCGCCCGAGCAGCTCCGCGAGGCCGGCTTCGAGTTCCCTGGCCCGCGGTCCGCTGGTGAGCCAGCCGGAGCGCAGCGTCGCGGTGATCGCCGCGATCGCGTCGTCCTCGATGACGGTGCGGTGGAACGGGATCGGCGCCGGCGCGTCGCACGGCGCGACGGCCGGGGTCGGCGCCGCGCGGCGGCCCATGCTCGGTGCGACGGGGGGAGTGCTCATCGATCGGCTCCGCGCGCGGTGACGCTGGCGAGGTCGAACAGGCAGAGCGGCGCGCAGCGCGCCAGCCGCGGGAACCAGCGCGGCAGCCGGCGCGCCAGCGGAGGCAGCGGCGTCAGCC
>VGYY01000325.1 GCA_016872815.1 Planctomycetota bacterium
GGCGAGCCGGCTCCCGCTGCTGCACGAGGACGACCGCCTGGTCGTCGTGCTGAAGCCGGCCGGCCTGTCGAGCGTCCCGTCCGAGAACGACCGCGGCAAGACCTGCTGGTCGGAGCTGCGCGCCTCGCATCCGGGTGCGCTCCCGGTGCATCGCCTCGATCGCGACGTCAGCGGCGCCCTGCTCTTCGCGCTCGATGCGGGGACACGCGACGCGCTCGAGGAGCAGTTCCGGCAGCGGACGGTGGCGAAGACCTACCTTGCGGTGGTGAACGGCACGCCGCGGCCGGCGCAGGGGACGATCAACCGCCCGATCGTCGACCTCGGCCAGCGCGCCGAGGTGCGCGTCAAGGGTCAGCCGGCGGTGACGCACTACCGCGTCGTGCGACCGCTCGACAAGGGCGGTCGGGCGAGCCTCGTCGAGATCGAGCTCGAGACCGGCCGCTACAACCAGATCCGCCTCCACTTCGTCGCCATCGGCCACCCGCTGATCGGCGAGCGCAAGTACGCCCGCGGTCGCGACCACACGCTGCGCTTCGGGCGTCCGGCGCTGCACGCCTGGAAGCTCGCCTTCGCGCACCCCGCCACCGGCGAGCGGGTCGCGGTCGAGGCGCCGCTGCCGGAAGACTTCGCGCGGCTGACGGCGGCGCCGGCCTGATCCGGCACGCCCCTGCCGCAGGGCTTGACGCGGGGCCGTTTCGCGGACAGATACGCGCCGGCGGAATGGGCCGGTCAGGAGGCGCAGCGATGGCTCGTCGAGGACGGAACGGCAGGAACCGGGCGGCGCGTGCTTGCGCGCGTCTCGCCGCGACGCTCCTGCTGGCGGTGGCGCCGCGCGCCGGCGCCTCCGCGCAGCAGGTGCCCGCCACCATCGAGTGGCCGTTCGGTGCCGGGGCGTTCAGCGCCTCCGCGTTCGCGCGCCTCGCGCCGGACCTGCGCGGCGATGTCGCACTGGTGCAGGGCGGCGTGCTGGTGGTGGCCGACGCGCTCGATGTGTTCTCGAATTGGCGGCTGCCGGGGCTGGCGGGCAGCGTCGACGACGTGGTCACCCTGGCGGCGGCGAAGCTCGGCAAGGCCGACGACCGCGACCACCTGGTGGTCGCTGCCAGCGACGGGCTGTGGGAGCTGCGCGAGGCGGGTGGGACGTTCCACGCCACGCTGATCGACGGTGCGTCGCCCTGGCGTGGCGCGCGCCGGGTGCTGGCGGCCGATCTCGACCGCGACGGCGACGAGGACCTGCTGGTGCTCCTCGCCAGCGGCCGTCGGCTCCGGGCGAAGCTGCGCCAGGCCGGTGGCCAGTTCGCCGACAGTCCGCGCAAGTTCGACTGGACCGCCGGGAGCGACGTGAGCGACTTCGTCGTCGGCGAATTCGACGGCGAGGCGTTCGAACTCGAGCTGGCGGTGCTCGACGGCGCGGCGCTGCGGTTCATCGATGGCGGGGGCGCGCAGCTGGCCGCCCACGCCTCCCTCCGTCCCGACCACGACCGCCTCGTCCTGCTGCCTGCCGGCGGCGCGACCGCGGCGGACGACGCCGTGGCGTGGATCACCGCCGCCAGCACCGCTCCCGGCGATCCGGCCCGCCACCTCTTCGTGGCGACGCCGGCGGCGATCGAGTGGTGCGACACCACCACCCTTGCGCTCGGGCCGGGCATCGGCGGCGAGTTCGATGGCGAACCGGGGTGCGATCTGGCCTTCGTCGCTGGCGGCGAATCGCAACTGCGGGTGCTCCATCGCGCGACCGACGGCGCGACGCCCAGCTTCTCCTTCAGCGGTGACGGTGCGATCGACTGGGCCACCGGCGGCGATCCGCTGGCGTCGGGAGCTCGCCCCTGCGCCGGCGACTTCGGCGGGGACGGCCTCGACGACCTGGTGCTGCCGCTCGGCGCGAGCGAGGCGCTGCTCCAGTTCGTCGGCCCGCTGGCGGCGACCCCCGGTGCAACTGCGGCCGACTTCGTCCACGGTGCCGCCTGCGCGGTGACCACGCCCGGCGGGATGAAGTCGCTCTTCAGCGTCACGGCCACCTGGACCGGCCTCTCGACGCTGGCCGCGAGCGGCGGTTGGCAGCTCGAGTACCTCGTCTTCCGCGCGGACGCCCACGGCGGGACGTTCGCCTCGAAACCGATCGAGCACTGTCGGCTGCCGCTGGCGCCGCCCTCGCCGCTCGACCCGACGCCGGACGACGTCGAGATCGCCTTCCTCGTCTCGGCGGTGACCGATCTCCACTGCGTGGTGGCGCGTCTCGTCCGCGTGGATCCGGCCGGCAAGGTCACGGACCAGCGGCCCGCCATCGTCGGCGCGATCTCGTCGAACGGCTCCAACTTCGACGGGCTGGCACTGGAGAAGCTCTGGCCGATCCCGGGCTGGAAGAAGCCGGAGGATGTGCTGAGCTGCGGCTCGACCTCGGGCGGCCGCATCGCCGACTTCATCCGCATCCGGCGCATGCCGACCGGCGCGCCGAAGCCGCCGGTGAAGCCGGCGCCCGGCGACTGCGACCCGCCGGGAGGCTGAGCGGCCTCGCAGCGTCCGCGACCGTCAATGCCGCCGCGCCCGTCGCAGCAGGACGACGCCGAGCAGCAGCAACGCCGCCGCTCCGATCGCGCGCGCGTCCGCCGTCAAGCGTCGGACCCATGACGGCGAGGCGCTGGACGGCGCCGCGGGTCGCAGGGGCTCGTCGCCGAGGCCGAGCAGCACGAAGTCGGGTGGTGCGTCGTCCGGCCGCGCGCGCCGCCGCGCATCGCGCAAGGCGACTGCCGCACTGGCGCCACTCTCGATGCCGCGCAGGAACTCGACCAGTTGCGGCACCGCGACCGCAGCGTCGAGCGTCCCGCGCGCCAGCAGCACCGCCCGCGCGCCGCCCAGCAGCGCCGCACCGCCGAGGTGCTCGCCGCCGTCCTCGCCCACCCGCACCGGCGCCTCGCCCGCCGAGCACGCCGCCAGCACCACCAGCGGCGGCAGCGCCGCGCGCTCGAACGCGTCGGCCCACGCGATGGTGGCCGACTCGACGTCGGCGAGCAGTCCATGCGCCAGCAACAGCCCGGCGAAGCGATCGCGCCGCCGATCGACCACGCCATGGGCGATCAGCACCAGCGCGTCGCCAGCGACCGCCGCCAACGGGTCGCCCTCGCTCCCGACCTCCCGCAGCGACAGCGTCGGCAGCCGCTCGCGCAGAGCGTCGCCGCTGACGGCGAACGTCGCAGCGCCGTCGATGCTGCGCTCCGGCCCGATCAAGCCGCACAGCTGCGCGGGTCGTCGTTCGGTCGGACGGCGGCGCAGCCAGAGCGCCACCGGCAGCGACGGCAGCTCGCACAGCGCGGTCACTGCACCCAGGGCCCATCGATCGTCCGGTGTCAGGCGGTGCAGCGGGATCCCGGCGGGCAGCTCGTGCGCCACGATCCACGCGAGAGGCGCCTGCGCCAGCGCGTCGCGGGCAACGCCCGGCAACAGCCGATCGGTGAGGTGACGCAGCGCCAGCGCCACCTGCTCGTCCGCGGCGGCGCGCTCGCGGCGGGTCGTGGCCGCCGCCACGCGCGCATCCGCCGCCGCCAGCGCCGCGGCGTCGGCGACGAGGCGCGGCTCGGCCGGCAGGCGCAGATGGCGCAGCTCATGCGACCTGACGATGAAGAGATGCGTCGCGGCGCGCGTCGGGAACCAGTGGAGGAGCACCTCGCCGCGCGCGAGCAGCTCGTGGCGGAGTTCGCCCAGCGTCGGCGCCGGCAGTTCGAGGCGGCGCGCCAGCGAGCCGAGCGCCTGCGTCGCCAGCAATTGCTCGTACGCCGCCGTCGGATCGGTGGCGGTCTCGAGCGCCTGGTGCACCACCACGCGCCGCCAGCCTGCGCGGAGGAAGGCGACGCCGCCCGGCAGCAACGGTGTTGCGCGCCACTCGGCCAGCACGGCGTCGAGGCCGCGCTGCGCCGCCGCCGCATCACCGT
>VGYY01000326.1 GCA_016872815.1 Planctomycetota bacterium
CGATCGCGGCGCTCACCGCGGCTGCGCGCGCGCTGGCCGACGGCGCGCCGCAGGCCGTCATCGTGCGTGGCGGCGGCGACGACGAGCTCGGCGAGCTCGCGCGGTCGTTCGAGCGGATGTCGGCGCGACTCCGCGAGCGGCTGAGCGACCTCGAGAGCGAACGGGCGAAGCTGGCGGTGGTGCTCGAGGGGCTGGCGGAAGGGGTGCTCGCGGTCGATGCGCAGGAGCGCCTCCTGCACTGCAACGCGGCGGCGCGCCGGATGCTCGGCCTGCCGCCGGCGGCGGGCCTGCTGCGACCGCTGGTGGAGCTGGTGCGCACGCCGGAGCTGGTGGCGGCGCTGCGGCTCGAGGGCGGAACGCCCGAGGTCGACGGCGCGCGCAGTCGCGAGGTGCGCCACCGCAGCGACGAGCGCGAGCGCGTGCTGCTGGTGCGCGCGGCTTCGCTGCCGTCGGGCGGCGCGGTGGCGGCGCTGCTCGACGTGACCGAACTGCGCCGGCTCGAGACGGTGCGCCGCGACTTCGTCGCCAACGTGTCGCACGAGCTGAAGACGCCGCTGGCGGCGATGCGCGGCCTGGTCGAGACGCTGGTCGACGACCCCGGGATGGACCCCGACCGTCATCGCCGCTTCCTCGGCAAGCTCGGCGGCCACGTCCAGCGCCTGGCCGACCTCGCCACCGATCTCCTGCAACTGGCGCGCGCCGAGGCCGACGCTCCGGCGCGCCACGTCCAGGACCTGGCCGAACCGGCCGCGCGGGCCGTCGAGCGCTTCGCCGGGCCGGCAGAACGCAAGCCGCTCCACCTCGTCGCGGAACTCGCGCCCGCCCTGGCGCTGGTCGATCCGCTGGCGCTGGAGCAGGTGCTCGACAACCTGATCGACAACGCGCTGAAGTACACGCCCGCCGGCGGCCGCGTCACCGTGCGCACCCTGAGCGAGGGCGGCGTCGGCGTGCTCGAGGTGGCCGACGACGGCCCCGGCATCGAGGCGGCCGAGCAGGCGCGCGTGTTCGAGCGCTTCTACCGGGTCGACAAGGCGCGCACCCGCGACGTCCCCGGCACCGGACTCGGGTTGTCGATCGTCAAGCATCTGGTCGAGGCCAACGGCGGCAGCGTCGAACTCGACAGCTGGCCGGGCCGCGGCAGCACCTTTCGCGTACGCTTCGCCGTGCCCGCGGCGAGGACGGAGGAGGAGAAGGCGTCGTGACCAAGCACCTGCAGCGCGACCTCGAGGTCCTGAAGCAACAGCTGCTGACGATGGGCGGGATGGTCGAGCAGGCCACCGACCTGGCGATCAGCGCCGTCGTCGATCGGCGCAAGGACCTCGCCGAGCAGGTGCTGAAGGGCGACGACGACATCGACCGCAAGGAGCTCGAGGTCGAGGACGAGTGCCTCAAGATGCTGGCATTGCACCAGCCGGTCGCGACCGACCTGCGCTTCATCATCAGCGTGCTCAAGGTGAACAACGACCTCGAGCGGATGGGCGACCTCGCCAAGAACATCGCCGAGCGGGCGGCGACCCTGTGCGACCAGCCGCCGCTCGCCGTTGCCAAGGACTTCCGGCGGATGGCGGAGCGGGTGCGCAAGATGGTGCACGAGTGCATCGACGCCCTGGTCGAGCGCGACGTCGAGCTGGCGCGCCGCGTCTGTCTCGAGGATCGCGAGGTCGACGAGGAGAACCGCCGCCGGTTCGCCGAACTGCAGCAGACGATGAAGAGCGACCCGGCCACGGTCGAGCGCGCCGTCTCGCTCCTGTCGGTCTCGCGCCATCTCGAGCGGATCGCCGACCACGCCACCAACGTGGCCGAGGACGTGGTCTTCCTCGTCGACGGCGAGGTGATCCGCCACCTCCGATTGACCCGCGCCCGCGCGCAATAGGCCGGACCGTCTCCTCGCTTCACCCGGCCTTCCCGGTTCCTTCACGCGGGCCGTCTACCTTCTCGCCGTTGGTTTCAGCAACCTTTGCGAGGAGCACACGGAATGAAGAACCCGCGTGGTTCGAAGAGGGGCGTGATGGGTGGCGCCGCACTGCCGCTGCTGGCGTTGACCGCCCAGGCGCAGGATGCCGAGGAGCTCAAGCTGCGCTTCGAAGCGCTGAACGAGCGGCTCCAGTCGATCGAGGACCGGCAATCCGCCGGTGACCTGCTGCGGGTGCAGTGGAAGGACGGGCTCCGGCTCACCTCGCCCGACAGCAAGTTCGACCTCAAGATCGGCGGTCGCATCCATTTCGAGAGCCAGTGGAACGAGGGCGACGAGAGCCTCGAGGAGTCGAGGCGCTTCGACGGCGACGCCAACGACCAGACCAAGTCGAAGTTGATCGGCCCGCTCGAGGACGGCTTCGAGCTGCGCCGCGCCCGGCTCTACCTGTCGGGCACGATGTACCAGCACTTCGAGTTCAAGTGGCAGTACGACTTCGCCAAGGGCACGGTCGGCCACAAGGACGTCTACGGCGGCCTGATCAACCTCGGCGACTGGATCCCGAACTTCCGCTTCGGCCACATGTACGAGCCGTTCGGCCTCGACGCGATGACCTCCAGCAACGACTCGACCTTCATCGAGCGCTCGGCGATCTCGAACGCCTTCGCCCCGAACCGCAACCCGGGCTTCCTGTTCTGGAAGAACTTCAAGTTCGACTCCGACGGCAAGGCGGTCGAGCGGGTGACTTGGGCGGTCGGCGCGTTTCGGGAGGACGCCTCCGACAACAGCGTTGCCACCGGCGACGGCGCCTACAACTTCACCGCGCGCGTCGCCGGGACGCCGTACTACGCCGCCGAGGGGAAGAAGCTGGTCCACGTCGGCGCCGCGGTGACGCGGCGCAAGCCGGCGGGGCGCGGCAGCGAGAGCGTGACCTACGCCGCCAAGCCCGAGGTGGACCTGTTCGGGAACTTCGTCAACTCGGGTGCGATGAAGGAGGCCGACGTCGACTGGCGTTGCGGCACCGAGCTCGCGGCGGTCTGGAACAAGTGGTCGCTGCAGGGCGAATACATGCGCGCCCGCACCGACATGAATTCCGGATCCGCGCTCGACCACCCCGAGTTCAGCGGCTGGTACCTGCAGGGCTCCTGGATGCTGACCGGCGAGGCGCGGCGCTACAAGACGGCCGAAGCGACCTTCCAGAACCCGAAGCCGTGGTCCAACGCCTTCGACAACGGCGGGATGGGCGCGTGGGAGCTGGCGCTGCGCTGGTCGACCATCGACCTGTCGGAAGGCAGCGAGGCGAACGGCGGCGTGCAGGGCGGCGAGCTCGAATCCGTGACGCTCGGCCTCAACTGGTACCTGAACGCCAATGCCAAGGTGATGTGGGACCTCTCCCGCATCGACCTCGACGACCTCGATCCGGCGTTCGGTTCGGGCGGCAACGTGACCGTCGCGCAGATGCGCTGGCAGTACGCGTTCTGAGCGGATCCCTCCTCGGGCCGCCCTGCCGCCTGCGACCGGCGGTGGGGCGGTGCAACCTGAAGCTCCCCGTGTCGGCGCGCTTGCCGGCACGGGGAGTTCTGCATGAATCGGCGGTTCGAGATCGCGGTGGAGTGCGACCATGACCGAGTCACGCTGGCGGCGCGATCGGTCACGTCGCCGTGGCGCTGGCTTTCGGCGTGGTCGTGCTGGCGATGATCGAGGCGGTGGGGGACCGCTCGGGCGCCCACCTGAATCCGGCGGTGCCGCTGTGTCGCTGGCTGCGCGGAGCGGAGTGCTGCGTCGCCGCTGCGGACGCCGCGCCGGGGGTCAGTTCCCGGTCGTCGTGATCGGCGCGCTCCCCAGCTTGCCGAGTCGCGCCGGCAGCTTGGAGCCGTGCTTGTCGAACCAGTCGCGCCAGTTCTGCGCCACCTGATCGTCGAACGGCGGCGCCTCGCCGAGGCTCCGGTCGGCGACCACCTTGGCCAACCCCTCGTGGATC
>VGYY01000327.1 GCA_016872815.1 Planctomycetota bacterium
CTCCGGCCGCGGCGCCGGCGCCGGCCGGCGCGTCGAGCAGCACGGCGAGCGGCAGCCGCAGCGCCGCGGCGATGCGGGCCAATCCCTGCAGCGAGACGTTCGCCTTGCCGAGCTCGACGTCGGTGAGGAAACGGCGCGACAGACCGGCGGCGGCGGCGAGCTGCGCCACGGTCCTGGCGCCGGCCGAGCGGGCGGAGCGCACCCGCTCGCCGAGCGCGCGCGCGAGGTCGCTGAAGTCGTCCGTCGCCGTGCGTGCCGGCGGTCGGCGCAGGCGGCGGGCTCGCTCGGGACGGGCGGTGGGAGGGCGCGTCATGGGAACTATAGTGCTCGCATTCCTCGATTCTGTCAACAGTCATGAGCAACATACTGCTTGTCGCGGGAAGCCGCGCGCGCTACCTTGCCCGCCCCATGGAAACGATCGACTTCAACCGCCATCCCGCCGCCTACACCCACTGGAAGCTCACCGTCGACGGCGCCGTCGCGCGCCTGGTGATGGACGTGGTGGAGGAGAAGCCCTGGCGGCCGGGCTATCCGCTCAAGCTGAACAGCTACGACCTCGGCGTCGACATGGAGCTGGCCGACGCGATCCAGCGCCTGCGCTTCGAGCAGCCGCAGGTGCGCTGCCTGCTGGTCACTTCGACGCGCGACAAGATCTTCTGCGCTGGCGCGAACATCTACATGCTGCAGAGCAGCTCGCACCCATTCAAAGTCAACTTCTGCAAGTACACCAACGAGACGCGGATCGGGCTCGAGGAGTTCGCGCGCGAGTCGGGCGTGCGGACGCTGGCCGCGCTGAACGGCACGGCGTCGGGCGGCGGCTATGAGCTGGCGATCGCCTGCGACGAGATCCACCTGATCGACGACGGCAGCTCGGCCGTGAGTTTCCCGGAGACGCCGTTGCTGGCGGTGCTGCCGGGCACCGGCGGGCTCACCCGCCTGGTCGACAAGCGCAAGATCCGGCGCGACGTCGCCGACGTCTTCTGCACGGTGGCCGAGGGCTTCCGTGGCGCCAAGGCGCTGAAGAGCGGCCTCGTCGACGCCGTCCATTCGCGCAGCCGCTTCGAGCAGAAGGTGCAGGAGCGGGTGGCGCAGATCGTGGCCGCGGCGGCGCCGCCGCGGGCGGCGAAGGGCATCACGCTCGACCCGATCCGGGCGACGGTCGACGGCGACACGCTGCGCTGGGAGCACGTGACGCTGCAGGTGGACGCCAAGTCGCGCGTCGCGACGCTGACCGTGCACGCGCCGAAGGGCGCCGAGCCGACCGACGGCGCCGCGCTCGTGGCGCGCGGCTGCAAGGCGTGGGCGATCCAGTGCTTCCGCGAGCTCGACGACGCGCTGCTGCAGCTGCGCTTCGGCTTCGACCAGGTCGGCCTGGTCGTGCTGAAGACCGCGGGCGATGCGGCGAAGGTCGCCGCCGTCGATGCGATGCTCGACGCGCACGCCTCGCACTGGCTGGTGAAGGAGACGCGCGTCCTGATCGGGCGCGTGCTTCGCCGCCTCGACGTCACCGGGCGCAGCTTCTTCGCGCTGATCGAGCCGGGCAGCTGCTTCGCCGGGACGCTGTTCGAGCTGGCGCTGGCCGCCGACCGCTCCTACATGCTGCAGGACCCGGCGCGGCCGGTGCAACTGCAGCTGACGGCGATGAACGGCGGGGCGTACCGCATGAGCCACGGGCTCACCCGGCTCGAGTGCCGCTTCCTCGGCGCGCCGGAGCGGGCGAAGGCGGCCGCCGCCATCCGCGAGCCGGTCGACGCCGAGCAGGCCGAAGAACTCGGGCTGGTCACTTTCGCGCCCGACGAGATCGACTGGGACGACGAGGTGCGCGTCGCCGTCGAGGAACGCGCCGCGATGTCGCCCGACGCGCTGACCGGGATGGAGGCGAGCCTGCGCTTCGCCGGCCCCGAGTCGATGGAGACCAAGATCTTCGGCCGCCTCTCGGCGTGGCAGAACTGGATCTTCACCCGGCCGAACTCGACCGGAGACGAGGGCGCGCTCTCGCTCTACGGTCGGCCCGAGCGCCCCGTCTTCGACTACCGTCGCACCTGACCTGCCGCACCCGACCCTCCGCATCGGAAGAGGAACCGCCATGTCGACCGTCGACCGCTTCGCCCGCATCCCCAACAACGTCAACCTCGGCGGCGACAAGCGGCTGCAGCGCGCGCTCGAGTCGTGGCTGCCCGATTACCTGTCGTGGTGGCAGGAGATGGGGCCGGCGATGGCGCAGGACAAGGACGTGTACCTGCGGACGGCGATCTCGGTCGACGCCGACGGCTGGGCGAACTTCGACTACGTGAAGATGCCGGAGTACCGCTGGGGCATCTTCCTCGCCGACCCGACGCCGGACCGCAAGATCCACTTCGGCGACCACATCGGCCAGCCGGCCTTCCAGGAGGTCCCCGGCGAGTTCCGCAACATCCTGCGCCGGATCATCGTGACCCAGGCCGACACCGAGCCGGCCAGCGTCGAGCAGCAGCGTCGCCTCGCGTTCACCGCGCCGAGCCTGCTCGACATGCGCAACCTGTTCCAAGTCAACGTCGAGGAGGGGCGCCACCTCTGGGCGATGGTCTACCTGCTGCAGGCGTACTTCGGGAAGGACGGGCGCGAGGAGGCCGACGAGTTGCTCCGCCGCCGCTCGGGCGATCCCGACAAGCCGCGCATCCTCGGCGCGTTCAACCAGCCGTGCAACGACTGGATCAGCTTCTACGCGTTCACGATGTTCACCGACCGCGACGGCAAGTATCAGCTGGCGTCGCTGGCGGAATCGGGCTTCGATCCGCTGGCGCGCACCTGCCGCTTCATGCTGACCGAGGAGGCGCACCACCTCTCGGTCGGCGAGACCGGCCTGATGCGCGTGGTGCGTCGCACCGCCGAGCTGATGAAGGCGAACCCGGGCAAGGACGTGCGCAGCCTCGGCGGCGTCGACCTCGGCACGCTCCAGCGCATCATCAACTTCTGGTACACGTACTCGCTCGACCTCTTCGGCGGCGAGATCTCGTCGAACTCGGCCGACTTCTTCGCGGCGTCGCTCAAGGGGCGCTATCAGGAGGAGCGCCGCGAGGAGCACTCCGCGCTCGGCCAGATGAAGGTCGTGCCGGTGGTCGAAGGCGGACGGCTCTCCAACAAGGAGGTGCCGTTGCGCAACGCACTGAACGAGGTGCTGCGCGACGACTACGTCGAGGACTGCGAGCGCGCACTGCGGCGCTGGAATCACGAGCTCGAGAAGCTCGGCGTCGAGGAGCGCCTCACGCTGCCGTCGCGCCGGTTCCACCGCCACCAGGGCGAGTATTCACGTCACAGCTTCGATCCGCAGGGCAACCTCATCACCGCCGAGGAACTCGCCGCGAAGCGCGACCAGTGGCTGCCGAGCGAGGCCGACATGGCGTTCCTGCGCAGCATCATGGTGCCGGTGCACCAGGTCGGGAAGATCGCCAGCTGGACCTCGGCCCCGGCGCGCGGCGTCGACGGCAAGCCGTTCGAATTCGAGTACGTGCGGCTGTGAACCGCGGCGGGCCGCCGCGTCCAACGGCCGCCGTCGACGCGCGCCTCTCGCCGGCCATCGCGGCGGCGGTGGCGCGCGGCGACACGCTGTGGCTGATCGAGCATCCGCGGGCGCTGCCGCCGCCGGGCTCGCCGCCGGCCGACTGGGTGGCGCTGCCGCTCGCGTTCGCGTGGCTCTACCCCGACTCGATGGTGGTCGCCGACGCGCTCGAGCTGGCGCGACTCGGTCTGCTGCTCGAGGGGGAGTGGCGCGCGCACGAGGAACCGGAGGCGGCGCTGCGGCGGCTGGTGGCGCTGCTCGCCGGGTTCGAACTCGACCCGGCGCTGGCGCGCGCGGACCGGCCGCCGCTCGACCTGCGCGATGCCGGCGCGCGG
>VGYY01000328.1 GCA_016872815.1 Planctomycetota bacterium
AGCCGGCGCTTACGATCGTGCGCGAGTGGCGCGACAGCGCGAGCGCCGACCTGCGCACGCTGGTGGCGCTGCGGGCGGCGCCGCCCGATTGGGGCAGCGAAGCCGGCGTCGCGCTTGCCCTGCGCCTGGTCGCGGCCGGCTCGGCCGCGCTCAGGCGCGAGGTCGCGCTGGCGATGCGCGGCGTCTCGTCGCATCACCGCCGCGAAGTCGTTGTCGCGCTGGCGCGCGAACTCGATCCTGCCGACCGCTTCGAGCTCGAGGCGTTCGGCGCCTCCTGCGCCGGGATCGAGGCGGCGGTGTGGCCCGATCTGGTGGCGGCTCTCGGCGACGTGCCGGTGCAGTGGAGCGCGCGGTTCGCGGCGATCGCGTGGCGGCTGCACCCGCGTGCGGCGCTCGATGCGCTGGTGGTGCGAGCGCGCGCCGACGCTCTCTCCGGCGCGGCACGCCGCCAGGCGCTCGACGCGCTGGCCTTCGTGCCCGACCCGGCACGCGGGGCGACGGCGCTGTTCGAGCTGCTGACGCACGGGCCGGAGGACGTCCGCGCGCAGGCCGCGGCCTGGCTCTCGCAGCGGGGCGGGCTGGCGCTCGCGCGCGGCGCGGCGGCGTGGCAGAGCGAGGTGCTGCACGGCGGCGCGGCGAGGGGCAGCCTCCGCGAGGTCGACGTCGAGCTGCGCGGTGCGCAGATGCTCTGGCTGGTGGTGGACGATGGCGGCGACGGCAACTCGCACGATTGGGCCGATTGGCTCGAGCCGACGCTGCACGGTCCGCTGCGCGCCGATGGCACGCGCGAGTCGGTGCCGCTGACGACGCTCGCGCCGCTGGTGGCGTCGATCGGCTGGGGCAGCCTCGGCATCGACCGCAACGCCGGCGGCGGCCCGCTGCAGGTGGGGGCGCAGCGACGCGAGCGAGGCTTCGGCGTCCACGCGAACTCGGAGCTGGGATTCCTGCTGCCGCCCGGACGGCACGAACGCTTCACGGCGAAGGTCGCCCTCGACGATGGCGGTGTCGATCAGCCGGGCGCGCGCACGTCGCTGCGCTTCGCCGTCCAGCTGGGCTCGGCGCCGGACGGCGGTGCGGAGGCGTCCGGCGGCGCGGCCGACCCCGCCGTCGTCGCGGCTCGCGCGAGACTGCTGGCCGAACGCGATCGGCTGCGGGATGGCGCGACCCCGCGCGCCGAACGGCTGCGGCTGGCGCGTGCACTGGTGGAGCGGCCCGAGGCGGGGCTGCTGCTGATCGAGCTCGCCGCGGCCGGGGCGCTCGATGCCGAGTTGCGCGCGGCGGTGGCGCCGGGGCTGCTGCGCCATCCGGAGCTGGCGGTGCGTGCGCTCGCCAGCGAGTCGTTCCCGCGGCTCGCCGCCGACGGCGGTGCGCTGCCGAGCGACGCCGAGCTGCTGAAGATCGCCGGCGATGGCGCGCGCGGCCGCGACCTCTTCTTCAGCGACCGTGCCGGCTGCGCGAAGTGCCACGGCCACGGCGAGCGCGGCGGCGACGTCGGCCCGGCGCTGTCGGTGATCGGCGCAAAGTACGACCGCGCGGCGCTGCTCGACGCGCTGGTGCATCCGAGCGCGGCGATCGCGTTCGGCTACGAGCCGTGGCTGGTCACGCTGCGCTCGGGCGACATCGTGTCGGGCTTCCTGCTGGCCGACGGCGATCCGCTGATCCTGAAGGAGGCGAGCGGCGCGCGCCGGACGATCGCCGCCGCCGAGGTGCAGTCGAAGCGCCGCTCGAAGCTGTCGCTGATGCCCGACAACGTGGCCACCGGCCTCACCGCGCAGGAGATCGCCGACCTCGTCGCCTTCCTCGCCGAGTCGCGCTGACGCGCCGCCGCCTTGATCGCGCCGGAACCGGCGCTCACTCCGGCAGGGTGAGTTCCGCCGGGTCGGTGAACACGCGCCACAGCTCCGCCGGCAATCCGGCGAACGCCGCGCTCCACCTGCCGTGCAGCGCGAGCTCGCGCTGCCGTGCCGCGTCGCTGCCCGCCGCCGGCTCGCCGCCGTCGTCCGCGCGTCGGGTCGCGCCGGCCATCGCCGCCGTCGCGACGAGGGACGGGATCACCCACCACGCGCTGCGCAGCGCCGCCCTCAGGACGGACTTTCTCCTGCGTGCGTTCTCGTGCTTCATTCGCGCCGACGATTGGGCGCGGTGAACGGACCGGACACCAGTTCGGAGGCGCGCGACCGGCGCAGCCTCGGAAGCCCTGCGCCGGCGGGCGCCCCTTGGGGCACCGGCCGGCGCGGGCAGCACTCACTTCGTCAGCGGTTGGAGACCGGCCGCGGGGGCGGGTTCCAGGACTTCAGCGAGTTCTCCTTCTTGTTCACACTTCCGTTCACGCAATCTCCAGACTTCACTTGCGACCGACGCGCACCTTGCGCGCCGATCTCGCCCATCCCGGTCGTCCTGGCACGGCGCCCGATGCGCAGCGCCAAGTCGTCCAGTTCTTGGAGGGCCTCGCGGCGGGTCGTCCGGGGAGCACCCCGGTCGCCGACTGCGATGCCCATGGATTAGCAACGTCCACGCCAATCGGCGTAAAGCAATTGTGAACTGGAGGCAAAGACGCCCCCCGATCGGCACTGTCGATCGAGGGGCGCAGGAGGTTCCCCGCGCGGCATCCCTACCACCGCACGTGGGCGAATCGGATACAGCCCCAACCGCTCGTGGCGAATGCCATCGCAGGATTCGACGACAACGAACCCTCTCACGACGCGTCGTCCCGTGCGACGGAGCCTGCACCCGGGCGATTCCGCATACGTCCGTTCGCCCAATGAACGCCGCCGGCGCGCGACGTTCACGCGGTTCGCGCCATCCGGCGACTCACGAAAAGTGCCGACGTCGCGGAGGGCCAGTGCCGCCAACCGTCCGCACCACCGTGGCGGCAGGCGCGAGTCGTCCGGACCGCCGCCGCTGCCGCACGACACCACGACCACCGCGAGGCACGCGGCACCGATCGCGAAGGCCGAACCGTCCAGCGGGTCAGACTCTCTCGTGCGCCCCCGCGCCGGAAGATACCGCGGTCCAGCGCGTCGCCTGGCCCGTCCCGCAGCGCAGGTCGACGGCCAGCGCGAGCTGGCGGCCATCCTTGCTGCGGCGCACCGAACGGTCGGCCGCGAGGCGCTCCGCGAGGTCGTTCGCCGCCGCCAGCGCCTCCGCCTCCGCGATCGCCTGCGCCGCATCGCGCGCGCCGACCACGCTGATCTGCACCAGGCGCGCCTCGGCCGGCGCGAGCGCCCGCGCGAGCAGGTCGCGCGTCAGCGCTTGCGTCAGCGCCGCCGTCGCCACGCGGAGCGCGTCGAAGCCGAGCGAGTCGGGCGAGAGCGTCGCAGCCCCCGCGACGCCGCTCGCCAGCGCGAGCAATCCGTCGTCCGCCAGCGGCGCGGCGACGCCGGCGACCTGCGCGACCACCGGCGCGACCGCGTCGTGCAGCAGCTGGTCGAGCGTCGCGCTGGCGAGCCAGGCGTCGGTCAGCAGCGTGATGCGGAGCGCGCCACGGCCGCGTGGCGGGAGACGGCCGGTCGCCAGCGCCCAGATGCTGACGAGCTGCCCCTCGACGATGCCGCGCGTGGTCGCGGCGGCGACCGGCTCACCGCGGAGACGGAGCGCCTCCGGCAGCTGCCCGAGCCGCGGCGCGTCGGCGGCGGCGAGCCAGGGCGCTGGCGTCTCCTTGTCCCCGGCGGTCCCGGCTGGACCGAGCGGCACGCAGGCGATCTGCTCGAAACCGACGCCGACCGGCGCCGCAGCGCGCGCGGCGAGCGCGCCGCAGGCGGGCGCGTCGATCCCGGCCGCGACGAAGGCGACGCCGCGCAACGTGGCGGAGGAACGATGGAGTTGCGCGGCAGCGAAGCCGTTGACGGGCGAGCGCGCCGGCACC
>VGYY01000329.1 GCA_016872815.1 Planctomycetota bacterium
GCCGGAATGGCGCTGGTCGAGGTCGACGACGTGCGGCGCGCGTTCGGCCGGCTCGGCCGCTGGCATGCGGCGCGCTGCGGCGCGCGGCGCGTCGCCGTGACCGGCAGCAACGGCAAGACCACGACCAAGGAGCTGCTGCGCGCGGCGCTCTCGGCCGCCGGGCCGACCGTCGCCTCGCGCAAGTCCTTCAACAACGACGTCGGATTGCCGCTGACGCTGCTCTCGATCGAGCCGGCGACGCGCTTCGCCGTGCTCGAGATCGGCACCAACCATCCCGGCGAGATCGCCGCGCTGGCCGACCTCGCGCGGCCCGAGGTCGGGATCATCACCAACTGCAGCCACTCGCACATCGAGTTCCTCGGAGACCTCGACGGCGTCGTCCGCGAGAAGGGCGCGCTGCTCGAGGCGCTGCCGCCGCATGGCGTGGCGGTGCTGAACGCCGACGATCCGGCGGAGCCGACGCTGCGCGCGCGCACGCGGGCGCGCGTCGTCACCTTCGGCATCCGCCGTCCCGCCGACTTCCGCGCGGTCGACATCCGCTTCGACTTCCGCCGCCTCGTGTTCAAGCTGCGCGGCCAGCGGACCTATGTCCCGCTCGGCGGCTGCCACAACGTCGGCAACGCGCTCGCCGCGCTCGCCGCCGCCGACGCGCTCGGCGTGCCGCTCGCGGACGCCATCGCGGCGCTGTGGCGCGTCGAGGCGCCGCCGATGCGGCTCGCACCGCTGCGCCTCGACGGCGTCACGCTGCTCGACGACACCTACAACGCGAATCCCGGGTCGGTGGAGGCGGCGCTGCGGACGCTCGCCGCGATGCCGGCCGCCGCGGTCGGCCGCCGGTTCGTGGTGCTGGGCGACATGCTCGAGCTCGGTCCGCAGTCGCCGGAACTGCACCGGAAGTGCGGCGAGCTGATGGGCCTGCTGCCCGATGCGTGGCTGCTGGCGGCGGGGGCGCAGGCGCACGCGGTCGCCGCGGGTGCCGCGGCGCGCGGGCTGCCGGCCGAACGGATCCTCACTTGCGCCGATGGCGCCGGGGCGGCGGCGCTGGTGGTGCCGCTGCTGCAGCGCGGCGACTTCGTGCTGGTGAAGGGCTCGCGCGGCATGCAGATGGAACAGGTGGTCCGCGCCATCGAGCGCGCGTTCGCGCCGCGCAAGGCGCTGGCCGCGGGAGCGGGCGATGCCGGCCGCTGAGGTCGCGACCCAGGTCGTCCTGCGCACGGCGTCGGCGGGCGCGGTCGCCTGCGCCATCGGGCTCCTGTGCGGGCCGATCGTGGTGCGCCTGCTGCGGCGGATGCGCACGGGCGACACCGTCGAGAAACTCGACTCGGCCCAGCTCGCCGAGATGAGCAAGGGCAAGAAGGACACGCCGACGATGGGCGGCGTGCTGTTCCTGCCGGCGGTCGGCGGAGCGCTCGCGCTGTTCGGCGACCTGCGCAACCCGCTGGTGCTGCACGCGCTGCTCGGCGCGATCGGCTTCTGCCTGATCGGCGCGATCGACGACGTGCTCAAGCTGACCCGCATGCGGCGCCCCGACGGTCGCAAGAGCGGCATCTCGGCGCGCGGCAAGATGGCGCTGCAGGTGGCGGTGTCGGCGGCGCTCGCTTACGCGCTGCTGACCACCGTCCGCGGCACGTCCGGCGATGCCGCGGCGCTGCGGCCGCTGCTGTCGCTCGACGTGCCGTTCACCTCCTGGTCGCTCGACCTCTCGGCGGGGGGCGGCTGGCCCTGGGCGATCGCCTGCACCCTGATCATGGTCGGCACCAGCAATGCGGTGAACCTCACCGATGGACTCGACGGCCTCGCGCCGGGCTGCATCGTGCTGGCCGCCGCCGCGTTCGCCATCCTCGCCTACGCGGTCGGTCGCTCCGACATCGCCTCCGACCTGGTGATCGCGCACGTGGACGGGGCGGAGGAGATGGCGGTGGTGGCGGCGGCGCTCGCGGGCGCCGGCGTCGCCTTCCTCTGGTTCAACGCCCATCCCGCGCAGGTGTTCCTCGGCGACACCGGCTCGCTCGCGCTCGGCGGCCTGCTCGGCTACATCGCCTGTGCCACCAGCCAGGAGCTGGTGCTGCCGATCGTCGGCGGCGTGTTTTTCGCCGAGGCGCTCTCGGTGATCCTGCAGGTGGCTTCCTTCAAGAGCCGCGGCAAGCGGATCTTCCGCTGCGCACCGCTGCACCATCACTTCCAGTTCGGCGGCATGCACGAGGTCAAGATCGTCATCCGCCTCTGGATCGTGGCCGGCCTGTGCGCGCTGGTCGGGCTGGCGACGCTGGTGGTGCGCTGATGGCAACGCCGACCACGCCGCCCTCGCGCAGCGAGTTCGACCGCTCGGTGTTCCTGCTGCTGGCATCGGTGCTGACGCTGCTGGCGCTCGGCGTCGTGATGGTGTTCAGCGCCACCGCGGTCGAGGCGAGCGGCACCGGCACCGGCGGCTCGCCGTTGCGGCCGCTGTTCACCCACGGCCTCAAGGTGCTGGTCGGGATCGGGTTGCTGTTCGCCGCGTCGCGGATCGACCCGGCGCTGGTGGCGCGCCTGGCGCAGCCGGTCTGGTGGTTGTCGCTCGTGCTGCTGGCGCTGGTGCTGGTGCCCGGGATCGGCGTGCTGATCAACGGATCGCGCCGCTGGCTGAACACCGAGCAGATGATCGGGTTCGCGCTGCAGCCGTCCGAGATCGCCAAGCTGGCGCTGGTGCTCTCGCTGGCGGCATGGGTCGCCGAGGTGAAGGACGTCGGCGCCGATTTCCGCCGCACCTTCCTCCCGGGCGTCGTCCGCGTGCTGCTGCCGGCAGGACTGATCCTGCTCCAGACCGACTTCGGCACGTCGCTCCTGCTGGCGACGCTCGGCTTCCTGCTGCTGCTGCTGGCCGGCGCGCGCATCCACCACCTCGGGTTGCTGGCCGTCCTCGGGCTCCCGGTCGCATTGCTGTTCCTCTGGCTGAACCCGCGGACCGAGTACATCTTCCGCCGGATCGGTGCCTTCGCCGACCACCACTTCGGCGAGGCAGCCGCCGCCACCAGCGGGCTGCCGACGCAGGTCGACTTCGCCGAGTCGGCGCTGCGGGTCGGCGGGCTGACCGGCGTCGGACTCGGCGCCGGCCGCCACAAGCTCTTCTTCCTGGCCGAGGGCGAGAACGACTTCATCCTCTCCGTGATCGGCGAGGAGCTCGGCTTCCTCGGCACGCTGTCGGTACTGCTGCTGCTGGCGCTGCTGCTGTGGAGCGGGCGGCGCCTGCTGCTGGGGATCCGCCATCGCTTCGGTTTCTTCGTCGCGGCCGGCGTGCTGATCGCCATCGCGATCCAGGCGCTGATGAACGTCTTCGTCGCCGTGCACTGGGCGCCGGTCAAGGGCCTCCCGCTGCCGTTCGTGTCGAGCGGCGGCAGCTCGTTGACCATGCTCTGCGTCGGCATCGGGTTGCTGCTGGCCTGCGCCCGCCACGCCGATTCGACCCATCCGCGCCTCGGCCCCGAGGAAGCGGACGAGCCGCTGCTGCCCGCTGCGGACCTGCCGGCGACGGCGCTGGCGGACGCTGATCGGGCGGGAGTGACGCGATGAGTGCTCGGCGCAAGGTGAAGCTCGATTGGACCGCACCGGGCGACCTCGAGCGGTATGGCCTGCTGGCGCTGGCAGCGGTCCTGCTGCTGGCGGTCGCCTGGCTGGTGCAGTCGCTGCTCGGCGAGATCCCGCAACCGGATCGCGCTCCGCTCGAGCCGTCCGGCGTGCTGGCGCTCGAGTGGCCGGAACCTGCTCCGGCCGCGGCGGCGGAGGCGGCGGACGCGGCGGAGGCGGCGGAGGCGGCGGTCGAGGGCGTGCGGTCGACCGAACCGGAGCCGACG
>VGYY01000330.1 GCA_016872815.1 Planctomycetota bacterium
CGCGCAGCGCCAGCGCGACGGCGCCGGCGTCGTCGGGGTCGACCAGGAGGTCGGTCAGCGCGAGGATCGGCAGGCCCTGCCAGCGCTCGCGCACGACGAGGTAGCCGCGCAGCTCGCCGGCGCGACCGCGCAGCAGGAAACGGCGGTAGGGGAGCCACGGGCAGCCGTCGTAGCGCCACGCGAGGTAGGTCCGATCGCGCACGTGGGCGAAGGGGTAGCGCGGCGCCAGCCGGCCCCAGAGTTCGTCGGCTTCGGCGCCGAACCGCTCGATCGCGACGGCCGTCCCCGCGTCGGCGTGGTCGCGGCCGACCGCGGCATCGTCGGCGTCCTCGAAGAAGTTGCGGAAGATCACCGGCACCGGCTCGATGAAGGAGGTGTACTTCAGGTAGCGCCGCCCGATCGGATAGACGCGGCGGTTCGGGAAGCCGTAGTGGACGCCGTTCTCCGGCAGGTGCGCCCAGGCATCGAAGAACGCCCGCGCCGTCCGCAGGAACACGCCCTCGCGCTGCAGTCCGCGCCGCCAGTCGGGGTGGACCATCGAGTCGATCATCTGCGCCGAGACGTGGATCGAGCCGCCACAGGCGATCCGTGCCGGCAGGGCGCCATAGTGGGCGATCACCTGTCCCGACGCCGCCACCGCCAGCATGATCTGCCGGCCGAGCGGATTGTCGGCCCAGAGCCAGCGCCATTGCGCCAGAGTCCGCGGCTCGAACCGCTCCGCCCCCTCGCCGAAGACCGTGTTCCACAGCTCGATCAGCCCGTGCTCGTCGCCGGCGCGGTAGGGGCGGACCTCGTAGCTCGAATCGCTCATGGACGCGGCTTCCTCGCTGCCGCACCATATCGGCAGTAATGGACGCCCCCCTCGACCGCGATCCCGCTGCCGCCGACCGGTCGGCCGATCCGGCCGCCGATCCGCTGGCGACGCTGCTGCGGGAACGGTTCGGCCGGTCCGCCTTCCGGCCGGGTCAGCGCCGCATCGTCGAGCACCTGCTCGCGGGCGGCGATGCGCTGGTGGTCTGGCCCACCGGCGGCGGCAAGTCGCTGCTGTTCCAGCTGCCGGCGCTCCTGCTGCCCGACCCGACGCTGGTGCTCTCGCCGCTGATCGCGCTGATGGACGACCAGGTGGCGGCGCTGCGCGCGCGCGGGATCGCCGCGTCCGCGGTCCACTCGCTGCTGGATCGCGCCGAACGCGACGCTCGCACCGCCGACTTCGTCGCCGGACGCACGCGGCTGCTCTACGTCACGCCGGAGCGCTTCCGCAGCGAGCCGTTCGTCGCCGCGCTGGCGGGTCGCCGCATCGGCCTGCTCGCGGTGGACGAGGCGCACTGCATCTCGGCGTGGGGGCACGACTTCCGGCCGGAGTACGGCCGCGTCGGCCGCATCCGGGAGCGGCTCGGTCGGCCGCCGACGATCGCGCTGACCGCCACCGCGACGCCGGCCGTCGCCGCGGAGATCCGCGAGCGGCTCGCGCTGCGCGATCCGCAGGTCGATGTCCGCGGGCTCGAGCGACCGAACCTGTTCCTCGCCGCCGCCGAACTCGCGGATGGCGCCGCCAAGGTCGAACGCATCGCCGGGCGCCTCGCCCGCCTGCCCGGCGCCGGCATCGTCTACTCGACGCTGATCCGCGACCTCCACCAGCTCGAGGACGAACTGCTGCGCCGCAGCCAGCGCACGCTGGTCTATCACGGCGACCTGTCGCGCGACGAGCGGCGCGCCATGCACCGCCGCTTCCAGCAGCCGGGCGCGCAGCGGGTGCTGGCGACCCGCGCGTTCGGCATGGGCATCGACAAGCCCGACCTGCGCTTCCTGCTGCATCACCAGCTGCCCGGCAGCCTCGAGGAGCTGTGGCAGGAGATTGGCCGCGCCGGTCGCGACGGCGAGCCGAGCTTCTGCGAGCTGCTCTACGTCGAGGACGACCTCGCCATCCAGCTCGAGTTCGTCCGCGCCGCGAATCCCGATCGGCGGCTGTTCCGGGCGGTGGCGAGCTTCCTCGCCGAGCAGGCCGCGCGCGGCGCGGGGTTCGATCGCGAGTCGCTCACGGTCGCGGTCGGCGGGCGCCGCGGCCACGACGGCCGCATCGACACCTGCCTCGCCTGGCTCGCGGCGCTCGGCGTGATCGAGGGCGACGTCGCGTCGGGGCGGGCCCGAGTGATCCGGCCGCTCGATCCGGGCGACGAACCGGCGGAGCTCGGCGCCGAGAAGCTGCAGCGCGACCTGGTGCGGCTGCAGCAGGTGGTCGAGTGGGTGCGCGCACCGGGGTGCCGCCGCGCCGGCCTCGCCCGCCATTTCGGCCAGCCCGCATCGGATGGACCGTGCGGTGCCTGCGATCGCTGTAGCGACCCCGAGGCGTGGCTCCGGCGCGAGCTGCCGCGCATGGCGGCGGCAGGCAGCGCCGTCGATCCGGCCTTGGCGGCCGCGGCGGAGGGGGCGCCGGTGCTGGCGCGCGGCGACTTCGTCCGCGTCGACGGCCGGTGGCTCGGACGGGTCGTGCGGGTGACCGGGCGCGGTCGCGACGCGCTGCTCGAGGTCGAATCGAGCGACGACCTCGTGGTGCGCCGCTATCCGTTGCGCCGCCACCGGATCGAGAAGGTCGCAGGCGGCTGACCGTGCAACTGCGCGGGCGGCGCTACTCGGCCGCCGCCGCCAGCGCGTCGCGCGCCCGTCCGAGCGCCATCGCCGCGTAGGCCGTTCCGTAGGCCCGCGTGTTGTCGGCGAACCAGTAGTCCCACACCGAGCCGTCGCGCTCCTGCGCCTTCATCACCTCGAAGGCGAGCTTGCCGGCGGCATCGCGCCGTTCGGCTGGCGGCAGCCGCGGCAGCAACTCGCCGACGTAGAAGTGGCCGAAGCACCAGAAGTAACCCGAGTTCCAGTGGTAGGCCTCGTGCGGCGTCGGGCGCAGCCGCGCGACGTCGAGGTAGGCGTGGTGGCGGAAGAAGAGGTCGACGCCGCGCACCAGCGTCGCCGTGTCGGGCGGTCGCGGCTCGCCGGTGCCGCCGCGCGCCCCGAGCAGCGCCAGATCGCACACCGCGATGCGCCCGAGCGAGCCGCGCACCGCGTTGATCCCGTCGACCACGTTGTCATGCGCCGGGAGCGCCATCACGTCGTAGGTCATGGCGCCGTCGGGCAGCCGGCAGCGTGCCACCGCGCGCCGTGCCGCCGCCAGCGCCGATGCCGGGTACTCGCCGCCGACGGCGCGCGCCTGGTCGATCGCCAGCACCATCGCGGCGGTGGTGAACGAGGTCGCCCACTGCGGCCGCCAGGCGTCGATCTGCTCGGCGTAGTAGCCGAAGCCGCCGTTGGGCGACTGGTACGCCGCGATCCGCGCCAGCAGGTGACGCAGCGCCGCGTCGATCGCCGTCCGCCGCGGTCCGCGCGCGAACCACGGATGCGCCGCCGCCGCTGCCAGCGCCTCGGTGCCGTAGAGCAAGCCCCAGACGTTGTCGATGTCCCAGTCGTCGCAGCGGTGCAGGTCGTGGTGGCGCACGATCCAGTCGAGCGCGCGTCCTGCCGCCGTGCGCGTCGCGTCCGCCTCGCCGCCATGGCGCAGCAGCGCCTCGAGCGTGAGCCCGGTGGTGGCGAGCTGCCAGCTGCGGTGGGCCTCGGCGTTCGCCCAGTACTCGTGCAGCAGCATGTTGCCGCCACCGCCGTAGCTGCCGTCGGGACGCTGCGCGGCGAGCAGCCACGCGAGCGCCTGCGCGAGCGCCGCCTCCACGGCCGGCAGCGCCGGAGGGGGGTGGTGGATCGCCAGCGGCGGGACGCAGCGAGCCGGTGGGGAGGCGGGCGCCGCAGGCACCTGCGCCCCGAGGGGCAGAG
>VGYY01000331.1 GCA_016872815.1 Planctomycetota bacterium
AGCTTGGCGGCCATGGCGACGGCGGGGTCGCCGGCCTGCGCCGCGGGCGCCGCCGCGGCGACGTTCGCGCCGGTGGCGCCGAGCGTCAGCGCGAGAAGGAGCCGCCCCGTCCGACCGGGAAGGGGGAGCGACCGACAAGCGGCGGTGAAGTCGACCCGAGACCCGACCATGAAGAACTCCTGAAGATGGCGCAGGAGCTAGCGACACCCGTGGATCTCCGCAAGGTTTCGCCACGCCGTGGCGAGGCCGCGGGAAGGGGATGCCACGGGCGGCGGGTGCGCACCTACTCCCGGTTCGAGCCGCGCAACGCCGGCAGGACGACGTGGCTTCGCGCGACGTGAAGGCGCAACGGTGGCGCCGTGTTCGGGTGAGCCCGACGAGACACGGTCCTATCGTCCCAGCATGAGGACGCATGCGATGGCCCGAGCCGGCCTGGTCCTCGCTTGGGCGGCCACTTCGACCTCTGCCCAGCAGCGCGAGTCGCTCGACGGCGCGTGGCAGATCGGCGTGCCGACGCCAGCGGCGGGGCTGCGCTACGACAAGACGGTGGCAGTGCCGGGTGCGTTCGAGGCGGCGCTGGGCGTCGAGTTCGACGGGGTGGCGTGGCTGCGGCGGACGTTGCCGCTGCGGCCGGAGCAGCGCGACGCGCGGGTGCGGGTCGAGTTTGCGGCGGCGGCGACGGCGGCGCGGGTGCTCGTGAACGGGGTCGAGGTGGGGCGCCATCTCGGCGGGTGGACGCCGTTCGCGGTCGAACTGCCGGCCGCGACGCTCCGGTTCGACGGTTCGGATGTCCTCGAAGTCGAGCTCGACGAAAAGGTCGGCCACAACACGCAGGGCTTCCTGCCGATCATCCAGCCGCACTTCGGCGGGATCTGGCAGGGCGTCACGCTCTGCGTCGATCGCAGACCGACGATCGATCGCGCGGAGTTCTGGAGCTTCGGCCGATACGACCCGAACGGCGGCGGGGGCGAGCTGACCGTCCGCGTGCCGTGGCGCCACGGCGCCACGCCCGGCGGCGGGGATGCTCCACCCGGTGCCGCACGCGACGGCGCGCCCGCCGCCGTCGTGATCGAGCTGTTCGACGACGAGCAACTCGACGACCGGCAGTTGATCGCTCGCGAAGTCGTGGTCGTCGGGGAAGGCGCCTTCGCGGCCCGCGGCGGGGGGAGCGGAGGCGACAGCAGCGGCGCCGGCGGCAGGACCGCGAGCGTCGCTGGCGGTGGCTCTCGCGAGCGGCTTCGTTCCGGGAGCGGCCTCGTCGCACCCGATGGCAGCGTCGAGCTGCGGCTGCCGCTGTCGAAGGTCGAGCCATGGGCGCCGGGCACCGCGAAGCTCTATCGGCTGCGAGTGCGACTGCAAGACGCGAAGGGCTTCTTCCTCGGCGAGCTCGAGCGCCACGTCGGCTTCCGCTCGCTCGCCGTCGACGGAACGACGATCCTCTGGAACGGCGCGCCGCTGCAGGTCCGCGGACTGTTGCATTGGGGCTACTCGCCGCCGCATCTGGCGCCGCCGACCGAGCGCGCGTACTGGCGCGAGCAGCTCGAAGCCCTCCGCGCGATGGGCTTCAACACGCTCAAGTGCTGCCTCTGGGTGCCGCCACCCTGCGTCTACGAACTGTGCGACGAGCTGGGGATCCTGGTCTGGCAGGAGTACCCGACCTGGCATCCGCAGATGGTCGAGGCGTTCCGCGCGGAGCTGCGCCGCGAGTACGAGGAGTTCTTCGCGCTCGACGGCCGCCACGCGTGCGTTGCGTTCCGCTCGATCACCTGCGAGACGGGCCACGGCGCCGAGCTCCACGTCGTGAAGGAACTGTTCGACGCGTGCAAGGCGGCGGTGCCTGACACGTTGGTCGTCGACGATTCGAGCTGGATCGGCTGGCAGCGGATCACCGACTTCTGGGACGAGCACCCGTACGGCAACCACCGCTGGTGGCCGGGGCGGCTGGCGGACTTCGTGAAGCATCAGGAGGAGAAGGGGAAGAAGCCGCTCTTGCTCGGCGAGTGCATGGCAGGCGACACGTGGGCCGATCGCGCGGCGTGGGACGCGCAGTGGGGCGCCGAGGAGAAGGCGACCGGGAAGAAATGGTGGCGCCCTGACTGCTACGAGGCGCAGGCGAAGTTCGAGGAGTGGCTGACGGCGGAGTGCGGCGCGGAGACGGTGGCGTCGCTGCTGCCGACGTCGCTCGCGACCGCCCTCGAAGCGCGCAAGTACCAGATCGAGACGCTGCGCGCGACGCTGCCCGACGCCGGCTACGTGGTCTCGGTGGCGCGCGACTTCGCGAAGGCGCGGATGGGGCTCGCGGATGACTTGGGGCGGCCGAAGTGGCAACGCGAACACTGGCATTGGCATCGCGACGTGCTGATTTCGCTTCGGACAGCGGGTGAGCGACGCGCATTCGCGGGGGCGATTCAGTTGCCGCTGGTCGCGACCGGGTTTGGGCTGGCCGAATCCCATGAGCCTTCTCGTCGACTGAGGCTCCACGTGTTCGCAACGGCGTGCGATGCGCCTACGAATGCTGGGTCCCCGGACTCGAGGCACGAGATCGTCGCCGAGGCGAAGTCTGCGGATGACTCCTTCGGTGGCCAGAACCTCGACCTCAAGTGCGGCGTGCCATCGCGTGCCGAAGAGCTTCGTTTCGAGCCCCCGACGGCAACTCGCCCGCGCGCATGGTCGATCGACGCGCGCCTCAGTGACTGGTCCAGCTTCGAAGACGCCCACAGAATGGGGAGCTGGAACATCCCGCGTATCAGTGGGAATGGGTGGAGGCTCTGGCAGCTCCCGGTCTTCCTCCGCTCGGACGAGCTGCCCCCCTCCATCCGCGAAGTCGACCACCTCGACGCCGCCACGCTCGACTTCCTCGAGCAGGGCGGCCGCGTCCTCCTCAAGGTCGCCGGCGCGAAACAGACGCTGAAGAGCGCCGGCATGTGGTGGCTGCGCGGCGCGCCGTTCACGCCGCCGCATCCGGTCCACGCCGCAGTCCCCGCCGACATGCTGCGGGAGCTGCAGCCCTTCGACCTCGACGGCGAGCGGGTGATGCCGTGGACGGTGCTGCGCGGGCAGGTCGATCCGATCCTCGCTTTCTGGGAGACGCACGACATCGCCGAGGTGCGCGCCCACCTCTTCGCCTTCGACACGCGCGTCGGCAAAGGGCGCCTGCTGGCGAGCTGCCTCGACACGACCAGCGACGCCGGCCGCTACGTCCGCGGCGCCTTCGCGCGCCACCTTGCCGACGGCCCGGCGCCCAAGCGCGAGCTATCCGCCGCGACGCTCGCCGACCTGCGCGCACTCTTCGACGAGCAGCGCCTCGACCTGCCGACCTGGAAGTTCGCGATGGACCCCGACGACAAGGGCGTCGCCGCCGGCTTCGCGACGCCCGGCTTCGACGCCTCCGCCTGGCGCGACATGCCGGCCGGCTCCCATTGGGAGAACCACGGCGACGACGTGAAGCACTACACCGGCATCGCCTGGTACCGCGTCGACTTCGAGCTCGGCGCCGCCTGGGCTGGCAAGCCGGCGCGCGCACTCTTCGAGGGGATCGACGACAGCGCGATCGTCTGGCTCGACGGCAAGGAAGTCGCCCGCTTCGGCGATCCGGCCACGAACACCACCATCTGGCTCTCGCCGCAATCGGCCGACCTCGGGCCGCTCGCGCCCGGCAGGCACACGCTCACGCTGCGCGTCGTCGACCACGCCGGCGCCGGCGGCCTCTGGAAGCCGGCCTACCTCACGACGGGCCCGAGCGGCGCGGCGCGCGAACTGCTCGAGTGACTTCGGCTCGGCGCGATG
>VGYY01000332.1 GCA_016872815.1 Planctomycetota bacterium
ATCGCCGCCGCGACGCAGGCGGCCGCGACCGCGCGCGCCATGGCCGCCGAGCTGGCCACGCTTGCGCAGGAGCGCGAGCAGCTCGGCGACACGGGCGTGCGCCTCGAGGCGTGCACCGGGGCCCTCGCGGAGTTCGACCGCGCGCGCGAGGAGGAGCAGCGCGACCGGGAACGGCGCAAGACGCGTCTCGAGCTGCTGTGCGAACGCGGCCACTGGCAGCGGCGGGCGGAGCTCGAGGAGCGGCTCGCCGTGCTCGAGACGGCGCGCGATCGGGCGAAGCTCGACCACGAAGCGACGGTGCTCCTGCTCGACACGCTGGACGAGGCGCAGCGGACGCAAGTGGCGACGCTGGTGGCGCCGCTGGCGGAGAAAGTCCGGCGGATGCTGGCGCCGGTGGTGGAGCAGTCGGTGGCGATCGGTTTCGACGACCAGCTGCTGCCGCTCGACCTGGCGCGCGGCGGCGGCGAGCCGATCGCGTTGTCGCACCTGTCGGCCGGGACGCAGGACCAGGTCGCGCTGGTGACGCGCATCGCGCTCGGCGAGCTCTGGTCCGAGCGGCACGGTCGGCACGCCCTGCTGCTGGATGATCCGCTGGTGAACTGCGATCCGGGGCGCCGCCGCCGCCTGCTCGAGATCCTGGTCCGTGCCGCGACGAAGCTGCAGCTCGTCGTCTTCACCTGCGATCGCGACGGCTTCGCGGCCTACGCCGGCGACAAGCGGCTGGTGGCGCTGGCCGATGCGCGGGTGGCGTCCGCCGGATCCGCGGTTACGGGTTGATCTCCGGGCGCGACTCGATGGCGCCGACGCCGGCACCATCCTGCTCGCCAACGAACTGGCCGCGCGCGCGCACGGTTACCGGCTCGACGAGCTGATCGGGCAGCCGATCGCCCTGCTCGACGTACCGGAGGACGCTGCACGCGTGCCCGCGCGACTCGCGACGCTGCTGCGCGATGGTGTGCTGCGGTGCGACTTGTGGCATCGGCGCAAGGACGGGAGCCGCTTCCCGGTCGAGGTATCGGCACGGGTCGTCGTCGCCGGCCGCCCTCGAGCGCGTCGCCTTCGGCCACGGCGAGCATCTGCTGCTGGTCGACGACGAGCCCGCGCTGCTCCGCGCGACGGCGCGCAATCTCGAGCACCTCGGCTACGTCGTGACCTGCGCCCGCGACGTCGCATCGGCGCTGGCCGAATTCCAGCGCGACCCGGGCCGGTTCGCGGCGATCGTGACCGACCGCGAGATGCCCGGCGCGAACGGAATCGACCTGGTCCGCGGTGCCCGCGCCATCCTGCCGGACGTGCGCGTGCTGCTCTGCTCGGGCTACTTCTCGCCGACGACGCGTCGCGACGCGCTATCCGCCGGCGCGCTCGGCCTCCTGGCCAAGCCGGTCGCCACCGCCGAGCTCAGCCGCGCGATCCGCGCGATGCTGGAGAACCCGGTGAGCGCGACCACCCCGGCAGCGATCGCCGGAAAGCGTGGCGCCAGCGACTGAACCGGATCGGGCGCAGGCGGCGCTGCCATGCAGCGACGGCGCCGACCTCATTCCTGCGGCACCGTGCGCAGATGGAGGCGTCCGTCGCTCGCGACCCAGGCGACATCGACCACGCCATCCGTGTCGAACTCGAGCAGCGCGAGGCGGCCGGGAGCGCCGTTCGCCGCGGCGAGCCGGCGCATGCCGCCGCCCAGCGTGCCGACGTGCAGCGCGGAGGCGGTCAGCGCCGCGACCGTGCCCGCGGTGGCGACGGCCAGCGCGACCACCGGCTGGTCGAGCGCGCCCACGGCGCGCAGCGTCCAGTCCTCCTGCAGCGCGAACAGTTCGCCGGTGGCGCAGCCGAGCAGCGCCAGATCGCCGCCACCGGGTGGGGCGGCGGCCAGCGCGGTGAACGGAGCGGCGGCCTCGACCACGCCGGCGACCTCGCCGCGCGCGTCCAGTCGATGGAGCCGCCCGTCAGCGGCCGCGATGGCGAAGGCGCCCCGCCCCGAGCGATCGGCCGGCAGCGCCGCGACGTCGACCACGTCGCCGGCCGCGGCGTAGGGCCGGCACGGCCGCAGCGCCGCGTCGAAGACGATCACGCCGGTCGGCGTCCACGCGGCGGCGATCTCGTCGGCGCCGTCGCCGTCGACGTCGCCGATCGCGAGTGCCCGCAGCGTCGCGCCCGTGCGTGGCGTGCTGCGCTGCTCGCGGTGGCCAGCGCCGGTGAGCAGGTGGATCCCGCCGCTCGAATCGGCGACCACCCACTGTGCCCCGGCCGGCCCGCGCAACGACGCCAGGCGCAAGACTTCGGCGCTGCCGAGCGCGAGGTCGGTCCCGGCCATCGGTCGCAGCGTCGCGTCGAGCCGCTCGATCCGGCCGGCGCGCGCCACCCAGGTCTCGTCGCCGGCGAACGCCGCTGCGGTGATCGCGCCGGCGCCGTCGAGCGTGCGCGCGCCGTCGCTGCGGTCCGCGCGCAGGGCGCGGCCGTCGGCCTGCAGCGCAAGGAGCGCACCGCCCGCCGTCGCCAGCCGCTCCACGCGATCGCCGGCGCGCAGCAGCAGCCGTGACGGGCAGGAGAGCAGTTCGACCCGGCGAGCGCAGGTCAGCACGATCTCCTCGTCACCATCCGGTTCGACGTCCGCGGTGGCGAGCGCGAGCGGCGACTCGCGCAGCGGCAGGGCGAAGAGTTCGGCGCCGTCGAGCGTCCGTGCCGACAGCGCGTGCGTCGTCGCCTCCACCACCCACGGCAGCTCATGGGCGCGCCGCAGCAGGGCGAGGTGCAGGGAGCCGGCGCCGGCGGGTGCCCCGTCCGGCTCCGCCGCGCGCTGCCCGCTGGCAGCGAGCCGCTCGCGACGGCCGTCGGCGCAGGCGAGCAACAGCTGCTCGCTCGAGTCGGCATGCGCCGGCAGCAGCAGCAACGCGCAGATCGGGCCGCCGAAATCGTGCTCGAAACGCAGCGCACCGTCCTCGCCGAACGCCACCAGGCGGCCCCGATCCCGCTCGATCAGCAGCGGGACGCCGTCGGGACCGCGATGGAGTTCGGTGTTGCGCGCGATCCCGGTGCGCCATGGCGTCGGCGCCGGATCGGCGGCTTCGAGATCGAGGGCCGCGAGCTCCGTCGACGTCAGCAGCAGGAGCCGCGCCGGCGACCCGAGCCGCAGCGCCGCCAGCGGTGCGCCGCGGACGGCCACCTCGCGTGGCGGCGCCATGGCCGGCGCCGCCGACGGGTCGAAGCGACGGAGCGTCAGGCGGCCGATGTCCTCGCCGATCAGCAGTTCGTCGCGTCCATCCGCGTCGAGGTCGAGCGCGCGGAGCAGCGTGACGCTGCCGGTCGCTGGCAGGGACTCGGCCACGCTGCCGTCGCCGGCGAGGAGCAGGACCT
Organism: Planctomycetota bacterium; assembly: GCA_016872815.1. Classification (GTDB taxonomy): domain Bacteria; phylum Planctomycetota; class B15-G4; order B15-G4; family SIAN01; genus SIAN01. The sequence goes on from VGYY01000332.1 coordinate 3,352, forward strand.
GCACCCGCCCGCCGGCGCGGACCGCGGCGGCGAAGGCGACCGGGACACCGTGCAGCGACACGAGCTCGCGCAGTTCCCCGTCCAGGGTGGCGAGCGGCGCCGCGCCGTCCGCACGCGTCGCGCGCAGGAGGGCGCCCGACTCGAGGCCGAGCAGCATGGCTCGGGACGCTTCCAGCCACAGTTGCGCCGCCACGGGAGCGGGCGTCGCGACGGCGAGGGTCGTCTCCCACGGCGGCAGCCAGACGTGACGACGCCAGGTCGACCCGGCCGCCAGCTCCGGCGCGAGCTGATCGCGATATTCGCGCGGCAGGTGGCCGGGCGCGGAGACGCGCAGCACCGCCACCCCCGGCGTCACGCGCAGCGGCTCGAGCAGCGGCAGGCGCGCGCGCAGCGGCGGCTGGTCGATCGGCGCGGCGGGCCACAC
>VGYY01000333.1 GCA_016872815.1 Planctomycetota bacterium
CGGCTGCTGCCGCGCGCCGCGGTCGCCGTGGCGGCGACGCTGGTGGCCGCGGTCACGCTGCTCCTCGTCGGCGGCGACGGCCGTGCCGCACCGTCCCATCCGGCGCTCCTGACCGCCGACGCGCTGCAGCGGGCGACCGCGGCCGACTCGGCCGAGGTCGCGCGCGGCGACGCGCTGGCGGCGCGACTGGTCACCGACCTGGCCGCAGCCGACGACGAGGCGAGCGCGCCGCTGCTCGAGGAGCTCGCCTTCCTCGACGGGGCGATCGCCGAGTGTCGCGCCGCGCTGGCGCAGTCGCCGGCCCACCGCTACCTCCGCGAGCAGCTGGCGGTGCTGACCACGCGCCGGGTCGAACTGCTGGCGCTGGTGCTGGAGCGGCGCGGATGAGCGCGCTGTCGACGCTGCTGCTCGCGGCCGTCGCGACGTTCGGCCGCCGCGACACCGTGCGCACGCTGGAGCAGCCGCTCCCGCCGGCGGCGACCTCCTACCGCATCCAGCACGCCTTCGTGCAGTGCACGGTGCATGTCGCGACGCCCGGTCAGCCGCCGCGCGCACGGCTCGAGTTGGCTGCCACCGGCGGTCCCGACGCGGCGGAGGAGCGGCGCTGGCTCGAACGGTGCGGACTCGAGCTCGACGGCGCCACCGCGACGCTGCGCACGACCTTCCCGCCGACCGAAGGCAAGCCCGAGGCGCTCTCCTTCGCCGGCAGCCTCGCCGTCTGGCTTCCGGCCGGCGCGGACGTCGAGCTCGAGTCGCGTTTCGGCGCGGTCACGGTCGATGGTCCGATCGGCCGGGTGACCGTGCGCAGCACCTTCAGCGCGGTGGCCGTCAGCGGCGCTCAGGGCGACGTCGACGTGCGCGGCGAGAATGGCGCGATCAGCGTGCGCGACCTGAAGGGCGGCGCGCAGTTGGTCACGCGCAGCGCGTCGATCACCGCCGAGCGCGTCGGCGGCCACGTCGACGCCCGCACCCGCGGCGGCTTCGTCCGCATCCAGGGTGCCGGCTCGGCGCACGCCGAGAACCTGATCACCCCGGTCGAGCTGCTGCAGGTGAAGGGCGACGCGACGGTCATCGCCCCGTTCAGCGAGATCACCGCCCGCGACGTCGGCGGCGGCCTCACGATCGACGGCGGGAACGCCGCCCTGGTGATCGAGCGGGTGGGCGGGAGCCTGCGCGTGCAGCACCGCAACGGCAAGGTCGACGTGCGCGGCGTGACCGGCAGCGTGACGGTGCAGGGCAACCTCTCGACCATCAGCGTGGCCGACATCGGCGGCGACGTCGAGGTCCGCAATCCGAGCGGCGCGGTGAAGATCGCGCGGGTCGACGGGAAGCTGGTGGCCGAGAACTCCTCGCTCGCGCTCGATCTGTCCGATCTGCGCGGCGACGTCGACGCGCGCACGAACGGCGGCCTGCTGCGCGCCCGCTTCGGCAAGCTGCCGGGCGACGGGCGCGCGCACGAGCTGCTGCTCGAGGCGGCGGGCGGCCAGATCGAGCTCGATCTCCCGGCCGACGCGTCGGTCGAGCTCGAACTGGTCAGCACGTCGGGCCAGCTCGACGTCGGCTGGGAGGGGATGAAGTTCACGCAGGGCGGCGGTGCGAGGATCGGCGTGCAGCGGATCGGCGACGGCAAGGCGAAATTGAAGGCGACATGCGTCGGCGGGCCGGTGAAGGCGCGCCGAACGGGGTCGTGAGCGCGGTGCGCTCGCGGCGGAGGCAGCGACGGCAGGGAACGACGGGAAATCGAGCCATGACGAGCGAGAGGAGTGCGACCATGGGCAGCGGAGCGGGTGCGGAGGCGCGGTGGCGCCGCGCGGGCGCGGTGCTGGCGGCGGCGCTGCTGCTGGTGCTGCAGGCCTGCACGGCGGCGGAGTCGCGCGTCAGCGTGAACTCGAATCCGTCGGGAGCGCGCATCCTGATCGACGGGGTCGACTCGGGCCGGCAGACGCCGAGCAGCCTCGCGCTGTCGACGCAGCAGGAACGCTACGAGATCCGCGTCGAGAAGCCGGGCTACAACCCGGTCGGCCGGACGGTGGCGCTGGGGACGGACGTCGACGTCATCGACGCCGACGAGGCGGTCGGCGCGATCTGCTGCGCGCCCTGCTGCTGCTTCCTGCCGCTGCTGCGCTTCCTCGACCCGGTCGACGTGAACACGAAGTTCCGGCCCTCGCAGCTCGACTTCGAGCTCGAAGTGGCGGGCCAGGGCGCGCGGCTCGAGCTCATGCCGCGCGAGTGCGAGGTCTATCTCGACGGGAAGCTGGTGGCGCTGCTGGACGGCAACTACGTCGTGACCGACGTCGGCACGCATGAGCTCGAGGTGCGCGCGGCCGGCCACCGCGCGTGGTCGCGCACGATCAAGGTCGACGAGCGCGCCTACCAGCGGCTCAAGATCGAACTCGAGGTCGAGGGGCAGGGGCTGCTGCTCTCCGGCGAGCCGGAGGGGGCGAAGATCTACGTCGACGACCAGTTCCAGGGCACGCTGTCGCCGCTCGAGCGGCGGCTGCGCGTCGCCCCCGGACCGCACCTGCTGCGCGTCGAGGCGAGCGGGCGCGTGCCGTTCCAGGACGTGGTGCAGGTGGCGGCCGACCGCTACCACGAGGTCGAGGTGACGCTCGCGCTCGAGGGACAGGGCGTGATCGTGCGCAAGCCGGAGGGGTTGTCCGCGAAGACGCCGGCCGTGCAGGTGTGGATCGACGGACAACTGGCCGGCAACGGCTTCGACGTCCCGATCCGCACGACCCCCGGCGAGCACCACATCGAGGTCCGTGCCGAGGGACGCGAGAACACGTGGCTCCGGCTGATCGTGCACGAGGGGCAGTTCCTCGACATCCAGCCCGGACCGAAGGCCGATCCGGGCAAGCCGCGCAAGCAGGCCCAGCCGACCGGGCTGCGCGTGAACCTGCCGCCCGACGTCGGCGTGGTCGAGCGCCAGGACGTGCAGATCCGCCTGAACGGCAACCTGGTCGGGCAGGACTTCGGCACGGTGATCGAGGTCGGCGAGGGCGTCTTCGACGTCGAGGTCCGCGTGACCGGCTGGAAGCCGTGGCGCGATCGCGTCATCACGGCGGTCAACCGGGTGACCGACCTCTACCCGCGGCTCGAGAAGGAATGAGGGCGCCGAACGCGTTGCTGGCGGTGCTCGCCGCGGCGGGCTGCGCCAGCGGTCCGGCCGATGGCGCTGCCGATGCGGCGCTCGGCTTCTACCAGCGGGTCCTCGGCGACCAGTGGGCGTGGCACTGCGACTTCCAGCCGAGCTGCAGCAGTTTCGGCCGGCAGGCGGTGGCGGAGCAGGGGGCGCTGCTCGGCGCGGTGATGACCGCCGACCGTCTGCAGCGCGACCACCACCTCGAGCACGACGAGTACCCCACCGACGAGTACGGCCGACCGGTCGACCCGCCGCGCGACTCGGCGCTGTTCGGGCCGCGCGTCGAGGAGGAGCCGCGCGCGGAGGACCGCGAACTGGCAGCGGCGCTCGCGGCGGCGCCACCGCTGCAGGTCGACGCGGCGACGCAGGTCGCCTTCGCCGACCGCCTGTTCGAGCGCGGCGAGTGGGCGGCGGCGCGGATCGAGTACGAGCGCCTGCTGCATGCGCGGCCGGACGCGGCGGAGTCGACCCACTGCCGGCAGCGGGCGGCGCTCTGCCTGGCCAAGGCGCGACGACGGGGGGACGCCCTAGTCCACGTCGCCCGGATCGAGGACGGCGCCGCGCAGGCCGCGACCCGGGCGCTGGTCGAGC
>VGYY01000334.1 GCA_016872815.1 Planctomycetota bacterium
GCGCGGCAGAGGCGGTGGCGGCCTCGCGCGCGGGCGAGCCGCCCTGGTCGCTGCTGGTCGGCACGCTGTGGCTGATGCGCGGCGAATGGGGATCGGCCGAGCCGTGGCTCCGGCGGGCCCACGCGGCGCTGCCCGATTCCGCGCCGGCAGCCCACGCGCTCGGCGTGGTGCTGCTGCAGACGTCGCGACCCGAGGAGGCCGAGACGGTGCTGCGGCCGGCCGTGGCGCGATTCGCCGCCGATCCGCTGCAGGGTGATCTCCGCTTCAACCTCGCCATGGCGTGTGCGCTGGTGAACAGGCGACTCGAGGCCAGCGAGTGGTTCGAGCGGGCGATCGAGCTGGCGCCGAAGGCGGCGATCACCCACTTCTCGCTGGCCGAGAACGAGCTGAACCTCGGTCGACTCGAGCGGGCCGAGGCGGGCTTCCGCCAGGCGATGACGCTGACGCCGGCCCACCCCGACGCGCGCTGGAAGCTGGCGGTCACCCTCGCCCGCCGCGGCCAGCCGGCTGCCGCCGAGGCGCTGTTCCGCGAAGCCGTCACGGCGGGCCCCCCGGCGAGCCGGTTGGCCGCGACCTTCCAGCACGGCGTCTTCCTGTTCGAGCAGGGACGCCCGGCCGATGCGCTGCCGGCGCTGGAGGCCTTCACCCGCGAACGGCCGGGGGATCGGATGGCGTGGAGCTGGCGTGCGCGCGTCGAACGGGCGCTGGGACGCAAGGAGGCCGCCCAGTCCTCCCTGACCCGCTATCGCGAGCTGCAGGCGGAAGCCGACAAGAGCGAGACGGAGTTCCTTCTCGGGCTGATCCGCGACAAGCTGACCGGCGGCGACGGGAAAGCACTTCCGGACGGCGGGTGACCGCCTCGTCGGCGGCGAGTTCCGAAGTTCAATCGCTGTTCCAGGACCCCCGGATGATCGACGCTTTCTTCATGCTCGCCATGGCCGCGCTGCCCCAGGCTGCGCCGGCCGCGCCGCACCCGTCCGCACCGGATGTCGGCGACATCGGCGAACTCATCGCCGCTTTCGACACCGCGCCGCTCGACGACGCGTTGCGCGAGCGGCGGTTGCATGAGCTGTTGCAGCAGGAGGGTGGCGACGAAGTCGTGGTGGCGAGCCTGCCGCTCGACGCCGACGTCGTCTCCCGCCATCGCGCCGCCGCCGAGGCGCGGTTGCGCGCGCGACTCGCCGATCGTCCGGCCGCCGAGTCGGATGCGGCGGTCGCGGCGCTGGCGGCCGACTTCGCGCGGCTCGGCGGGAACGTGGAAGCCGTGCTCCCGGGACGCACGCGCCGCTCGATCGTGATCGGCGCCCACTACGACACGGCGCCCGGCTCGCTCGGCATCGTCGACAACTGGGCGGCGTGCCTGGTGCTGACCCGGCTCGCGCGCGTGCTGCTCGACGTCGACCGCGAGCACACCTTCCGGCTGGTCGGTTTCGCCGGCCACGAACTCGGCGGAGCCGGTGCCGAGAGCTATGCGCGGATGCGGCTGGCGGCGGCGGACGAGCCGGTCGACGCCTGTCTCGTGCTCGACTGCGTCGGCGTCTCGACGCCGATGCTCTGGTGGAGCGGCTCCTCGGCGGGGATGGGCGAGTTCGTCGCCGACGTCGCGCGCCGCGCGAAGCTGCCGCTGCGCGTGGTCGACTTCCCGGGCGGCGGCAGCGACAGCTGCATGCTGCGCGACGCCGGCCTGCCGGTGGCGAGCCTGATCGGATTGGCGCCGCACCGTGCCTCGCTGCTCCACGGCCCGGGCGATCGCAAGGATGCGATCGACCGACCCCAGCTGCGCGCGATCACCGTCCTCGCACTGGAAGTGGCGCTGCGGTTCGACGCCTGCGTCGAACCCTTGCATGCGGCATCCGTGGTCGAGAAGCTCCGGATCGGGGCACCCGGCGGGCGCAAGCCGCTCGTCCCCGAGCCAGTCGAGTGGGGCGGGCCCCCGCCCGCGCCGGCCCCCGCGAAAGCGCCCGCATCCGGTGAGCCGCCGCCCGCCCCCGTTCCGTCGAAGAACCACCCCGCCGATGGGAGTCTGCCGTGATCGCGAGGTCGCTCGTCTCCGCCCTGCTGTTGGCCACCGTCGTGCCGCTGTTTCCGTCGATCGCGCTTGCGCAGTCGGGACTGGACGCGCTGCCCGAGGAGGTGCGGCGCATCCGTCAGGCCTACATCGCGCTCGACGTCGACACGGCGCTGGCGCTGTCCAACGACTGGCTCATCTCCCATCCGACCGATCCGACGGCGCTGGAGCTGCGGGCGCGCTCGCTGCGCCAGCTCGGCCGTCTCGAAGACGCGGTGAAGACCGCCGAGCAGATCCAGCCGCGCGACATGCGCATCAAGCTGCTGATCGCGGAGCTGATGAGCGCGCGGCCGGAATCGCTGGCGCAGGCGCAGGCGATCGTGGACGAGGTGCAGGCCGACCAGCCGAACGCCTTCGAGCCGCACCTCGTCCGCGCGCGGCTCTTGCTGACGGCACAGCGGATCAAGGAGGCGACCAGCGAGCTCTCCTACGTCCTCACCGTCAAGCCCGATTGCTACGAGGCGGTGCTGCTGTCCGGGATCCTCGCGGAGATGACCAGCAAGAACGAGGAGGCGATGCAGCTCTACCTCATGCTGGTGGGGAAGTCCGACAAGAAGTGGCTGCGCACCGACGTGCACCATGAGCGCGATGCGGTGCTCGGGCTGGCCGGCGTGTACATCAAGCTGCAGCGCTACGAGGACGCGATCGCGCTGTACCAGCAGCTGCTGCAGAAGCTGCCGAAGTCGCCGATGCTGTGGGCGCAGATCGGGATGGCGCAGTCGATGCTGGAGCGGACCGCCGACGCGATTAGCAGCTACGAGAAGGCGGTGGAGCTGTCGCCGGGGATGGGCGAATTCCTCGGCCGGCTGGCCGATCTCCTCCGCGGTGCCGGGCGCCTCGAGGAGGCCGTCGCGCGCTACGAGCGGATCCTCGAAGTGGTGCCGTCGGGGCCCGGCCATGTCTTCGCCGACGTGCGGCTGGCGGAGATCCGGCTGGAGCAGTCGCAGCTCGACGCCGCGAAGAAGCACGCCGATGCGGCGATGACGGTGGCGCCGGAGAACCCCGACGCGCTGATGGCCTCGGCGCGCGTCCGCGAGAAGCTCGGCGACACGGCGGCCGCGAAGGAGAACTACCGCAAGGCGCTCTCGAAGGACCCGCTCCTGTTCGACGCCACCTACCGGCTGGCGCTGCTGCTGGCGCGTTCGCAGAACGCCGCCGAGCAGGCCGAGGGCAAGCGCCTGCTCGAACGGCACAAGAAGGTCGAGCCGCTGCTGCAGGACCTGACGCGCACGCGCAAGGAACTCGACCTGGCGCCGCGCAGCGCGCCGCTGCTGACGCGGATGGCGGGATTGCTCAACCTCGCCGGCGACTACGAGATGGCGCGGCGACTGGGCGAGCAGGCCGATCGGATCAAGCCCGGCTCGCCGTCGACCTGCATCCAGCTCGGCTACATCGCCGCCAACACCGGCGACAAGGCGGCGGCGCTCAAGTACTTCGAGCGCGCGCAGCAGGTGCTGAAGGACAACAAGGTCAAGGAGCTCGACGAGTACATCGAGAAGCTGCGCAAGGGCGAGGAACTCCCGCTGCCGATGGGGCAGTATTTCCGCCCGGCGCAGCAGGACACGCCGGCGGCCGGAGCGGGCGCGGGGGCAGCGGCGCCGGCGAAGAGCGGCGCCGGCGGGAACTGAGCGCGCCGCTCAGCGCGCCGCCGCTCCGCGCAGCT
>VGYY01000335.1 GCA_016872815.1 Planctomycetota bacterium
CAGCCGGGCACCGGCAGCAGGCAGGGCAGCGCGAGCACCGCGACGGCGGGCCGCGCCGCGCGCCGCCATCGCTCAGCGCAACGGAACGGTCGCGTCATGGACGCGGACTCCCTCGTCATCGAGCTGGATCGGCGTCAGCTTGTAGATCAGCTCGATGCGCGCGCTGGCGACCACCGCCGGATCGAACGGCACCGCCAGCGAGAGCGTCTCGCCGGCGATGATCTGGGTGTTCTCGCGACCGTAGCGCTCCAGGTTGGTGAGCCGCTCAGTCTCCTCGCGATACGGATTGCGGAAGCGGCGCCGCGCCGTGCCGCGCTCGCGGCCGTAGCCGCGGCCGCTGTCGCGCGGCGGCACCGCGATGCCGTCGTGCTGCAGCAGAGTGATGACGAGATCGAGCGCGCGGTGGCGGGCGTCGGCCGGATAGTTGTGGCCGGCGCCGCTGTTGGTCACCTGCACCCGCAGCTGGCGACTGCCGTCCGGCAGCGACTCGACGGCGTGCTCGACGGTGCCCGCGCGCTGCAGCGTCGCGAGATCGTGCCCGCCCGGGAAGAGGTGCGACCGGCCCGGCCGGGTCGAACCGTCGGGACGGGTGCGCGTGACCGGCTGCATGTGGCAATCGAGGCAGGTGACGCCGGCCTTCGCGTAGCTCGACGCCTCCCACTCGTCGACCGTCGTGTGCTGGTTGTGGCAGGGGGCGCAGAGCGCCGGCGATGCCAGTGCCAGCGTCGGTTCCGGGGCGCATGCCGCCGTCGCCGCGCCGGCGGCGGCGCTCGCCGGGCCGACGACGCGGTCGTGCGCGCGATGGCAGGAGAGGCAGTCGACACCGAGTTCGCGTTCGGTCACCCGCTCGAACACCCGTTGCTTGCCGAGACCGGACTCGAACACCGGCGCCGGCGCATGGCACGGCAGGCACTCCTCCTTGCGGAAGTTGTCGCTCTGCGCGGGTGCCAGCACCAGCGGGTCGGTGTACGCCTGGGCGTGCCAGGAAGCGGCCCACTCGTCCCACACGTCCTGATGGCAGGCGCGGCAACTGGTCGAGGTGGTGAGGTCGACCGGCGCCGCGGCTCCCCGTGCGCCGCCGCCCCCCTCCTGCAGGAACAGGAGCGCGCCGCCGAAGAGCAGCAGCAAGGCGGCGGCGGCGAGGACGCGCGCCGTCCGGCTCATCGCCCGGCTCCGCTCAGGCTGCCGGCCGTCGCCGCCGCCGGGACGCCGAGCAGCCGCGCCACCGCCGGCGTCGGCGGCGCGGCGAGCAGCTCGCGCGGTGCGCCCGAGGCGGCGAGAGTGCCGTCGATCAGCGCGTGCAGCGTCGTCGCCATCGCCGCGGCGTCGGCCGGCTCGTGGGTGACCAACAGCGCCGCGGCGCCGCTTTCGGTGAGCCAGGCGACGAGGTCGCTGCGCAGTTCGGCCGCGAGCGGCGGGTCAAGGTTGCGCAGCGGCTCGTCCAGCAGCAGCAGCGGTGCACGGCACGCGAAGGCGCGCGCCAGCGCCAGCCGGGCCTGTTCGCCGCCCGAGAGCTGACCCGGCAGGTGGTCGGCCCGGTGGCCGATCCGCGCGCGCTCGAGCCACTGCTCCGCGCGCGTGTTCTCGCCCGCCACGAGGCGCACCTGCTCGCGCGCGGTGAGGTGGGGCCATAGCGCGTAGTTCTGGAACACCATGGCCACGCCGCGCGCCGACGGCGCGACGCAGGTCGCGGCATCCGCGACGACGCGGCCGCCGACCCGGATCGATCCGGCGCGCGGCGGCACGAATCCGGCGATCGCGCGCAGCAGCGTCGACTTGCCGGAACCGCTGGCGCCGACCAGCGCAGCGCGCTCGCCGGCGGCGAGACGGAGCGACAGCCCGCGCAGCACCGGTTCGCGGCCAGGACCGGCCACCAGGGCATCGACTTCGAGCAGTGGCGGATTCATGGTGCTCCTCGCAGGCAACCGCCGGGCCCGATTCGCCCCGGGTGCCGCATGGCGGCGGCGCCGGCGCAGACGTGGCCGCGCGGTGACGGCGGCTCGCGAGATGCTCGCTCCCCCCTCATTTCGACGGCGGAAAGAGGTCCTTGAAGCGCGGTTCCCGGGCCATCTTCTGCAGCACCGGATACTCCTGCAGCAGGGCGAGCCGGCGCTCGATCGAGATCTCGTGGAGGATGTCCTCGGCGCTGGTCGGCTTGCCGTGTCCATACAGCGCCACGGCGCGCAACTCCTTGATCTCGTCGCTGCGGTTCTTGCGCGAATCCTCGTCGGCCGCCTTGTCGAGCGCGCTCAGCGCCTTGCTCCACGCCTCGAAGCGCAGCCGGTTCTTCGCCTGCTCGATGTAGCGGGCGAGGTTCGACGACCGCATCTTCCGGTTGGTGGCGATCGCCTCCTCGACCTCGTCCTCGAGGCTGCGCAGCGCCTCCTCGTTCTTGAACGGGCCGAGCTGCCAGCGCGCCCAGTTGGCCACCACGAGCCGATTGGTGCGCAGCTTCCGCCAGATCTCGAGCAGCAGGTCGACCGCCGGCGCCTGCGCATCGCTGAAGCGCAGCCCGATGGTCTGCACCGCGTCGATGCCCTGCTTCTGCAGCACATCCGACAACGCGCCGTCCGGCCGCAGCAGCAGCTTGCCGAGCGGCGGCACCGACGCGCGCGTGCCGTGGCGCGCCAGGTAGCGCACGCAGGCGAGGAGCAGCGCCGGGTCGTCCGCCTTGGCTGTCATGCCGTGCACGGCGTCGAGCGCCGCGACGTCGGCCAGCGCATCGAGCGCGGCGACCACCTCGGCCAGCGGCGCACCCTGCTGCGCCAGCAGCAGCCGCAGCTGCGCGCCGACCGCCTCGGCGCTGGCTTGCTGCCGGCCCAGCACGCGCACCGCGCGCGCGACCAGCGCCGGATCGCCGGCGGCGAGCAGCGGCACCGCGATGTCGACCACGTGGGAGTCGTCGAGCTGCGCCAGTCCGTCCAAGGCGCCGTGGCGCACCGCCGGTCCGCTCTTCTGCACCGCCTGCTCGAGCGCGGCGAGGATCTCGCGGTTCTTCGTGCGCTCGTAGATGCCGCAGAGCGCGCGCGCCGCGGCGCCGGCGAAGCTCGCGTCGAGCGCGCCGCGCTCCACGTCGCGCAGCACCTCGAGCAGCAGCGGTACGGCATCCGGTCCGAGGATCACGACCGAGTCGAGCAGCCCCTTGCCGCGGTCGGCCGCGGTGTCCTGCGTCTCGGCGAAGTTGCGCAGGCGGACGCGGATGCTGTCGCGCAGGGCGCGCGCGCTGCGCGCCGACTCCGCCTCGGCCACCGCCAGCAGCCCGCGCGGCGCCTCGACCGTCGTGCGCGGCGGTTCAGTCGGCGGGGCCGGGGGCGCGTCCTGGGCCGGCAGGGCTGCGGCGAGCAGCGGCAGCAACAGCAGGGCGGTCGGTCGGGCCATCGTCCGCGATTCCATCCACGGGGAGCGCCGCCGTCGGGCGCGGGGCGGGTGGATGATACGCCGCCCCGGCGATCGTCCGGTCCCGTCCATAGATCCGGCGCAGTCGCACGTGGTATCGGACGCAGTAGTCGCGCATCGCGTCGCCTCCCGGAAGGAACCCCCGGGTATCGATCGGCCGGCGGCCGTCCGCGGCTTCTGTCGCGTTCGCCCACCCCGGGCGGCCACGGCTGGCCCGGCCCGCACGGGCGGCGCTCGGCGCCACCTCCGGCGCCGCCGTCAGCGCCCGGCCGAACGACTCTTGAGCGCGACCCGCAACA
>VGYY01000336.1 GCA_016872815.1 Planctomycetota bacterium
CGCCGAACCGCGGTTCGCCGGTGGCGCGGTTGCTGGCGCGCTGGCTCGGCGCCGCCGTGCCGGTGCTGCGCGAGCTCTCCGACGACCCGACGGCGACGGTGCACCGGCTGCCGGCGCCGCTCGACGCCGAGGTCGGGGTGATCGCCGCCCGGTTCGACCACCTCGTTCCCGAGTCGAGCACCCATCTGCCGGGCGAGCAGGACCACGTCCGGCTGCCGGCATTCCATACCTCGGTACTGTGGGACCGCGCGGTCGCGCAGCGGGTGATCGAGTTCCTCTCGTCCGGGCGGTTCGGCGCAGGAGAGCGGCGATGAGGCGGCGCAGCGGCCGGGTACGCGGCGCGACTTCCCACGGCGCGGCGGCGCTGCTCGCGGTCTTGGTGGCGCTGGCGGCAGCCGCCGCCTCTGGCGGCGCCGGCGGCGATCGCGTGGTCCTGAAGAGCGGCCGCGAACTGGTCGGGACGCTGATCTCGGACGGCGGTCACCAGGTCGAGTTCGACGACGCGCAGCGCGGCCGCCTCGTGCTGCCACGCCACCTGGTGCGGACGGTCGTCCGCGCCGACCAGCCGGCCGGGCTGTTCGCGCCGCTCTGGCTCGACGAACCGTCCGGCGCGGCGCCGCGGCAGTGGGTGCGCCATGTCCCGCCGCGCGCCGGCGCGCCGGGCTCGCTCGCCACCGGCATCGGCCGCTTCTTCCACGAGCCCACCCGCACGACGCTGTTCCTCGTCGGCGCGGTCCACGTCGGCGACGCCGCGTACTACGAGCGGCTGCAGGACGTGCTCGATTCGTGCGACCGGGTGCTGTTCGAGGGGGTCGGGCCGCGGCCGGGGGACGCAGCGCCGAGCGAGGACGACGTCGCCCGCTTCGACGCGCTGTTCCAGCTGCAGCTGCGGCTGAAGGACCTGCTCGGCCTCGAGTTCCAGCGCGATGGCCTCGACTACGACCGGTCGTGGTGGCGCAACGCCGACGTCGGCGTCACCGCGCTGCGCGCCGAGCTCGATGCGCGCGGCGCCGCGCTGCCGACCGACTCGCCGCTGGTCCGCGCGCTGCTGCAGATGGTGCTGCAGGGACTCGACACCGGCCGTCTCGACGCCGACCCGCGGATGCGCGCCATGCTCAAGCGGCAGGTGGCTGCCGTGCTGGCGACCGCCGAGCAACTGCTGGCCGGTCAGGCCGACGCGCTGCAGTCGGTGCTGGTCGAGTGGCGCAACGACGCGGCTCTCGCGGTGCTGGACGACGAGATCGCCGACGGACGCCCTGGGCGCTGGATCGCGCTCTTCTACGGCGCCGCGCACCTCGCCGACTTCGCCGACAAGCTGGCGCTGCGCGGTTTCACCTACGAGACGATGGATTGGCTCGAGGCGTGGCGACTCGACTGAGAGCGGTGAGGCGGCGTCACTCGACGCCGATGTGGCGGCGCAGCCGGTCGACCCACTCCGCGGGACCGTCGCGCACCACCGTCGCGCGCGGCGTCACGATGCGCACGTGCGGCTCGAGGCCGGGCCCGGCCACCAGCCGCCAGCCGTAGCTCTCGGACAGCCCGCGCACCGACAGTTCGAGCCGCAGCGCTCCGGTCAGCTCGCGCACCGCCTGCGCCAGGCCCCAGCGCTGGTTGCCCGACAGGTCGGCGAGTGCGCCGGTCGCGCCCGGCCGGCACCAGATCACGGTCTCGAACGCGCGCTTCGGCTCGGCGGGCACCGCGGCGACCAGCCCGCCGCGGAACTCGCCGACCAGCAGTTCGGCGCGGCCGCGGGTCTCGAGCCAGGACGCGCGGCCGACCCCGTGGCGCGCCATGAAGGCGCGCTCGCGCAGCAGCCATGGCGGCGGGTCGCGGTGGAGGGTGATCGTCTGCGTGCCGTGGCTCCGCGCGCCGCGGCGCTTGCAGATCGCGATGTGGCCGCGCCGGCCCGGGACGACTTCCGGCCAGGCCGGGTCGCCGCAGGACGCCAGGAACGACTCGGCGCGCGCCAGCGCCTCGAACAGGGCGATCGCGTCCATCGGCGGCACGCTGTCGAGGTCGTCGCGGTGACGGGTGCTCGACACCTGCTTCAGCACGAGGTCGGGCCCGCGCAGCGCGTGGACGGCGAGGAACGACCGGCCGCGCACCAGCTCGGTGGTGTCGATCACCGGCCCGAAGCGACCGGCGCACCAGCGGCAGGGGCCGCCGTGCTGCAGCCGTGCCGGCCGCTCCGCTGCCGCCGCGCGCACGGTGGCGAAATCGACCGCCTGCAGGCGATCGGCGAGGCGCTGCTCGGCGACGAGCGCAGGGTCGATCTGTCGCGGCGTCATCGGTTCACCCGCTCGCCGCCGCGATCCGGCCGGACTCGGGACTGCTCGGCGTGGCGTGGTCCGCCACCGCGATCCGGCCGGCGAGGAACCCCTGTCGGCCGGCGATCCACGCGTGGCGCATCGCCGCCGCCATCCGCGCCGGCTCGCGCGCCTGCGCCACGGCGGTGTTGAGCAGGACGCCATCGACGCCGAGCTCGAAGGCGACGGTGACGTCGGACGGCGTCCCGACCCCGGCATCGACCAGCACCGGCACCCGGAGCGCCTGCTTGATCGCGCGGATGTTGCGCGGATTGTTGATGCCCTGGCCCGATCCGATCGGTGAGCCGAGCGGCATCACCGCCGCCGCTCCCGCCTCTTCGAGCCGTCGGCAGAGGACCGGGTCGTCGCTGCAGTAGGGCAGCACGACGAAGCCCTCCTTCACCAGCCGCCGCGTGGCGTCGAGCGTCGCGATCGGGTCGGGCAGCAGCGTGCGCGGATCGGCCAGCACCTCGAGCTTGACCAGCTCGGACAACCCCGCTTCGCGTCCGAGCCGGGCGACGCGCACGGCGTCGTCGGCGTCGAAGCAGCCGGCGGTGTTGGGCAGCAGCGTGATGCGCGAGCGATCGATCCAGTCGAGCAGGCTCTTCTCGCGACCGGTGAGGTCGACGCGCCGGACCGCGACCGTGACGCACTCGGTGCCGGCGGCCAGGTGCGCGGCGCGCATGACTTCGTGGCTCGGATACTTGCCGGTGCCGAGCAGCAGCCGCGAGCGGAACGAGTGTCGCCCGACGACGAGCGGCGTATCGGCGAGGTCGGGTGAAGCGGCGTCAGCGGCGGGCGCGGTCATCATCCACCTCCCACGAAGGTCACGATCTCGAGCGCGTCACCCTCGTGCAGCACGTGATCGAAGCCGGTCCGCGGCAGCAGCTCGCGGTTGAGCTCGACCGCGAGCCGCTCGGTCGGCAGCGCGAGTTCCCGCAGCAGCGCGCGCACCGAGAGCGGCGCCGCGAACTCGCGGGCCTCGCCGTTCACCGAGAGGCGGATCGTGTTCGTCGCGTGGTCCTGCATGGCGATCCCGGGCCGCCCGCAGCGGGCGGCGACCCCGCTGGTTCACCGGCGCGGGAAGCGCGGGTCGCCGCGGATCGCGGCGAGGTCGAGGTCGCGCGCAGCGTAGTCGATTTCCTGCGCCCGTGCGGCCGGCGTGAGGTGTGCGGAGGCGAGGTGCTCGGACAGCCGGGCCAGCGCCGCGTCGCTCTCCCCGAGGAGCGCGTGGATGCAGGCGCGGTCATAGGCGTGCTCGAGCCGCGGCGGGACGCGCGCCATGCAGGCGCGGGCGTCGGCGGGGCGGCCGCGGCGGGCGAAGTCGGTGGCGCAGCGCAGCAGCCGCGCGCCATC
>VGYY01000337.1 GCA_016872815.1 Planctomycetota bacterium
CACCTGCCGCAGCGCCGGCGGCGAAGGCGCCAACGGCGCCCGTTCGCGCGCCGGCACCCGCCGCGCTCGGCAGCGCCGCTGCCGACGAGCGCCTCCCGCTGAAGGGGATCCGCAAGCGGATCGCCGAGCGGATGCAGAAGAGCAAGCGGACCGCCGCCCACTTCACCTACGTCGACGAAGTCGACGTCACGGAGCTGGTGGCGCTGCGCGAGGCGCTCAAGGCGGGCGCGGCGGCGCAGGGCGTCAAGCTCACCTACATGCCGTTCATCATCCAGGCGACGGCGGCGGCGCTGAAGGCGTTCCCGATGCTCAACTCCTCGCTCGACGAGGAGAAGCAGGAGATCGTCGTCAAGCGCGCCTGCCACATGGGCTTCGCCTGCGACACCGAGCAGGGCCTCGTCGTCCCGGTCATCAAGGACGCCGACCGCCGCTCGATCCTGAACCTCGGCGCGGCGCTGCAGGACCTCTCGTCGCGCGCACGCGAAGGGAAGCTCGCGCTCGACGAAGTGACCGGCTCGACCTTCACCATCACCAACGCCGGCAACATCGGCGGGATCCTGGCGACGCCGGTGATCAACTACCCGGAGGTCGCGATCCTCGGCGTCCACAAGATCGCCGAGCGCGCGGTGGTGCGGAACGGCTCGATCGTCATCCGCAAGATGATGAACCTCTCGGTCTCGATCGATCACCGCATCGTCGATGGCGCCGACGGCGCGCGCTTCATGAACGAGATCATCGCGCTGCTCGAGGAGCCGCGCCGACTGCTGCTCGGCAGCCTGTGAGCGGACGGTCGTGAGCGGCCGACCGCACAGGAAGACCGTCGGTGACGCCGCCCGCGCGGCGGACGCCGACGATGCGCCGGTGATCGACCGCGGCGCCGATGGCGCCGCCCTCGACGAGGCGCCGCCGGCGCCGACGTCGGCGAAGTCGTGCGGCGACGACCTGGTGCGACTGCTCTCGCCCGAGGGTGCCTGGCTCGGCGGCTCCGGCGGCAGTCCGTTCGCGCCGTCGCTGCTGCTCGAACTGCTGCGCGGGATGCTGCGGATCCGGCTGCTCGACGGGCGCATGCTCAACCTGCAGCGGCAGGGGCGCATCGGCTTCTTCGGCCAGTCGACCGGCCAGGAGGCGGCGATCGTCGGCAGCGCGGCGGCGCTCAAGCCCGAAGACTGGGTCGCGCCGGCGCTGCGCGAGGCGGGTGTCGCGCTCTGGCGCGGCTACCCGATCGAGCGGCTGATCGCGCAGTGCATGGGCAAGGGCAGCGAGGTGAGCCAGGGGCGGCAGATGCCCTGCCACCACAGCTTCCGCCAGGCGAACTTCGTCTCGATGTCGAGCGTGATCGCGACGCAGATGCTGCACGCCGTCGGCATCGCGCGCGCGGCGCAGCTGAAGAAGGACCCGGTCGTCGCGATGGGCTACCTGGGCGACGGCGCGACGTCGGAGCACGACTTCCACTGCGCGCTCAACTTCGCCGGCGTCTGGAAGGCGCCGGTCGTCTTCTTCTGCCAGAACAACCAGTGGGCGATCTCGGTGCCGTTCGCGAAGCAGACGGCGGCGAAGTCGATCGCGGCGAAGGCGGCGGCCTACGGCATGCCGGGCGTACGCGTCGACGGCAACGACGTGCTGGCGGTGCTGACCGAGACCACGAAGGCGGTCGAACGTGCCCGCGCCGGTGGCGGCCCGACGCTGATCGAGGCGCTGACCTACCGGCGTCTCGGCCACTCCTCGTCCGACGACCCGACGCGCTACCGCGACGCGGGCGAGGTGGCGAAGTGGGAAGCGCTCGACCCGATCGACCGGCTGCGCAAGCACCTCGCCGGGCTCGGGCTGCTGAGCGCGGCGAAGGACGAGACGATCGAGGAGGAGCTCCAGGCGCAGATCTCGGAGGGGATCCGGCTCGGCGAAGCGGGCCAGGGGCCGCCGCTCGAGTCGCTCTTCACCGACGTGTTCGCCGAGCTGACGCCGCAGCTGCGCGAGCAGCTCGCGGCGACGCAGGCCGAGTTCGCCCAGCGCGAGCCGCCGCAGGGGCACGGGCGCTGAGCGCGCCGGCAACGAAAGGGACGATCGCATGGCGGAGCTATCGACGCAGGTGGTGGTGATCGGCGCAGGGCCGGGCGGCTACGTCTGCGCCATCCGGCTGGCGCAGCTCGGCAAGAAGGTGATCGTCGTCGAGCGCGAGAACGTCGGCGGCGTCTGCCTCAACGTCGGCTGCATCCCGAGCAAGGCGATGATCGCGGCCGGCTCGATGAAGGAGCGGATCGGCCACGCCGGGACGATGGGGATCAAGGTCGGCGGGCCGGTCGAAGTGGACCTCGCTGCGCTGGTCGCCTGGAAGGCCGGCATCGTCAAGAAGCTGACCGGCGGGATCGCGCAGCTGTTCAAGGGCAACGGCATCACGACCGTCGCGGGCGAGGCGAAGCTCGCCGGTCCGGGCAAGGTCGAGGTGAAGGGCAAGGACGGCGCGGTGACGACGCTCCGCTGCGAGGACATCGTGCTGGCGACCGGCTCCCGCCCGATCGAGATCCCGGGCTTCAAGTTCGACGAGAAGGAGGTCTGGTCGAGCAGCGGCGCGCTGGCGCCGGCGCGCCTGCCGAAGCGCCTCCTCGTCATCGGCGGCGGCTACATCGGCCTCGAGCTCGGGATCTTCTACGCCAAGATCGGCAGCGAAGTGACCGTCGTCGAGATGACCGGCGGCATCCTGCCGGGCACCGACCCGGAGCTGGCGCAGGTCGTCGCGCGCAACCTGCAGAAGCGCGGCGTGAAAGTGGTGCTGTCGGCGAAAGCGCTCGGCTACGAGAAGAAGGGCGGTGCGCTCGCGGTCTCGCTCGAGAAGGACGGCGCCAGGCAGGTCGTCGAGGTCGACCAGATCCTGTCGACGGTCGGCCGCCGGCCGAACCACGAGAACCTCGGCCTCGAGACGGTCGGCCTCGCCGCCGATGCGAAGGGCTTCGTGGCCGTCGACGCGCAGCGGCGCACCAAGGCGGCGCGCGTCTGGTGCATCGGCGATCTCGCCGGGCAGCCGATGCTCGCGCACAAGGCGAGTCACGAAGGGCTGGTCGCGGCGGCGGCGATCGCCGGCGACAAGGCGGCGGCCTACGACCCGGTCGCGGTGCCCGCCGTGATCTTCACCGATCCCGAGATCGCGTCGGTCGGCCTCACCGAAACGCAGGCGAAGGAGAAGGGGCACGCGGTCGTCGTCGGCAAGTTCCCCTTCGCGGCGTCGGGCCGCGCGATGACGCGCGGCGAGACCGACGGCTTCGTCAAGGTCGTCGCCGACGCGAAGAGCGACGTGGTGCTGGGCGTCCACATGGTCGGCCCCGACGTCAGCGAGTTGATCGCCGAGGCGGGGCTCGCGCTCGAGATGGGGGCGACGGTGCGCGACCTCGCCGAGACGATCCACGCCCACCCGACGCTGCCCGAGGCGCTGATGGAGGCGGCCGAGGCGGTCCACGGCCGCGCCGTCCACTTCGCCGCGCCGAAGCGCTGAGCGGCGCGATGGCGTCCGGCGGGCCGTGGCGATGAAGGCAACCGGTCGCGCCCTGTTGGGTGTCGCGCTGGTCGCGCTGGCCGCCCACGGCTGGCTGCGCTGGTGGCTCGCGCAGCCCGGCTGGGGCGA
>VGYY01000338.1 GCA_016872815.1 Planctomycetota bacterium
GCGACGGTCACGGGGGGAGCTCCGCCGGATCGAGGTCGGCGATCAGGCAGCCGATCGCCGGGCCGCCGGGCGGCGCCGCCGCGCGGCCATCCAGCAGCGCCGCAAGCGCGTCGCGCAGGTCGTGTACGGTCGCCTGCGCGCGGGCGATGCCGTAGTCCACGAAGCGATCGTCGATGCGGCCGCGGTAGTGCAGTCGTCCGGTGCGGTCGAACACCGCGGCCTCGGGCGTGATCGCGACTCCGGCCGCCGCCACCAGCCGGTGGGCCGGATCGAGCAGCGCGCGCTCGGGCAGCGCGTATTCGGACTGGTGGAGCCGGGCGGCGGCGGCGGTGGTGCGCGGGTCGGGGTAGACGCACCAGAAGGAGACGCCGCGCGGCGCGAACTCGTCGTGGATGCGCCGGAGCGTCGGCGCATAGCGGTTGGCGATGGGGCAATCGGTGCGAAGGAACAGCAGCACCACCCCGGCTCCCGCGGTCGCCGCGAACGGATCGACGCGCCCGCCGCTCACAGCCTCGAACTCCTCCGGGGGCGCCGGCGGAGTCGCCGTGGCGCCACAGCCGCCGAGCGACGCCAGCAGCGCCTGCAGCGCAAGCGCCGCGCAGGGCGGCAGGCTCCTGTGTCCGGGCCGTCCGATGGCAGGGCTCCTCTGGTCTCGTGTCTCAGAGACTCGCTTCAGAATTCGGGGTGCCCTTCGCGCATGGCTTCGTCGAACCTCCTCATCAACTTCCCTCGAAGTTGAAGTCGTCGGTCCTCCTCGCCCTGCGCCCACCTCGCCTCCGACTGCTTTCGCGAATTCCTGAGACCGGACACTCTTCGCCGACCGCGGACGCGCACCGCGCGCGCCGCGACGGGTCAAGAACGTATCACGCTGCCGGATGATCGGACGGGGCCGCGGCCAGCCGCGCGCCCGGGGCGGCGGCAGCCGCCCGCCCCCCGGGAGCGGGAACTTCGGCCCACGCGCCCGTCCTCGCGCGGTCGCCCGTCCGCGTCGAGCGGAAACCTCCGGCCGCCATGGCGGCTCGGCACGCGCTTCGCGACACTGCCCGTCGAATCGAATTCCATGTGCGTAGTCGGATTCGCGCGATTCGGTCGATCGCGGCGGCCGACGCAACGAGGCGAAGAGACGGAGCATGAACACGTTGGGGATGGCGGCGTTCGTCGGTGCGGTGCTGGCGACCGGGTTGTTGCTGGCGGTGCAGGACGCGACTCCGGCAGCAGCAGCGGCCGGCGCGACGCAACGCGTGGGGGTCTACGACTCGCGCGGCGTCGCCATCGCTTTCGCCAGTTCGAAGCACAACGACGCCTTCCACGCCAAAGTGAAGGCGCGCTACGACGCCGCGAAGCAGGCGGGTGACACTGCGACGGTCGCGAACATCGAGGCGGAGATGCAGGCGCGCCAGAAGCAGTTCCACCTCATGGGCTTCGCCCGGGCCGACGTGTCGACGCTGCTCGAACCGATCGCGGGGCAGCTGCCGGCATTCGCCGATCGCGCCGGCATCGACGTGCTGGTCAGCAAGTGGGACGTCGACTGGGTCCGCGCCGGCGTCGCGCTGGTCGACGTGACCGAGGAACTGGCGCAGCTCTTCGAGCCGAAGGAGCAAGCCCTCAAGTGGGTTCGCGAGATCCGCGCGAAGGAGCCGCTCCCGGCGACCGAGGTCGATCACCACGACTGAACGCGATCCCGCGCCCGCTCACCGCTTCGGCGCGAAGCCGATGCGGTGGTGCGGGTAGTCGAAGATCACCCGGAATGCGTCGAGGAACACGCTGCCGATCGTCCCGGCGGTCCACGGGTCGGCCAGCGCGCCGGCCTGGTCGCGCATCAGCACGACGCTCGGTTCCTCGAACGTGTGGCCCCCGAGTTCGAACCACGGCAGCGACGACAGCAGCGCACGCGACTGGCCGCCGACGCCGCCGAAGGCGTCGAACCGCTGCGTCGGCCGGAACTCGACCAGCCCGAGCGCGTCGACGAGCGGCGTGTGGAACATCACGCCGACGCCGCCGGCGCCGGTGTCGAGCCGGAACAGCCCTTCTTCCTCGAAAGCGTGACCGAAGCTGCCGGTGACGTGGGCGTGGCCGCCGGCCAGCACGAGGTCGCGCCAGGTGACTTCGTCCGGCGCGAACCGCGCCGGGTCGTGCAGCTCGATCCGGCCCCTGGCCTGGTCGACCACCGCCACCACGCGCTGCAGCAGGTCGCAGCCGACGATGCCGGCGACGGCGACGCCGAATGCCGGCGTGAACTGCGCGGTGGCGAGCTCGATGAAGCGCGGCGTCGTTTGAGTGACCGGCCCGATCTCGAGCGTCGTGCCGATGCGCCAATGCGAGACCAGGCGATTCGCGCCGGCGCCGCCGACTTGCAGTTCGCCGTGGCGGGCGAGGCCGAGCTGGTCGGCGACGCCCGGATCGATGCAGGCGGCGGCCGCACCGCTGTCGAAGATCCACCAGCCGAGATCGCGGCCATCGAGCCGGGGGCGCACCAGCAGGTGGCCGCTGCCGGTGCGGCGGCACTCGATCGCCGCCGGACGGAGCGGGTCGAAGGTGACGTCGGCGGGAAGGGCGGTCGGCGGTGCGAAGGCGGTGGCGTCCGGCGCGACCAGGCGGGCCGATTCGAGTTGCCACACGTCGACCCGTTCGTCGCTCTCGCGCGTGATGCGGTGCGCGACCACGAGTCCGCCCGCGACCTCCTTCCAGTCGTCGTAGCGCAGTCGTGTCCGTTGCCCGCCGATCTCGAACTCGAACCCGGCCGGCAGCGCGGTCGCGGGGTCGCACGCCAGCGTCCCGGCGATCACGCCCGCGTGCGCTCGGAGCGTGACCGTCGCGGGTGGCGCGGCCGTTGCCGCTGCCGATTCCGGCGCCGATTCCGGCGCCGCGGCGGTGGCCACGACCAGCCGCAGCTCGGGAGCCGGCCACAGGCCGTGCGCCAACGCATGGTCGAGCAGCGTGGACTCGCGGGAGCCGAACTGGTGGAGGGCCGGCATCCCGGACCCATCGACGGACCACGTGCGCGCACCGTCATGACCGTCGCGGGTCGTCCACGCCGTGACCTGCTCGGTGGCGAAGCGGCCATCGGCAGCGACGCGGGTGGTGAAGCGACCCGCCATCCCATTGAGCGTCAGCGTTCCCGCCAGCAGCAGCTCCTGACCGGTCGCGGCGAATGCCGCGATGCCATGCGCGGCGCGTGCGCGCGCCAGCAGCGTCCCGACGCGATCGGCGGGCGCGGCGACCGCGGCCGCAGGCTCCTGTCGCCATGGCCGCGCCATGGCCGCCGGCAGCGGCGCGGCGGCGAGGAGCAGCGGCAGCAGCGCGAGGCGGCCGAGGGAGGTGCGGCGGACCGGGGTCGGAGCGGGAGCGGCAGGCACGTTCATGGCGATCTCCGGCGGCGCGGCCGCGCAGGAACAGCACGCCTTCGCGCGTCGCGTCGGCGGCACTCGCGGGCGTGGCGTCGCGATCTCGCTGCGCGGACTTCCGGCGGGAACGGGTCATGCGCCAAATGATTGAAAAAAGTCACTTGAATTCAATTTGTCGGTCGCCGCGCCCGATGGCGCGGCGGCAGGGCGCGCCGCGCGAGCCCTGCGTCGCGCCGTCACCGCCCCGGGCGCGC
>VGYY01000339.1 GCA_016872815.1 Planctomycetota bacterium
ACCGGCACGCCGCGCCCGCCGAGCGCCGCCGCCGCCGCGCCCGCGTACGCCAGCAGCGGTTCGCCGCGGCGCAGCCATCCGCACAGCTCGTCGCCGCAGCGCGACGGCACCGCCCACGTCGTGGCGCGGCCGTCGGCCCAGCGCACGACCTCCCCTCCGAGCTTGTCGTCCCCCTCCGTCATCGGGTATCCCGCGCGCCATGATGGCCGCCGGTTCCCTCCTCGTCATCCGGCTCTCGGCGCTGGGCGACGTCCTCTTCGCCATGCCGGCGGTCCACGCCCTCCATCGCGCCCGGCCCGACCTGGCGCTCGACTGGGTGGTCGAGGAGCGGGCCGCCGCCCTGCTCGAGCTCGTTCCGTTCCTGCGTCGTCGCATCGTCTGGCGGCGCGGCGAGCAGGCCCGCCTCGCCCGGCGGCCCTGGTCCTGGCCGAAGGCGGCGGTCGCGTTGCTGCGCCACGTCGCGGCGCTGCGTGCGGAGCGGTACGACGCGGTACTCGACCTGCAAGGGAACCTGAAGAGCGGCACGCACGCCTTCCTCGCCCGCAGCGCGCGCAAGCTCGGTCTCGGCCTCGGTCACGCGCGCGAGGGCGGCTGGCTCGCCGCGAACGAACGGGTCGAGCCGCCCGCGGATGCGCTCCATCGCGTCGAGCAGTCGCTGGCCGTCGTGCGCGCGTTCGCGCCCGAGGTGCCGGGAATCGCCAGCGCGCCGACCTTGACCGTGCCGGCGCCGGCCGGCGAATGGGCCGCGCAGGAGCTGGCGGCGGCCGGAATCGGGGCGCAGCCGTTCGTCGTGCTCCACCCGGGGACGTCGGCGTTCGGCGCGTTCAAGCGCTGGCGCCCCGACCGGTTCGGGCAGCTGGCCGACGTGGTGCAGCAGAAGGCGGGTCTGCCGGCACTCGTCACCTGGGGCCCGGGCGAGGAGGCGCTCGCCCGGCAGGTGGTCGCGAGCAGCAAGCGCGGCGGCGCGAGACTCGCGCCGCGGACCCGCTCGCTGGTCGAGCTGGCGGCGCTGTTGCAGCGGGCCGCGGCGGTGGTGGCGAGCGATTCGCTGGCGCTCCATCTCGCCGCTTTCCTCGGCACCCCCGTCGTCGGCCTCTACGGCCCGAAGGACCCGCGGCTCTATGGACCGCGCTTCGGTCCGGCGCGCGTGGTGAGGACCTGGCTTCCGTGCAGTCCGTGCACGCGGCGCACCTGCCCCGACGTCCTCTGCATGGAGGAGATCTCGGTGCGCCAGGTGTACGAGGCGCTCGCCGGGCTCCTCCGCGGTGAAGCCGCCCCGGCGGCCGCGACCGCGGCCGCCGTCTGCTGAACCGCCGCACGTGGCGGCTGTAGAGTCGCGGTCGCGGCGCCGCTCGAACGGCTCCGCCCCGCGGAGCGCATTCCCATGCGCAAGCCCGGAGTGCCGCTGCATCAGGCGCCAAGGCTCGCGTCCACGATCGGTCGCGGTCTCGCCGGGCTGCACGCGCCGATCGACCACTGCCGTCCGGCGCAGCTGAATCGGCCGTCCTGGCGCGCTCACCCCATTGCGCGGTGGTCGACGATCCTGATCGGCGGCGCGACCGCCGTCACGCTGATCCGCTGGCTCATGCTCCTGCCCCTCGAGCGCTGAACGGCACCGCCGGTGCGCCGCACCCACAAGGTCTCGTCGCCGCGCGTCGCAGTCACGGTCGGCAAGGGGCCGCTCGGTGCGACGGTCCCGAAGCCGATGAGCGGTCGCTTCGCGGATGGACAGCCGCGCGTGCGCCGGACACCGCCAGGCGGCGACGGTCTCGAGCGCATCTGCCTGGTGATCCTGGCGCTGATCGTCGTGCGAATCGTGCTCGCGCTCGTCTTCGGGGCGTGAGGTCGACCGATCGGCGCGTGCTGCGCCGGCGCGGCGCCGGGGCCGTCAGCGCGGTGCGAGCCGGTGGTAGCGACCGGCGGCGAGTCCGGGGTGATCGGTGGTCGTGCCGTCGGGCCAGCGGACGCGGACGTCGGCGGCGGTCGCGCGCGGTGAACCGGCGCGATCCGGCGGCGGCGCCAGCGCGAAGAGCAGGCGGGTGTCGTTCCAGGCCGCGAACGAGGCGATGCCACGCACCTCGTCGACCTGCCGGCGACCGACCGCCGCGCACTCGATCCGCGCACCGATCGCGCGCGAGTTGGCGTCGGCGCCGACGAGCTCGATCCCGATCCACGCCGGGCCCTGCCCATCCCGGATCGTCGCGTTCTCGAGCAGCTCCGGCCGCTCCTGCCAGTGCGCCACCACGAGATCGACGTCGCCGTCCTGGTCGAGATCGCCGGCCGCGAGCCCGCGGCCGACGTGCCGCTCGGCGAAGTAAGGCCCGCCTTCGGCCGACACCAGCGCGAACTTGCCGCGGCCTCGGCCGCGATAGAGCTGCGCCTGCTGCGCGAACGACTGATGCGGATCGACGCTCTCGACGCGGTCGAGCACGTGGCCGTTGGCGATGGCGAGGTCGATCTCGCCGTCGAGGTTCCAGTCGAGGAACTTGGCCCCGAATCCGACCCAGAGGAACGACTCGCGGCCGAGGCCGGCGAGATGGGTGTCGTCGGTGAAGAGGCCGCCGTCGTTCACCCAGAGCGTGTTGGTCTCCATCGCCATGTTGACGCTGAACAGGTCGAAGTCGCCGTCGCCATCGACGTCGGCGGCGTCGCTGCCCATGCAGGACTCGTTCTTGCCCTCGCCGTCCTGGGCGACGCCCGCCTCGCTGCCGACCTCCACCAGCCGGATCGGGCCGCCGCGCGGCGAGTCGTTGCGCCAGAGGAAGTTCGGCACGTGGTCGTTGGCGACGAAGAGGTCGACGTCGCCGTCGCCGTCGAAGTCGGTCGGCACCAGGCCGAGCGCCTTGCCGGTGCCGGGCACCGCGAGCGCGCCAGCGGTCACCTCGACGAAGCGGATCGAGCCATCGCGGCCGCCGTCGTTGCGGAAGACCCGGTCGGGCGCGCCGGCGTAGTTGTCGGGATGACAGTAATCGTGGTCGGGGGCGCCGATGGCGGCGCCGCACGGACGCGCCGTGGCCGCGTCGTAGACCACGTAGTTGCCGAGGTAGGCGTCGAGATCGCCGTCGCGGTCGAAGTCGACGAAGGCGGCCGCGGCGGTCCAGTCGGCGTCGCAGAGCCCGGCGGCGGCGGTGACGTCGGTGAAGCGCCCGGTCCCGTCGTTGACCAGCAGGGTGTCGCGACCGTAGTTGCAGAGGAAGAGATCGAGGTCGCCGTCGCCATCGATGTCGGGACACGAGGCGGACAACGTGTAGCCCGCGTCCGATCCGCCGCTCGCGGCGGTCACGTCGGTGAAGCGGAAGTCGCCGTCGTTGCGATAGAGGGCGTCCGCGAGCGGCGCCGCGGCCGCGCGGCCGGGGAGAGCGGCGGCCTGGGCGCAGAACAGGTCGAGGTCGCCGTCGCCATCGCAGTCGAACAGCGAGACGCCGCCGACGACGATCTCGGGAAATGCCTTGCGCCCGCAGCCGCCGTGATCGTGCACGAAGGTGACGCCGCTGGCGGCGCCTCGCTGCAGGAACGCGCCGGTCGGCGCGGACGACGGCTTCGGCGCGTCCCCGCCGCAACCGGCCGCGGCC
>VGYY01000340.1 GCA_016872815.1 Planctomycetota bacterium
GCCAGCGCCGCGCACACCGGCGCGATCCAGAGCGCGCGCCCGAGCTTCATCGCCGTCGCCAGCAGCAGCGCCGCGTCGCCGCGCGTCGCCGCGGCGCCCGCGACCGAGCTCGTGTCGTGGATCGCCAGCGCGCACCACTCGCCGAACGCGCGCGCGTCGAGCCCGAGCCGCTCGCCGAGCCACGGGAAGAGCAGCAGCGCCGCCGCGTTGAGCAGGAACACCACGCCGAGCGCGACGCCGAGCGCCGCCGGCCGCGCGCGCAGGATTCGCCAAGGGAAACAGCGGATGGATCCTTGTCCTGACCTGCGCAAACGATGCCTCTACGCTCTCTGCTCGGGCGCGAACTTCTTGTGCCGTGCCATCGCCGCCTCCCTCGAATGCGTCCAGCCTGGCACTGAGCCGGTGGACTAGTTCTTGGGGGGCAGGTCACGCTCGCCCCCGACGGCAAGGTCGTCGGTGGCCCCTGCCGGCGATCCGGCCGCGCGCTCGCCTGCACGAATGACGAAGGCCGGCGGCGCCCCCGCGAGGGAACGCCGCCGGCCACCCGGTTGCAACGATCGAGCGCGACCGCGCGCTTCGAGCCGAGCGGCTCTCAACGCCCGAGGAACTGCACCTCGACGCCGTTCGAGAGCAGGAACTTCGGCAGTGGCGTCGGATTGATGGCGACGAACTGCGCGTAGATCGAGACCGGATCGTCGGCAAGATCACCCAGCACGTCGAGCGCGATCGCGCCGTCGAGGTCGGCGTCATCGAGCACGAAGTAGGAGATCGGCGTCATCACGAGCGTGCCGCCGAGGAACGGGGAGGGCGAGTAGATCACGCCGTAGAAGAGGAAGCCGATCGCGCCGGCCGGGACGTTGGCGACGGCGAGCTCCGCGATGCCGCTCGGCCGCAGCGGGTCGCCGCACACCGTGAGCGCCATCGCGCCGGGGCCGCCGAAGCCGAGGTCGGGCTGGCAGATCTCCGGGAAGGTGAAGGCGACGCGGACCGGATCATGGTCGCTCGCCGAGCTGCTGAACTCGACGTTCAGGTGCACGTAGTCGCAGCTCGCGATGGCCGCGAGGCCCGCCGTCACCAGCACTTGGTCGAGGTCCTGTGCGTTGCCGTGGAAGACGTAGCTGTAGCGATCGAGATCGGAGAGCGTGTCAGCAGAGTTGAAGAGCACCGGCGAGGGCGCCCCCTTCAGCACATCGAGCGCATCCTCGAAGTCGAACTCGTTCAGGTCGCCGAGCACGACGATGTCCGCGGCCGGGTCGGCGAGCAGCAACCCGTCGACGTAGTCATTCAGCACCGCCGCTTGCGCGAGACGCCGATCCTCGGAGCCGTTCACCGGCGGCTGCACCGCACCGAAGAGCGGCGTGCCGCCCCCCTTCGACGAGAGGTGGTTGTTGATCAGGGTCACCTTGCGGCCCTGGAACTCGAAGGTGGCCGACAGCGGCAAGCGCGCATCGAGGAAGGCATCGCCGTCGGTGTGGTCGGGATCGACCACCTGCTGCAGCGACGCCTCGTCGAGCCAGACGCGCGCCGGGTTGAAGAGGAAGCCGACGCGGATGTTGCCGCCCGGCTGGCCGCCCGAGCTGTCGTCGACCGGCGCGAGGTCGCGCCACTCGTAGGTCGGGCCGCCGGCGTCCTCGATCGCCTGCACCAACGTGGCGTAGGTGAGGCTCGCGTCGGTGACCGAGGTCTGCTCGGCGCCGTCGTTGTCCTGGATCTCCTGCAGCGCGATCACGTCGGGCGCGAGGAGGTGGCTCACGATCTGCACGGCGAGCGCGTCGAAGCGGCCGTCGCCGATGTCGTCGTCGATGTCGGCGCGGCTGTTGACGAGCAGGATGCTTTCCACGTTCGGATCGAGGTTCAGCACGTTGAAGGTGGCGACGGTGAGGACGTCCTCGGGCGCGGTGGCCGCGGCGACTTCGGCGGCGAGGCCGGCCGGCGTCACCGTGAAGACGGCGGTCGCCTTCACCTCGAAGTTGCCGTAGCCGTAGCTGACCACGCCTTCGACGTCACCGAGCGCGTCGCCGGTCGTCACGGTCGGATCGAAGCCCGGCGTGAAGGTGGCGTCGAGCTGCAGCTGGATCCGCTCCGGGTTGAAGTCGCTCTCTGCGATGGTGATGCCGCCGCGCGCGTTCATGCGCGTGGCGCCGGCGCCGCTGTCGGCCACGGTGAAGATCTCGTCGAAGTCGTTGCGCGCGCTGACCGCCACCGCGTCGTCGATGACGACCCGCATCCCCTCGAGCGTCTCGTAGAAGTCGATGCCGTCGGAGGCGGGATCGAAGGTGGCGAAGGCGTCGTCGTCGATCACCTCGGTCGGCGGCAAGCGCCCGGCGGCGCCGAGCACGACCGCGGCGGGCAGCGGGTTGCCGCTCGAGAGGAGGACGACGGTCGGGCTGACGAGCTCGGTGATGGCGAGGTTGTTGGTACTCGGGCCGCCCGGCTGGTACTCGGAGCCGTTGCCGGTCACCTCGACTTCGTCGCCGACGCTCAGGGTCGGCGCGCTCGAGGTGAAGACGAAGAGGCCGTCCGACGTGGTGACGTCGGCGTCCCCCGTCGCGTCCTGCAGGTAGAAGCCGTTGCTCTCGACCGCGGTCACGATGCCGGTCGTCTGCACCGGCTGGCCGACGTAGGGCGAGACGTGGCCGGCGCCCTGGATCTCCATGATCGTCACCACCGTCGGGCCGCCACCGCCGTCGGGATAGACGCCGAGCTGGTCGAAGGTGTTGAGCGGATGGCCGCTCCACTGCGCCGTCGGGACGAAGGCGTCGGAGCCGTCGCTGTCGCCGTCGGTCACCGAGGCGAGGCGGCGCAGCGTGTTGTCCTTCGTGCTGTCGTCGCCGCTGCCCCACTCGCTGCCGGGGTCGAAGCCGATCTGGCCGATGACATCGAGCGTCGTGGTGCCGTTCAGCAGCGCGATGGCGTCGTTGCCGTTGAACCAGCCGCCACCGGCGGTCTGGTCGGCCACCGCGAGGATCGCCGGATCGGCCGAGCTGTGCGCCAGCACGAAGACGTCGCCGTCAGCGAGCGTGCCGCTGAGCGCGATGGTGAGCCCGGCGCTCGTGTTGCCGTTGAAGTACATCTTCACGGAGTAGGCCGAGAGGTCGACCGAGGCGCCGGTGTCGTTCCAGATCTCGAGCGCCTTGTTGTTGCTGCTGCCCTCCACGTACTCGGTGAAGTAGAGCTCGGTCGACGCGACGGCCGGTGCGGCCGGCAGCGCGAACGCGAGCAGGTACGGGAAAGGCGGGAGGTGCCGCGACATGGAGTGCTCTGACGGGGGAGTAAGACCGGAAGCGACCGCCGAGAGCATAGAGGTCGCCGACTTGCTGCGACTGCCATGCTCTTCGCCACGATCGAGCTTTTTGATCTCCCCCGATCGTTGTACCACACCTCAAGTTGTACCCCCCGGGACGAGTGACGGCGGCGGGGCTCGGAGGAGCGGAGCGACGACGGGCCCCGCTGGCGGCTTCGCCGGTGGTGCCGGCGGGATGTAGCCCAGCGCGCTGTGCGGTCTGACCTCGTTGTAGTGCCGCCGCCAATCTTCGATGACGACCTTGGCCTCCTTGAGCGT
>VGYY01000341.1 GCA_016872815.1 Planctomycetota bacterium
CAGGTCTCGCCGTTTCGCAACTCATCGAGGCGGTGCTTGCCGACGGGGACCACGCCGTGCTCGAGGACCAGCTCCTGCCCTTGCCACTCGAAGCGCGCCTTGCCACGCGACTCGGTCGCAGCGGCCGCCACCGTGAGCAGGCCGGCGAGCGCGATCCCGCCCGCGACGGCGATCGATCGGACGAACCGTTCCATGGCGCGGCGCTCCTGCGACGATCGGCGGCGGCTCGATGCTACGCGCTACAGGTCGACCACCACCGGCGCGTGGACCAGCTTCTCGCGGCCGTCGCAGCTCGCGGCGTTCACGAACACGGTGCCGTCGCGATCGACGCGGCCGTACGCCTCGTGGATGTGGCCGAAGACGTGGAGCCGCGGGCGGACGCGCGTCACCGCAGCGGCGAGCTCCTCGCACCCCGCCTCATCGCCGTGCCAGGTGCGGTCGAGCACGCCGCGCGGCGGACCGTGGGTGATCAGCACGTCGGTGCCGGCCGGGATCAGATCCCACTTCGCCTTCAGCTCGGCGCCGCGTTCGAGGTTGAACGCCCAGCGGAAGAAGCGCGGCTGCCACGGGCTGCCCCAAAAGCGCACGCCGTCGATCTCGACGCCGGCGTCCTCGAGATAGGTCGCCTGGCTCAGCAGGCTCCGCGCCAGCGCCGGCTCGCGCTCGAACAGCCAATCGTGGTTGCCGGCGATCACCACCTTGCGGCGGTGCGGCTGGCGGCCGAGCCACTCGTTCCACTCGGCGATCTCGGGGACGGTCCCCATCGACGTCGCGTCGCCGGCGTGGACCAGCACGTCGCCCGCCGGCAGCACCAGACGCGAGTGGCGGCGGTGGGTGTCGCTGATCAGGACCAGGCGCATCGCGGCGGAGGCCGCCCGCTCACGACTTGAGGAACTGCCCGATGTCGCCGGGTCGGCGCAGCATCTTGTCGACCTCGCCCTGGTGCGCCTCCTCGGTCATCAGCATCTCGCGGCAGTACTCCTCGAGCATCACCGAGCGCCCCTCCACCAGCGTCAGCAGTTCCTCGTAGAGGACGAAGGTCGCCCGCTCATGCTCGAGCGACTCGCGCAGGATGTCGCCGATCTCGTGCTTCTCCGTCTCGAGCAACGGGCCGATGCCGAGCGACGGGTGCGCACCGAGATGGGTCACGTACTCGCCCGCCTGCTGCGCGTGCGCCATCGACTCGGTCGCCTGCGCACGCAGCCAGCTGACGATCGGGATGCGGTGGAAGCCGTAGACCATCAGCGAGTAGTGCGTGTAGCGGACCGCTCCGGCGAGCTCCATCTCGAGGATCCGGTTCAGCAGGGCGACGACGGCGGCGGTGTTGATCCGGGCGGCCGAGGCGGCGGCGGCGGCGGTCTTGCTGCGGGCAGCGGACATGGCCATTCCTCCGGAGGGATGCGGACGCCAGACGATAGTCGCCGCGCGTCCCGCCGGCGCGCGCAGGTCGAAGACGTGGAACGCCAGCTTCACCGCCCCCACCCCTGCCTTTCCGCCCGGAAAGTCGGCGACCGGATGGATCGCGAAGTGCAGAGCGCCGAGCGTTCAGCCCCCTTGCGGCAGCGTGTCGGCAGCCCGATCACGTCGCGATGGAAGCGCACCAGCCGCTCGGGGGACGGCTTTCGCGCCGGCAGCGCGGGCAGCTGCTGGTGTGACCAAGCGGAGCGGTGGCCCGTAGCGTACGACGGCCGCGCGTGGCACCCACGCGCGCTCGCACCGTTGCCAAGGAGAGCCCGATGCTGCTGCCATTCCTGCTCGGCCCAATGACCGTGGCCCTCGCCGTCGGCGAACTGCTGCCGCCCGTCCGACTCGAAGCGGGTGGCGTCGTCATCGACACGGAGATCGGCCACGCCGGTCCGTTCTTCGGCGACTTCGACGACGACGGCGTGAACGACCTGCTCGTCGGGCAGTTCGGCGGCGGCGCGCTCTGGGTCTTCCGGAACGGCGGCACGAACACGGCGCCGAAGCTCGAGGCGGGCGTGAAGTGGAAGGAGGGGCGTCCGGAAGGGACCGTCCCCACCGGCTGATGCGTCGGCTTCGGTCCCCAGTTGGTGGACCTCGACGGCGACGGAAACCTGGACCTCCTCTCCGGCTCGTGGCCGGGTGAGCTCTTCTTCTTCGCGCGCCAGCCCGACCTCACCTTCGCCGCGCCGGAGATGCTGAAGGACAAGGACGGCGAGTACATCCTGATCGGCGGCGGCGTGAAGGAGACGCCGGAGGAACTCCTCATCACCGGCCACGGCGAGTTCGAGACCGAGGGCGATACCTCGGTCATCGTCTTCCACGGCAAGACCTATCGGCCGAAACCGGGCCAGCAGGTGGGGATCACCGGCACGGCTTCCGCAGTGCACGCGGTCGACTGGGATGCCGACGGCGACTTCGACCTGCTGGTCGGCGACATCAGCGGCAACGTCTACCGGATCCCGAACGAGGGCTCCGCCACCGAGTGGAAGTTCGGCCGGCACGTGGCGGTCGAGGCGGGCGGCGCGGCGCTGGTCGTCGCCGGCGACGCGGGGCCGTTCTGCGCCGACTGGGATGGCGACGGCGACTTCGACCTCCTCGTGGGCGACGGCTCGGGCAAGGTCACCTGGTACCGCAACGACGGCCATGCGGGCGCGCCGAAGCTCGCCGCGGGCCAGGAGCTGATCGGCGCCGGCGACGCCGGCTGGAGCGGCACAGTCCCGACCGTCCCGACCCCCGGCGTCCGCGCCAAGGTCTGCGCGGCCGACTGGAACGGCGACGGACAGCTCGACCTGCTGGTCGGCGACTACGCGGCGTTGAAGCCGCCGGCGCTCCCGCTCACGCCGGAAATGGTCGCGCACCATGCGGCGCTGCGCGCGGAGCGCGACCAGCTCCAGAGCGAATACGGGCCGCTCGCCTACAACCAGCCACCCGCCGACGAAACGGCCGCGGCGAAGCAGAAGCGCGAGGCGCGGCTCGCCGAGATTCGCACCCGCCTGGTCGCGATCAACGGCGAGCTGCCGGCCGAGTCGGAGAGCCACGGCTGGGTCTGGCTCCACCTCCGCGCCCCGAAGGCGGCGAGCGGCCAGTGACGGTGTCTCGCTACTCCTCCCCGTCCTCGAACAGCGGCCCGAGCGCGATCGAGGCGGCGGTGATGGCGGCGCTGCGGTAGATCGGTTCGAGCGAGGCGGTGATCGAGCTGGTGCCGCGCCAGAACGGGAACGGGCCGAGTCGGCGGAGCAGCGCGCCGGGCTGACTCGGAATCGCGCGCGGCGCCGGCGGCAGCTCGGGGAGCGGCGCGCCGCGCCAGAACTTCACCAGGTCGTGCGGCGGTTCGGGCGGCGGTTCGTGCTGGGCGTCGGCGGCGGCCTGCGCGGCGGTCTCGGCGCTCGCCTCGCGATGGCCGGCGGCCGACAGCCGCTCAGTCAGCGCGCGCACGTCGATGCCGTGGAGCGCCAGCAGCAACAGCGGGTCGCGCTCGAGCTCGGCGGCGAAGACGCAGCAGGCGGCGGCGACGTGGCGGCACGGCTGCTCCGGCTCGACGCAGTCGCATTCGAGCGACCACGCCTCCCGCGCTTCGGGCAGCAGCAC
>VGYY01000342.1 GCA_016872815.1 Planctomycetota bacterium
CTCCTTGCGGACGGTCGTGGGCGCACTTGGCGGCGGCACACCACCGTTCCCGCCGCCACCGCCGCCACCGCCGCCGCCACCACCGGGCGCCGCCAGATCGGCGACGTGATTGCACCCGCCCGCACTGGCGACCGTGCCAAGCGAGATCGCGACCACCCACGCGGCCACCAGCCGGCTGATCTGGTCCATGAGCGTCGGCTCCGACAGGCCACGTCCCTCTCCCCCCGGCCCTTGCCGCTGCTCATCGTTCCGTGATGGCCGCTCCTGCAGTCCCATTCGGCGCCTCGCTTTCATCCGGCAATTCCTGCCGCGCCGCGAACGGCGCCCGCGGCGCCAGCCGCGGGATCAGGCTCCGCGCCGGGCGCGTCTGCCACTCACGCCGCCACTCGCGATGGTGCGCCTCGTCCGGGAAGCGCTCGTCGGCGCGATAGGGATAGCCGCTCATCCCATGGAACGGCAACGGCTCGACGTGCAGCGCCTGCTCGGTGTTCAGGTCGCGGTCCTTCGCCCACCCATCGACGAACAGCAGGTAGTCGCGTCGCCATCCCGACTGGAGCGGCGGCAGTCCGTCCGTCGCGAACCGCAGGTGCAGCGCGTCACCGGCGCCCATCACGACGAAGCAGTCGTCGATCGCGGTGACCAGCGGCAGCGTCTCGCCGAGCCGCGTGTAGCTGCCCGGATGCTGCGCCCAGCGCGCCTCCGGCTCCAGTCGCTCCCAGTCGAACCACTCGAGGTGGTGCGCGCCGTGCCGGACGAGCGAGGCCGAGAAGCCGCGCTCCCACAGCCGCGCGCTGGCCGGCTCCACCGGCGTGGTCACCATCGCCGCCATGCCGTCGTCGGTCGCCAGCCGGATCGCGTCCCAATAGAGCCGCAGCGTCGACGACAGGCGCAGTCGCGGATCGGCGCGATCGAGCAGCGCGGTCATGTCCACCACCATCGTCTTCTGCTTGCCGGCCGGGAAGCCGATCGGCGGTCCGACCGCACGCCAGCCGCCGCGCCGGTCCGGCACTTCGAGCAGCGGCGGCTCGAACCGGATCGACGGCGTGCGCGCGGCGGCGACGTTGACGCTCGCGTCGGTCCAGAAGAACCAGCCGGTCAGGATCAGGCGCAGCTGCGGCGCGGCGGCGACGGCGGCACGGTCGAATTCGAGTTCGAGCCAGTGCGCCGGCGCGAGCCCCTGGAACTGCCCGCCCCAGGTCGGCGAATGAGTCTCGCCCAGCTCGGCCGGCCGGTACGGCGCGAACGGGAACGCCAGCTCGTCGTCGATCGCGCCGAGCGCCCGGGTCCAGTCGCCGCCATCGCTGCCGGTCGCCCGCACCGGTCCGTGCGGGGCCACCACGACGTGCGTCCTCGCTTCGGGGAACGGCGGAAAGGTGAACCGCTCGTTCGGGAAGATCTCGCTGCCGACCGGATGGTCGACGACGTCGAGGCGGACGCGATCGAGGTAGGTCACCTCGCGCAGCTCCTCGGTGATCTGCAGGTCGAGGAATCCGTCGCGCGCGGCGAGCTGCTCGCCGCGGATCAGCACGTATTCGTCGTGATCGGGGGGCACCAGCTGGCCCGGCGCCATCGGCAGCCCGAGCGGCGTGATGCCGAGCACGTCGGTCACGTACTCGTAGCGCGTCCCGTTCCACGTGTAGAGGAACGGGCAGGAGCCGACGAGACCCTCCTTCTGCTCGATCACGCGCGCGCTGCCTGCGGCGACGTCGGTGATCGTCTGCACCACGCCGTTCGGCCAGGTGACGCGCACGAAGTCGGCTTTCGGCTGCCCGGCGACCCCGAGGGTGTCCGGCCCGCCGCTCCAGAACCGGCGCGTGTAGGCGTCGCGCGCGCGCAGCTCCACCAGGGCGCCGATCCCGCGACGGTTGTCCTTCACGCCGACGAGGTCGAGCCGCAGCGAGCCGTGGGCCGGCGGCGGCAGCGCGACGATCGCGGCCGCCGCGTCGCCATGCGGCGCCAGCAGGAGCTCGAAGGTCCCGTCGCCGTCGTGGTCGATGCAGGCGGTCGGACGCGACGGCAGCGTGGCGCCGCGCCACGGCGGCGTGTCCGAGCCCAGGGCGAAGCGGAGTTCCAGCGCGCCGTCGCGGCGACCGACGGCGTCGAGCCGCCCGTCGAGATCGAGATCGGCGACGAGATCGAGGGTCGCGGCGGCCGCCGGGTCGCCCGGTGCTGCGGGCGCGGCGAAGCTGAAGTCGGCACCGAAGCTGCCGATCCGGCCGGCGCGCGCGAGTTCGGGGCGTCCATCCTGGTCGAGATCGCCGATGGCAGGCGCGTCCGCGCCGTGCCAGCCGGCCGGGAGCACGTCGCCCAGGCGGCGGAATCTGCCGCCGCGCAGGTTGTCGAACAGCAGCGTCCGCGTGGCCGAGCCGCAGACGAGATCGACGTCCTGGTCGCCGTCGAAGTCGTCGATCGCCGCCCAGCTGAGCGCCGGGTCGCCGTCGCCGTCCGCGGTCACGCCGGCCTCGGCACCCACCCGCGTGAAGCGACCGCCCTGCGCGAAGCCGTCGTCGCGCAGCAGCTCGACTCCGAACGAGCCGATCGCCAGCAGGTCGACGTCGCCGTCATGGTCGAAGTCGACCGGTTGCAGGACGGTCGCCGGGCCGGGCAGCGCGGGCAACGCCGTGTCCGCCGTCGCCTGCGGCACGAACGCCGCGCGCTCGGCCGGCTCGCCGCGGAACGCACGCAACACGGCCCCCTGCATCGCGATCAGGTCGAGGTCGCCGTCCTTCTCCCAGTCGAACGCGGCAAGCGCCTGCGTAGCGACGGGATCGACCGCGATGGGGGTCGGCGCCGCGGGGGCGCCGCCCTCGCGTCGCGCGACCACGATCCCGCCCTCGCCCCACGCCAGCAGGTCGGGCGCGCGCTTCGCCGCCACCGGCGCACCGCTGGCGACGCGCTCCGCCTTGTCGTCGCGCAGCGCCACGGCCACGCAGCCGTGCGCGCCGGGCCAGATCAGCAAGGGCTGTGCGGCGGAGAGCGGCGCCGTCGGCGGCCGCGGGGCGGCGAACGGCGGCGTCCGCGGCCGCGACGGCTTCACCGTTCCGAAACTGCCGCGCTCGATCTGCTCGCCGTCGGGCGACGTGATGCCCTGATCCTGCAGGCGCTGGAACTGGTCCGTCCACGTCTGCGCATCGTCCATGCGCCCCTGTTCGATCAGCAGCCGGCCCATCCGATAGCAGGCGGCGACGTAGACGCTGCCGCCATGCTCGACGCCCTGGTCGAGCAGCACGCGCAGCGCCGGTTCGGCGTCGGGCGACTCGAGGTCATGCAGCACGATCGCCAGCACCAGCTGCGTGAACAGGTCGCGCGGCGATAGCTCGAGCGTCCGGCGCAGGTGCGCCACCGCGTCCTCGAGTCGCTGCTCGGCGCGGGCGAGCCGGGCGCGGTTGAACCAGAGGCGCGGATCGTTCGCGGCCAGCGGCGCGGCGCGATCGAGCAGCGCGCGGGCGGCGTCGTGCTCGCCGAGCGCGAGCTCGACGATGGCGGCGCGCAGCAGGTC
>VGYY01000343.1 GCA_016872815.1 Planctomycetota bacterium
GCCGGACGGGACGCTCGTCGCCGGCAGCGGCGGCGCCGACGCACCGCTTGCGCTGCTGCCGGCGCCGCCCGCGCCGCCGCGCGCCATGGTGCGTCCGGTCGCGCTCGCCGATGGCGCCGATGGCGTGCTGGTGGTCTGGACCGAGCCGGTCGCCGGCGTCGCGCAGTTGCTGGCGGCGCGCGGCGGCACGGCGGGCTTCGGGTCGATCGTCGCGCTGACCTCCGGTCCGACGCCGAATCGCAATCCCGAGCTCGCGCGCGCGGCGGACGGCACCGCGTGGATCGCGTGGGAGCGCTGGGTCGCGCGTCCGGCGGACGAAGCCGCCGGCGCGCCCCGCGGCAGCTTCGACATCGTCGCCGCGCCGCTCTCCGGTCTCGCGCTCGGCGACGCGACCGTGGTGGCCGCCGGTCGCGGCAGCGAACTCGACCCGGTGATCGTCGCGGCGGGGAGCGAGCTGGCGCTCGCCTGGAGCGGCTACGGCGGCCGCGACTACGAGATCGCGCTGCGGCGGCTCGACCCGGCCACGCGCGCGCTGTCGCCGGTGATCGACGTGTCGGCCGACGCGGCGAGCGACGACCTCCATCCGACGCTCGCGGCGACGCCGGAGGGTGCGCTGTGGCTGGCGTGGGATCGGCTGACGGACGCGGCGCGCGGCCGTTCGCTGCCGGCCGAGCTCGAGCAGGCCGCCGGCGGCGGCAAGCGAACGCCGCCCCGTGCGGCCGTGCGCGTCGCCTGCGTCCGCGGCGATGAAGTGACGCTGCCGACGGCGCGCGGACTCGACGGCGTGGCGACTGAGGCGGGGATCGCGGCGGGTGCGCCGCTCCTCTCGTTCAGCGGCGCGCTGCCGCGGCTGCTCGCGCGGCCGGATGGGACGCTGGCGCTGGCGTGGCGCTTCCTCGCGCGGCAGGGGCCGGGCGGCAAGGCGTACGGCTGGCCGCTGCTGGTCAGCACCCTCGACGGCGCCGGGATCGGACCGCCGGTGATGGTCGCGGCGAGCGCCGGTGGCGCCGAGGAGGCGGCCGGCGCCGTTGCCGTCGATGGAGCGCTCTGGCTCGCGTGGCAGCAGGACGCCCGGCTCGAGGTGGAGACCGGCACGCTGCTGCGGCCGCTGGCCAACGAGGTGATCCAGCGCGCCGCCAAGGTGGGCGTGATCGTCGCCGGTTCGCTCGGGCCGAGCGGGGTCGGGGTGGCGCGAGTGGCGCCGCCCGCCGCGCCGGATGGGGCGTCCGCGCCGGGTGCGACGGGCGCCGCCGTCGCGGCGATCGCGCGTCCCGACCGGCGCGCGCCGCCGCACGCCCATCCGGCCGACGGCCTGCTCGACGATCCGATCGTGAGCGGCGAGCAGCACGTCGTCTTCGCCGCCGGCGGCCGCGAGTACCGCCTCTTCTGGGGCGATCTCCACCGCCACTCGAGCGTGTCGCGCTGCAGCCGCGGCTTCGAGCCCGGCCCGCATGATCGCTACGTCTTCGGCCGCGACACCGCGCTGTACGACTTCATGGCGCTGACCGACCACAGCTGCCACGTGGATCCGTTCGGCTGGTGGCGGCTCGACGAGGCGGCGGAGGTGGCCGGCGATCCCGGTTTCGTCGCGCTGTGCGGCTTCGAGTGGTCGACCGGGCTGCATGGCCACCAGAACGTGCTGCTGCGCGGCACGCTGCGGCCGTTCCTCAGCAACTCGCACCCCGCCTGCGCGACGCTGCCGAACCTCTACTCGCTGCTGAAACCCGAGTGGGCGCTGGCGATCCCGCACCACACCGCCGACGTCGCCCGCCGCACCGACTTCAGCAAGTGCGATCCGCGCTTCGTGCCGCTGGTCGAGATCTACCAGGCGCAGCGCGGCAGCTACGAATTCGACGGCTGCCTGCGCCAGAGCCACCTGGCCCACGCCGCCGGCGCCTTCGCCGTCGACGCGCTGCGGAACGGGCGCAAGGTCGGCTTCGTCGCCAGCACCGATCACGGCGAGGGGGCGGCCTACGCGGCGGTCCTCGCCGAGAAGCTCGAGCGCGGCGCGCTGTTCGATGCCCTGCGGGCGCGGCGCACGTTCGGCGCCACGGCGAAGGGGATGGTGATCGACCTGCGCATCGACGGCCACCTGATGGGCGAGGAGTTGGTGGCGAGCGGCGCGCCGCAGGTCACCGTGAAGGCGCGCGGCACGCGCGAGCTGTGCGAGCTGATCGTCTTCCGCGACGGCGCGCCGTGGCAGGTGGTGGGGCGGCGACCGCCGGCCGGCGCCGCTGACCCGACGCGCGCCACCGAGCTCACAGTCCAGTTCGAGCTCGCGGCGCCGAAGGCGGCGCGCGCCGACGACTGGCAGGTGGTCCTCACGCCGGCGGCCGGCGCGTCCATCACCATGAAGCCGTGGTTCGAGCTGCCGGTCTACGCCCGCGATGACCTCGGCCCCGATCGCCCGCAGTGGCGCGTCCGCGACGGGGTGGCGCGCCACGCCTGGAAGGGGAGCTACGCCGGCTTCTGGGAGTCGAGCCATTCGCGCCTGCGGCTCCGCGGCCGGAGCGACGCCGAGTTCGTCCTCGAGTCACGTGGCGGCGACGGCGGACCGCAGCGCCTCGTCACGACGCTCGGCGCGCTCGCCGCCGCGCCGCCCGGCGGCACCTCGCCGCTCGGACCCTGGCGCCTGACCGCCAGCGAGTCGTTCGACGCCGCGATCGACCTCGCGCGGACGCTCGGCACGCGCGAGCTGGCGCAGGAGTGGCGCGACGAGTCGCTCGCGCCGGGCGACCACTGGTACTACGCGCGCATCGTGCAGGCCGACGGCGAGATCGCCTGGTCGAGCCCGCTGTTCGTCTCGCGGCGCTGACGGCGGCGGATCGCCTCGGTCAGCGGCGCCGCTCCCTGGCGCTCATCGCAGCCGGCGGCGCGCTGCTGCGGCAAGCTGCGCCGGCGTCGAGCCGCTCTTCAGCCGCTCGATGACCTTGCCGGTGGCGGGATCGACGAGGAAGAGCCACGGCAGCTCGCCTTCGCCGACGAGCGTCCGCAGCGCCGTCTCCTCGTCGGCGAGGAAGCGCTCGTAGGTCGCCGTGTGCGCGGCGATCGCCGCGAAGTCGGCGGCCAGCTCCGCGCCGGCAGCATCGCCGACGGCCGCCGCAGCGCGCAACGCGTCGAGCGTGCGCGCGTCGCGGGCGAACCAGCGGCCGACCGCCGCCTGCATGTCCCCCTTCGCCGCGTCCTTCCCGCCGGCTGCCAGCGCGGCCGCGTAGCTCGTCCAGATCGCCGTCGCGCGCTCGCGCAGCCGTCCGTCGAGCGCGGCGGCGAAGGTCAATTGCGACAGCGTCCGGCTGGCGGCGTCCTTCTTCGCGTGCAGCAAGCGGACGCACGCCTCCAACTGGCCGGCGTCGCACAGCGACCGCACCGCGTCGAGCAGCGGCGCGAAGTTCTCGGCGCAGTGGCCGCAGTTGTAGGCGAAGACCAGTTCGACGCGCAGCGCGGCGCCGGGCGGCCCGAACCGCCGCGCCGCGTCGAGTCGCGCG
>VGYY01000344.1 GCA_016872815.1 Planctomycetota bacterium
GGTCGTGCCGCCGGAGCCGGGACCGCCGGGCGCAGGCGCCGGGTCGTCGCAGCCGGATGCCGCCAGCAGCGCGCCGAGCGGGAGCGTGGCGAAGGGCACGGTGCGGCGGCGTTCGGGGCGGCGCAGAGTCATCGAAGAGTCCTCGGTTCCAGCGGCTTGGCGAACCCTGAGCCGGCATCTTGCCACGAGTGCGCGGCCGTTCGATCGCGGGTCAAGCGAACGGAAGACCGTGGCCGGAACCGCAACCGGCTGCCGGCGTCTCCTCGTCGGCAGAGGCGGCCGCCGCGATTGACCGCGCTCCGACGCGCCTCGATGATCGCCCGACCATGGAACCAGAAAACTTCCGCGCGCTCGAACAGGGACTGCTCACGGCGGCGGCCGCCGCGCTGGGGCGAAACGACCCGGCGGGACTGCGCACCAGCGACGCCCAGTCGGCCGAGGTCGGCGACCTCGCCATCGGTTTCCACGGCCTGGCCAAGACGCTCCGCGCCGATCCGCAGGCGCTGGCGACGCGGGTCGCCGAGGCGGTGCAGGGCGACGCCCGCTTCACCGACGCGCTGGCGCAGAACGGCTACGTGAACGTCCGCATCGCGCGGCCGCTGCTGTGGCGCGCGATCGCCGGCGAGCTGGCGCGCGAGGGGGCGAGCTTCGGCCGCGACCCGGCGCTGCAGCCGGCGAAATGGCTGGTCGAGTACTCGGGGCCCAACACCAACAAGCCGCTGCACATCGGCCATCTGCGCAACACCATCCTCGGCTTCGCGATGAGCAACGTCGTGCGCGCCCACGGCCATGACGTGACCCGCTACAACATCGTCAACGACCGCGGCATCCACATCTGCAAGTCGATGGTCGCCCTCGACCGATTCGCGGCGGGCAGCTCGCCCGAGACCACCGGCGAGAAGGGCGACCACCTGGTCGGGCGGCTCTATTCGCTGTTCGCGAAGAAGGCGACCGAGGAATTCGCGCAGTGGGCCGCGGGGCCGGGCGCCGCCGAGATCGAGCAGTACCTGGCGACGAACCGCGCCTCGATCGAGACCGGCGCCGACCTCCAGCTGCGCAAGCGCTTCCTGCAGGAGCAGGAGCAGGCGGGCCGCAAGCTCGAGTGGAAGCCGGCCAAGATGAAGCCGCAGCAGTACCCCGAGAAGATGGCGGCCGACGCCGCGCTCGAGCGCGACTACGGTGCGTGGCTCCAGGCGCACGCGGACGACGTCGCGGCGGCGCGCCGGGCCGAGGGGCTGAAGCGGGCGCAGGCGGCGGTGGCGCGACGGTTCGAGGCGGAGGTGTCGCAGCTCCACGCGCAGACCCGCGACTGGCTGCGGCGCTGGGAGGCGAACGACCCCGAGATCCGCGCCCTCTGGCGCCGGATGAACGACTGGGTGCTGGCGGGGATCGAGAAGACCTACCAGCGGCTCGGCGTCTCCTTCGATCACGTCGACTACGAATCGGACGTCTACCTCGCCGGCAAGGAACTGGTGCTCGAACTGTTGCAGAAAGGCCACGCGCGCAAGCTCGCCGACGGCGCGATCGTCTTCGAGCAGCCGGGCAAGGCGGCGGGCGAGGCGCCGCAGGAGAAGGTGCTGCTGCGCGGCGACGGCACCAGCGTCTACATCACGCAGGATCTCGGCTCGCTGATGCGGCGCTACACGCGCCACCGGTTCGCCGAGGTGGTCTACGTCGTGGGCTCCGAGCAGGAGCTCCACTTCGAGCTGCTGTTTGCGCTGATCGACCGGCTGGTGCCGGGGCTCGGCGCGCGCTGCCACCACCTGAGCTACGGGATGGTCGAGCTGCCGCACGGCAAGATGAAGTCGCGCGAGGGCGAGATCATCGAGGCCGACGGCTTCCTCGACACGGTCGAGGCGGCGGCGGCGGCCCAGGTGCGCGCGCGCAGCGCGGAGCTGCCGGCGGAGGAGGTGCGGCGGCGCGGCGAGCGGATCGGGCTGGCGGCGGTGAAGTACCACCTGCTCAAGTTCAGCAAGCGCTCGACGGTGAAGTTCGACGTCGACGAGGCGCTCGACATGAACGGGCGCACCGGGCCGTACTGCCTGTACGCGCTGGCGCGGCTGCGCTCGATCCTGCGCAAGGCGGACGCCGCGGGCTTCGCGACCCAGCTCGATCTGGCGGCGGATGCCAGCCGGCTCGCGCCGGCCGAGGCGGGGCTCCTGCTGACGGTGGCGAAGCTGCCCGCCGCGATCGCCGCCGGCGTGCGCGACCTCGACCCCTACCACGTCGCCGACTACGTCTACGGCCTCGCGAAGCAATTGAACTCGTGGTACACCGCGAGCGGCGAGGACGGCAAGCCGCTGCACCCGGTGATCAACTGCGCCGACCCGGCGACGCGCGGGCTGCGGCTCTCGCTGCTGCGGTTGGTGGAAGCGGCGCTCGAGCGCGCGCTGACGCTGCTCGGGATCGGGACGCTCGACGAAATGTAGTTGCTGCTGACGGGCCTTCGGCCCGCAGCAGAACAGCGCGCCGGGCCGACCGCGCGGCGCGCGGCGGCCCTCGCGGGGCTTGCAGCGGGCGAATGGCTGCGGCCGGTGGCCGCAGCATTCGCCGCTGAAGCGAGGGACGTGGGCGTGATCAGGGGATCGGCGTCAGTTCGACCTTGCGGAACTCGATCGGGCTGCCTTCCGACTGGAGGCAGATGAAGCCTTCGTTCGGCGTGCAGTTGCGGCCGACGTTGACCAGTTCGCCGTTGATCACCAGCACGACGTGGCCGTCGATGCAGGTGATCTCGTAGCGGTTCCACTCGCCGGGCTTCATCTCCGCCTTGGCCATCCCCTTCACGTTGATCGCCGCGCCGGGATTGCGCCGCGCGTCATCGACCTGCGCGGTCGCGCCGTCGATCAGCCAGAAGTCGCCGGCCTGGCCGCTCATCAGCTGCGCCTCGACGCTCTTCGGCCACACCTTGTCGGCGCCCTGCATGTGCAGCAGCACGCCGCTGTTGGTCGGGTTCTCCGGCCAGCGCCACTCGATGACGAGGAAGTAGTTCTTGAACGACTGCTCGGTCCGGATGTAGCCGGCCGGCTGGCCGCTGCAGCGGATCGCGCCGTCGACGATGCTCCAGGTCTTGGCCGGGTCGGCATTCGCATCGCCCAGCACCTGCTTCCAACCGGAGAGGTCCTTGCCGTTGAACAATGCCTGCTTGCCGGCGGGCGCCGCGGCCTCCGGCGCCCGGGCGCCGGCCTCGACCCGCGCGGAGCGCGCCTGCGGCGCCAGCCACGCGATCCCGCCCAACACCACGATCCCCGCGATGCCGATTCCGCGTCGCTGCATGTCCGCTTCTCCCTCGCCGTCAGTCGGCTTGCTGCCCGTGAACGACAACGCGCGCCCGCCCGCCGGGAGGTCGTCGCCGGGCGCGATGCTCGCGCGCGCGAGCCGGCAGCGCAATGGGACGCGTCCCGGCTCCGGCGGTCAGCCGGACCGGCGCAGCCCGAGCGTCGAGTGCTGCGGCGCCGCCAACCGTGCCGACAGGCCA
>VGYY01000345.1 GCA_016872815.1 Planctomycetota bacterium
CGCAGGTCGCGCACGCGGAGACGCCGCCGCCGGCATCGCGGATGCGCTCCTCGCTCTTCAGCCCGAGC
The DNA here is from genome assembly GCA_016872815.1 of Planctomycetota bacterium. Taxonomy (GTDB): domain Bacteria; phylum Planctomycetota; class B15-G4; order B15-G4; family SIAN01; genus SIAN01. The sequence continues at coordinate 69 of VGYY01000345.1, forward strand.
CACATCGCCTCGGCGCCGGTCGCCACCACCAGCGTGTCGCAGGTGAAGTCGCCGTCGGTGGCGGTCCGAACGGTGAACGGGCGCCGCGCGAGATCGACTTCGGTGCACCAGCTCTGCACCACGCGGGTACCGAACCGCACGGCCTGCTGTTCGAACACCTCCATGAGCTTGGGACCCATGATCCCGTGCTCGAAACCCGGGTAGTTCTCGACCTCGGTCGTGAGCATCAGCTGGCCGCCGCGCGCCGCGCCGTGCAGCACCATCGGCGCGAGATTGGCGCGACCGGCGTAGATCGCGGCCGTCCAGCCGGCCGGTCCCGAGCCGAGGATCAGCACCTTCGCGTGTCGTTCCATGTCGCTCATCGTGCGCTCGTTTCCCTGTTTCCTTCGTTCTTGCGGGTCGCGCCGGTCACTCGAGACCCTCGACCAGCCGCACCAGCATGCGCACGCCGACGCCGCTCGCCCCGCCGTCATAGAGCTCGTTGCGCGGCACGTCCCAGGCCGTGCCGGCGATGTCGAGGTGCGCCCACGCGAGGTCGCCGGCGAACTTCCGCAGGAAGGCGGCAGCGGTCACCGCGCCGCCGAAACGGCTGCCCGAGTTCTTCAGGTCGGCCACCGTCGAGCGCATCTCGTCGAGGTACTCGTCCCATAACGGCAGCGGCCACAACCGCTCGCCCGCCTCGTCGCCGGCACGCTTCAGCCGCTCGGCGAGATCGACATGGTTGCAGAACAGTCCGCTCGCCTTGTGGCCGAGGGCGACGACGCAGGCGCCGGTGAGCGTGGCGAGGTCGACGGCGAAGTCGGGCTTGAGTTCCTGCGCCCGACCGAGCGCGTCGGCCAGCACCAGGCGGCCCTCGGCATCGGTGTTGGTCACCTCGACGGTGAGGCCGCCGTAGGTCTTCAGCACGTCGCCCGGCTTGATCGCGCGACCGCCGGGCATGTTCTCGGTGCAGGGGACCAGCCCGAAGACGCGCACCTTCGGCTGCAGCGCGGCGATGGCCGCGAAGCTGGCGATGACCGCCGCGCCGCCGCAGAGGTCGAACTTCATCTCCTCCATTCCTTGCGCCGGCTTGAGCGAGATGCCGCCGGTGTCGAAGGTGAGGCCCTTGCCGATCAGGCAGATCGACTTGCGCCAGCGCGCCGGGCGCCAGTCGAACTCGAGGAAGAACGGCGGCTCGGCCGAACCGCGCGCCACGCCGAGCAGGCCACCGAACCCGCGCCGGACCAGCTCCGCCCGCGCCACCACCTTGAGCCGGACGCGCGAGCCGCGCACCGCCCGGCGCGCCTGCTCGACGAGGAAGCGCGGCGTGGCGACGTTCGACGGGTGGTTGCCGAGGTCGCGCGCGAAGCACTGCGCCCGGCCGATCACCGCGCCCTGCGCCAGGCCCGTGGCGAAGGCGCGGCGTTCCGCCGCGGTGCCGGAGAACTCCACCGCCGCCTGCTTCACCAGCGGCGGCGGCGACTCGCTCTTCTGCCCGTGGAACACGTAGTTCCCGAGCGCCATCCCCTCGGCCAGCGCGCGCCCCGCCTCGGCCGACGCGACCGCCCCGGCCGCCAGCAGCACGCCGCAGCGATCGAGCCTGAACTGCCGCGCCCGGCGCACGACCGCCGCACCCGCGCGGCGCAGCGTCTCGACGGTCAGCTTCTTGCGCTCGCCGAGGCCCACCAGCAGCACGCGCTGCTTCCCGTCGTAGACCAGCGCGGTCTCGAGCTCCTTGCCGGTGAAATCGCGCGCGTCGATCGGCGCCGCGGCGGCGCGGGCGAGCGCCGCCGGCAGGAACTTCGCGCGCGGAGCTTCCGCAGCGACCAGCAACCCGACCAGCGGTGCACGCGCCGCCGCGCGCCCGCCTTTTCCGCTCATCGCCACGTTCATCGTCGCAGGCCTCTCCCGATCCGCCGCCGCCGCGCGCCGGCTCATCCCGCCGCCGGCGCCGTCTGCGCGAGCTCGCGCAGCGCGGCGAGCGTCGCGTGGACCTCCGCGGCGGTGGGTCCCGCCCCGAAGGAGAGGCGCAGCGTACCCTCCGGGAAGGTGGAGAGCGCCTGATGGACGCCCGGATTGCAGTGCAGTCCGGCGCGTTGCACGATCCCGAACTCCCGCTCGAGCAGCGCCGACGACTCCGCCACGCTGTAGCCGCGCACGCGCAGCGGGAAGACCGGTTCACGCGCGCGCGGATCGCGCGGCCCGAGACAGTCGACCCCGGCGATCGTCGCGACGCCATCCAGGAACTCGCGCGTCGCGGCGGCGCGCGCCGCCGCCACCGCCGCCAGCGTCGCCTCGTGCAGCCGGAGTTCGATCGCGGCGACCAGGCCGGCGATTCCGGGCACGTTCGGCGAGCCCGCCTCGAGCGCGCCCGGCCACTCCTCCGGTTGCAGCAGTTCCTCGCTGCGACTGCCGGTGCCGCCTTCGCGCAGAGGCGCCACCGCGACCCCATCCCGCACCCAGAGGAAGCCGGTGCCGAGCGGTCCGCCCGGACCTTTGTGGCCGGCGCCCGCGATCAGATCGGCCACGGCGGCGATTTCGTCGAGCGGCCGGTAGCCGGCGGTCTGCGCCGCATCGACCAGCAGCAGCGGGCGGCGCGACGCCGGCGCAGCGGCGAGCGCGCGCCCGATCGCAGCCACCGGCTGCAGCGCTCCGGTCACGTTCGAGGCGTGGCCGAGCACCACGAGGCGCGTCCGCGCCGTGACCAGCCGCAGCACGGCATCGGCCGCCACCACGCCCGTCCCGTCGGCAGCGGCCGCCCGTACGACGACTCCGTGCGTCGCGGCGAGGCGCGCCAGCGGACGCCCGACCGAGTTGTGCTCGACCGCGGTCGTGACCACCTCGTCGCCGCGCGCCAGCACGCCCTTCAGCGCGAGGTTCAGCGCGTCGGTCGCGTTCAGCGTCAGCGTCACGCGCTCGTGCGCACCGACCGCCAGCAGTTCGGCGATCAGCATCCGCGCCTGCGCCAGCAGGCGCGCCGCCTGCAGTCCGCGCCCGCCGCCGCCGCGATCGGGGGCGACCCCCGGATCGACCAGCGCCGCCGCCACGGCGGCGACGACCCGCGGATCCTTCGGATACGACGTCGACGCGTGGTCGAGATAGAGCGTCGCTGGATCGCTCACGGCAGGCGCGCGGCCGCGAACCGTTCGCGATGGCGACCGGCGGGAAATTCGCGCAGGTAATCATCGACGAGGCGATTGATCCGGGTCGCGTCCGCTGCCTGCTCGTGCAGCGCCTCGAGCAGCAGCGGCCACGCCGCCTCGACGTCGATGCGCTGCACCGCGCCGACGGCGATCGCCGTGCGCAGCGCGCCCTCGGCCGCCTTCGCCTCGCCGCGCTCGAACTCGACCCGGCCGAGCCAGAGGTGCGCCAGCGGATTGAGCGACCACGCCTCGAGCGAGCGGCGCAGCGCCGCGGCCGCGCCGG
>VGYY01000346.1 GCA_016872815.1 Planctomycetota bacterium
TCCGGCCCGCTCGGCGCGACGCCGTCGCGCGCCGCCAGCCCCGCGGCGAGGCGGTCCGCGCGCTGCTTGAACGCCGGCATGCGCGCCTGCAGCCACGGCCGGATGCGCGGCTCGACCGCACCTCGCAGGAGGCCGGCGATCCAATCGGAGTGGAGCTTCTCGCCGATGAAGGTGAGTGGCGGGCGCGCCTGATCGAGTTCCGGGCGCGCCAGCCCGGCGCGCAGGTCATCGGTCTCGGCGATCACCGCCTGCCAGCGGTCGCGCTCGGCGCCGATCGTGTGGCAGGCGACGCACTGCAGTTCGCGCAGCTGGCGCGCGGCGAAGTCGGCGCGGCTGCCATGCGCCAGCGCCGCGAGGTCGCTGCGACCGAATTCGGCAAGCGCGGCGCGCTCCGCCGGCGCGAGCGAATAGTTCGCTCCGCGCGGTGCCCCTTCCGGCGCGACACAGCCGCGCGCGGCCCAGTCGACCCGTGCGATCGCCGCCAACGGCGGACGCGCCGCTCCGTCGTCGAGCTGCGGCTCATGGCAGCGCGCGCAGCCGAGCGAGGCGTAGAGCGCCTGCCCGCGCGTCGGGTCGCCGGCCGGAACCGCCGCACCGGCCGGACCCGGCGCGCGCGACTTCTCCAGCAGGAACGCTGCCAGCGCCGACGCCTCCGCGCCGGTCAAGCCGAGGTCGGGCATGCGGATCCAGGGGTCGAGCGTGCCCGGTTCCTCGAGGAACGCCGCCAGCGCCGCCGGCCGCCACTTCTCCGCCACCCGATCGAGCGGGGTGCGGTCATGCGAATCGGGGGCGCCGCGCGACTCCGGTCGGGTGTGGCAGCCGATGCAGCCGAGTTCGGCGAACAGCCTTGCGCCGCTCGCGATCTGGTCCGGCGTCGCCGTAAACGACGCGGCGGCGGGCGCGCCGCGCGTCTGCAGCCACGCGACGATGTCCCGTGCGCGCTCGTCGCGCTCGCGGGCATGCGTGGTCGCGGCCGCCGCGTCGACGGGCAGGCCATGGCCCAGCACCACCGGCATGCGCGCGTTCGGGCGCAGCGTCGACGGCGCCTGCACCCAGCGCAGCAGCCAATCGCCCTGCAGGCGCGCCCCGGCGTCGTCCAATCGCGGCGCACCGGCCGCCAGTTCAGGCAGCCCGCCGGCCGTGCACGCGGCGCGCGTCGCCACGTCGGGGAGGTGACAGGCGGCGCAGCGATGCTCGAGGAAGAGCTCGCGTCCATGCTGCCGGGCGAGGCGGGAGGCGGCGCCCGGATCGGCCTCGTGGCGCCAGAGCGCCGGCGGCACCGGCTCCCAGTCGAAGCCGCGGCCCGCCCAGAGGAAGCGGAGCTCGGCGCTGCCGTCCGCAGGACTCGCGTAGTCGAGCTCGAACGCGTTCTCGCCCTGCGGCCAGCGCTCGTCCGTGCTCTCGAGCGAGAGGGCGTCGTCGCCGCCGCCCTCGAACAGCAGCTTGTCGTTCAGCCGGAAGCGGACGTGGCCGCGGCCGCGGACGGCGAAGCGGAGCTTCGAGCGGACGTCCAGCACGAGGCGGCCGCGCCAGGTCGCACGGAACGGGCCGGGGACGATCCCGTCGCAACCGGGCTCGCCGGTCGCGACCTGGAGCGCGATGCGATCGACCACGCGCGATTCGAGCGGACGCGGCGCGCGCGCAAGCAGGGCACCCCCCGCCGCAGCGCCGGCCGGCTCGAAATCGCAGGCGAGTCCCGGCAGCGTCTCGCTCGCTCCGCCCAGGGCGGTTGCGGTCGCGAAGCCGGAGGCAACGACCGCGAGCGCACTCGCGGCGAACGCGAGCGGCCGCGTGCCATTCACTGCGCCGGTCCCTTCACCCACCCCGGCGGCATGGCGCCGAGGCGGTGGATCGTGTGCCAGAGGTCGAACACCATCTCGGCGCCATCCATGCTCTCGACATCGACCTTGAGGTGGCACTGCATCGCCGGGCGCAGGTCGGGGATCTCGAGCAGCACGGTGTCGTTCGCGACCAAACGCGCCGCGCGGATCGCCACCTTGTCGTGCACCTGGTAGCTCTGCTGCTCGGAACTCTTCGCGCTCTCGACCAGCTTCGGGTCGGGATTGCGCACCGACACCTCGGGCGAGCCGTACATCGGCCCCCAGACGTAGTTCCACTGCTCGAGCGCGTAGCTCTGCACGTCGCCGGCCAGCGCCGGATCGAGTGGCGTGGTGAACTGCAGCGCGAGGCCGCCCTCCACCGCCCACAGCGCCTTCGGCAACCGCACGGGGGCGCCGGTGAAGCGGACGCGCTGGAAGGCGGTGAGCCGGGCGGCATTGGTCTGCCAGCCGCGCAGGCCGCAGACCCAGAGCTGGCCGTCGCGCGGGCTGAAGCGGCCGCGCATCGCGCTCGAGCCGAGGGTGACCGGCAGGCGCACCACGCCGCCCTGCACCTGGCCGTCGATGCTCTCGCGCGAGACGACGTAGATCGAGCTCTGGCCGTAGGAGAGATGGAGCAGCTCGCCGGTGAGCGGTCCCCAGCGGTCGGAGGTGACCCAGGTCTGGCCGCCGCCCGAGTTGTCGACGCCCATCGGGAACCAGCAGAGCGGCGGGTTGTAGTCGTCCGGCTTCACCGCCATCTGCGCCGTGTCGACCACGCCCTGGAAGCTGCCCGGCCGCAGCCAATGCAGCTTGCAGTGCGGCACCCAGGTGCCTTCGTTGTCGCCCGCCGTCACCTGGCCGTCCGGCGAGACGCCGATCCCGTTCGGTGCGCGCAGTCCGGACGAGTAGATGTCGAGCCGGCTGCCGTCGCGCGACAGCTTCAGCACCGTGCCGTTGTGCGGGACGATCGGATCGAAGCCGCGGCCACCGCCCTTCACCGGCCCGCCCTTGGCGAAATAGAAGTTGCCGTCGCGGTCGGTCTGCAGGTCGAAGCTGAACTCGTGGAAGTTGCGCGTGGTGCAGATGTCGTTGTTGAAGCACTCGTAGCGGTCGGCCTCGTCGTCGCCGTTCAGGTCGACCAGCCGCGTGATCTGGTCGCGGCCGTTGACGAGGATCACGTCGTCGACGATCTTGAGCCCGAGCGTCTCGAACAGGCCGGCGGCGAAGCGCTTCCAGGTGAGTGCGCCGAGGGTCGAGTCGAGGCCCGACACGATCCAGACGTCGCCATTCCAGGTGCACAGCGCCGCGCGCCGGCCGTCGCTGAAGAAGTCGAACCCGCCGAAGCGCATCTGCGCCTGCCACGGGTTGTCGAACGGGACCGGGACGTCGTCGACGACCCAGGCGGCCGTGCCGGTGTCCATCACTCCCTGCACGGTGAGCCGCTCCGGCCAGAGCGCCCTACCGGGGCGCGCCAGCGCGACGAGGTCGGCCGCCTTGCGCAGGCGCGGCGGCGCGGGCGCGACCGCCTCGCGCGTCAGCGCCAGCTTGAAGCGGCGCGTCCCGCCGCCGGCCGGCACCACGCAACGCAACCGCTCGCCTTCGGCGACCAGCCGGGTGCCGGCGGGTGCCTCGGTCAGCGCCACCAGCA
>VGYY01000347.1 GCA_016872815.1 Planctomycetota bacterium
GCCGCCCGCCGATGCCGGCGCCCGAGGCGAGCGGCGTGGCGCAGGTGACCAAGGTCTTCGACCAGCCCGGCATCTACGACGCGTGGTTCCGGGTGAAGGCGGGCAACGAGGAGGACCTCGCGCGCATGACCGTGCTGGTCACCGCCGCGCCGCTCCCGAGCGGTCGTCCGGCGGCGCTGCAGGTGGAGGGCAACGGCGTCTTCGTGGTGAGCGGCGATGAGACGCCGTCGCCGTTCGACGGCACCGACTTCGGGACGCTGCCGCCCGCCGCGAAGGGCGCCAAGCCGATGCGCGCGGTCGAGCGCACGTTCCTGCTGCACAACCGAGGCGACGCCGCGCTCGCGCTCGGCCGCTCCGCCGTGTCGCTCGACGGCGAGGCCGCTGCGCAGTTCACCTTGGTGACGCCGCCACGCGCCACCCTCGAAGCGCACGGATCGACCCGTTTCGTGCTGCGCTGGCAACCGAAAACGCCGGGGCGCCACCACGCGACCGTCACGATCACCGCGGCCGGGAAGGCGACGACTTTCATGGTGGCGGGCGGCGCGGCGGCGGGGGACGCTGCCGGCGGCTGAGAATCGCGGCGGGCGGCCGAGTCCTTGTGCCGCGCCACCGCCGCAATGGCGCGCCCGGCAGGACTCGAACCTGCGACCTGCGGTTTAGAAAACCGCGGCTCTAGCCAGTTGAGCTACGGGCGCTTCGTGGTGGCTTCGTGAACGGCGTCGCATGCTAGAGTCCCCGCCCCTTTTCCAGGGAACGCGCGGTCGGAAGGCGGGGGGGCGAGGCGGGTATGGCGGGCAGCGGGCGACTCAAGGTGTTCCTGATCGGTTCGGGCGGGCGCGAACATGCGCTGGCCGATGCGATCCTCCGCTCGCCGCGGACCGAACGGCTCTACGTGGCGCCCGGTTCCGATGCGCTGGCGGCAGTGGCCACGCGGATCAAAGTGGCCGCGGACGACGTCGCCGGGATCCGCAAGTGCGCGCGCGACCTGGCGATCGATCTGGTCGTGGTCGGGCCCGAGGCGCCGCTGGTGGCGGGCGTGGCCGATGCGCTGACAGCCGACGGCATCGCCGTGTTCGGCCCGAAGAAGCAGGCGGCGCAGCTCGAGGGCAGCAAGGTCTTCACCAAGAACCTGCTGCGGAAGTACCACATCCCGACCGCCGAATCGCGCGTCTTCGACGACGCTCGCCACGCCGAGCTTTGGTTCGCCGAGCAGCAGTCGCAGTGGCCGGTGGTCCTGAAGGCCGACGGGCTCGCCGCCGGCAAGGGCGTGGTCATCGCCCAGGATCGCGCCGAAGCCCTGGAAGCGGTCGAACGCATCATGGTGCGGCGTGAGTTCGGCGATGCCGGCGCGCGCCTGCTGGTGGAGGAGTGCCTCATCGGCGAGGAGCTCTCGGTGATGGCGATCACCGACGGCCGCACGCTGCTCACGCTCGAGCCGGCACGCGACCACAAGCGGGTCTTCGACGGCGACGCCGGCCCCAACACCGGCGGCATGGGGGCCTACTCCCCGACCGCGCTGTGGACGCCGGAATTGGAGGCGACGGTCGAGGCGCGCGTGCTGCTGCCGACGCTGCACGCGCTGAACCGCGAGGGGATCGAGTACCGCGGCGTGCTCTACGCCGGGCTGATGCTCACCGCCGACGGGCCGAAGGTGCTCGAGTTCAACGTCCGCTTCGGCGATCCCGAGACGCAGGTGATCCTGCCGCGCCTCGCCACCGACTTCGTCGACATCGCCGAGAAGACCGCCGCCGGACGGCTCGACGAGCTCGGCAGCATCGAATTCCGGCCGGACGCGGCGCTGGTGGTGGTGCTGGCGTCCGAGGGGTACCCCGGGCCCTGCAAGACGGGGCGGCGGATCGCCGGGCTCGGCGAGGCGGCCGCGGTGCCGGGCGTCACCGTGCAGCACGCCGGCACGCGCCAGGAGCTCGGCCATTGGCTGACCCAGGGCGGCCGTGTGCTCGGCGTCACGGCGGTGGGCGGCTCGCTCGAAGAGGCGCGCCATCGCGCTTACGAGGCGTGCGATCGGATCCACTTCGAGGGCGTGCACTACCGCCGCGACATCGGCGTCGTGCGCGACGCGACGCGGCGCTGAGCCGTGGTGCGGCGGGTGGTGGCGCAGCCATGAACGGCTCCGGCGCGTGCCCCGCGGTCAGCGTGGTGATTCCGGCGCTCGCCGATGCCGCGGCGCTGGCCGCGAACGTGCCGCGACTCGCGCTGCTGGCCGGCGTCCGCGAGATCGTCGTCGCCGACGCCGGCGGCAACGAGGCGGCCCGGACGGAATTGGCGCAGGCCGGCGCGCGCGTCATCGCCTGCCGCGCCGGGCGCGGCGCGCAGCTGAATGCCGGCGCCGCCGCCGCCACCGGCGAGTTCCTGCTGTTCCTCCATGCCGATTGCTGGCTCGAGGACGGGGCGATCGACGCGGCACACGCCGCGTTGGCGTCCCCCGGCGTCGGCGCGGTCGTCTTCCGTCAGCGGATCGACGGCACGCGGAGCGCCTACCGCTGGATCGAGCGGGCGGCCAGCCGGCGGGCGCTGCGCCGGCGCTGTCCCTACGGCGATTCGGGGCTGTTCCTGCGCCGCCGTGACTTCGAGCGGATCGGCGGCTACCCCGACCTGCCGCTGTGCGAGGATCTCGCGCTGGCGCCCCGGCTGCGCACGCTCGGCACCGTGGCCGAGGCTGCGGCGGTGATCCATCTGAGCGCGCGGCGCTGGGAGCGGCATGGGATCGTCAAGACGACGATCCTCAACTTCGCCATCGGCTGGGGCTTCCGCTTCGGGGTCGCGCCCGCCAAGCTCTACCGTGCTTACTACGGGCGGGCGCCGGGAGAAGGGGTGCCCGCCGCGGCTTGCGTGGCGCGGGGAGGCGTCTGCGAGAGCGAGTAGCCGAAGGGGGATAGCGCGCATGACCGCCGCCGATGATGCGGGGGGCTTCCACGCCCACCTGCCGCTGCGCCGCGCCGCCGCCGCCGCTTTCGAGCGGGTGGCGCGCGAGTTCGAGAAGTTCATCCGCGGCAAGGGGCTGAAGCTCACCTCGCAGCGCCGCCGCATCCTGAAGCGCGTGTTCGCCACGCACCGCCACTTCACGGCCGAGGAGATCCATGAGATCTTCCGTCGCGGGCAGGGCGACGTCTCGCGGGCGACGGTCTACCGGACGCTGTCGCTGCTGGTCGAGGGCGGCTTCCTCGACATGCTCGAACTCGGCGGCGACACCAAGCGCTACGAGCACATCCTCGGCCGCGAGCACCACGACCACCTGATGTGCGCGCGCTGCGGCACCGTGGTCGAGTTCCAGGAGCCGCGCATCGAGGCGCTGCAGGAGGAAGTGGCGGCGCGCCACGGCTTCCGCATCGCCTCGCACTCGCTGCGAATCTTCGGCACCTGCCGCAAGTGCCTCGCCGCCGGTGCGACGGAGGGGGTCGGCGCGGCGGGAGCGGGCGGCGCCGGCGGCTGACCGGCGCA
>VGYY01000348.1 GCA_016872815.1 Planctomycetota bacterium
CGGCGGCGCTGGCCGCCGCGGCGCGGCGCGATGGCGATCCGCGCGACAACCTGCCGGCGCTCCAGGCGCGCCAGATCGAGGGGTGGCTCGGCTACCTCGACGCCCAGGAGTTCCGCGAGTCGGAGCCGCCGCGCGGCCTCGCCGGCTTCGCGCGGGCCGCCGAGTACCTCGACCGCGCCGACATCGCCACCGCTTACGTCGCCGCGCTGCTGCAACTCGGCCGGCAGAGCGAGGCGGCCACGGCCTGCGCCCTGCTCGCGCCGCGCTACCCGGCCCACGAACCGCTGCAGCAGCTCAGGCGCCAGCTCGCCGGACAGTGAGCGCGCGCGCCCGCCTCACGACCCGCGCAGGTCGAGGTCGAGCCAGGGGGCGTCGGGGTCGAGTTCCTTGGCCAGCGCGAGGAGGCGCTTGCCCCGCCGCTGGCCCGAATCGCATCGGGGGGCGGTATTGCGCTGCGGCGCTCACTTCTTCGGCGGGTTGCACTTCTCGCAGACCTTGCCGGCGCCGCGCGCTTCGACGCAGCACGGATGGTCGCACTCCTTGCCGGCGGCGCTGGCCTTCTCGCAGCAGGTGGTGGCGCGAGTCGGGTTGCACTTGAAGCAGGTCGTGCCGGCGGCGACGGCGGCCACGCAGCACGGGTGGTCGCACTCCTTGCTCGCGGCCTTCGCCTGCTCGCAGCAGCTCTGCGGCGGCGGCGGCTTGGCGCCGCGCTGGATCGCGAGCTTCGGCAGCGCCTGCTGCAGGCGTTTGCAGCCGGCGTCGGTCACGGCCGTCTGCCAGAGGTAGATGCGCTGCAGCCGCTTCAGTCTGGCGATCGTCGCCAGCGCGTCGTCGCCGACCTTGGTGCCCCAGAGGTTCAGCGACTCGAGCGCGGCCAGCCCGGACAGCGACTTCACGCCGGCATCGCTGATCGCCGTCTGCCGCAGCACCAGCCGGCGCAGCGTCGGGAGCTTGCCGACGGCGGCCAGCGCCGCGTCGGTGATGGCGGTGCCGCCGAGGTCGAGTTCGACGATGGTGCGCGCAGCGGCGGTCGCGCCATCGGCCGGGGGCGGGTTGGCGGGAGCGCCCTGCAGCGCCAGCAGCAGCGCCACCTCGGCATCGCCCGCCTTCGGCGCGCCGACGGCGAAATTGACCGTCAGCTCGGCGCTGCCCTGCGCCACCGGCAGGATCGAGACGCCGGCGGCGGCGAGCTTTGCCTGCGCAGCGTCGGCGTCCGCCGGTGCCGCCACCGGACCTCCGGCTGCGGTGCCGACCAGCAGCGCCAGGCACGACGTGAGGACGAGGACCGGGAAACGTCTCATTGCGTCGACTCCTTCGTTGCCGTCGCCGGGTCCGGCGGCGGCGTCCATGCGACTGCGGCGCCGCGCAGCGCGCGCATCGACCAGATCGCGCCGGCCGCCACCATGCCGACGCTCAGCCATTGTCCGCGCGTCATTCCGAGCCAGCCGTAGCCGAGCTGCGCATCCGGCTCGCGGAACAGCTCGCAGACCATGCGGGCGACGCCGTAAACCAGCAGGAACAGCCCCGAGGTCGCGCCCGCCCGCGGCAGCAGACGGCGGTGGCAGCCGAACAGCAGGAGGAACAGCAGCAATCCCTCGCCGAGCGCCTCGTAGAGCTGCGACGGATGGCGCGGGACGAGGCCCTGCTGCAGCAGGGCGTGCAGTTCCGGGTGCGCCTGCACGAATTCGGCATCGGGCAGCGAGGTCCTCGGGAACAGCACGGCCCAGGAGACCGTCGTCGCGCGGCCCCACAGCTCGCCGTTGATGAAGTTGGCGATGCGGCCAAGGCAGAGCCCGATCGGCGCGGTCAGGCAGCAGAGGTCGAGCAGGTGGGCGAGGCGCACGCCGCGCCGGCGCGCGAACCACGCCATCGCCACCAGCACCCCGAGGATGCCGCCGTGGCTCGCCATCCCGCCTTCCCAGATCTGCACCACCTTCCACGGTGCGCGCAGCCACGCCCAGCGGCCATCGGCGTCGACGTCGTAGAAGAGCACGTAGCCGAGGCGGCCGCCGAGCATCACGCCGAGCAGCGCGTAGGGGATGATCAGGTCGGCGACGCCGGTCTCGTCGAGCGCGATCCGACGCTGGCGCGACAGGCGGCGCAGCAGCCACCACGCGGCGAGCAGTCCGAGCAGGTAGGCGAGCGAGTAGAAGCGGATCGGGATGCCATCCTGGATCGCGCCGATCTTCGGGAAGGGGATCCGCACCAGGTCGGGTGACAGGTCGTGCTGCCAGAACTGCGCCGACGCCACCGCGGTGTCGGCGGCGGCGGCAGTCTCCTGCAGCAGCGCGGCAAGGGTCATCGTCGCTCCTCGAGCGGGCGCGCCGGCGCGGCGGCCCGGGGTGTCAGCGGAGGGCGGGAGTTTGCCACTGCGCCGGCGGTTTCGCGCGCGGGGTCGCCTGGCGGACGAAGATGGCGTGGAACGCCCGCGATGCCTCCGCCCACTCGTCCGGCAGCCGGGTGCCGGCGCCGCCGACCAGTTGCGGCATGCGCGCATGGTTGCCGATGGCGTCGGGCGGACAGCGGCCGTAGGGATCGCGGAAGCCCGGCGCCAGATAGAGGTCGGCGAAGGCGCGGTAGCCGTGGAGCGGGCTCGCCGGATCGGTGAAGACGTCGCGCAGGTAGCCGAGTGTCGCGTTGCCGGGCGCGCCGCCGACGATGACGTCGGGCTGGCGGCCGAGCGCGTAGGCGAAGTCGTACTTGTTGTGTCCCGGCTTCATCAGGCCCGGCTTCGCCGGCTGGCGCGCGATGGTCGGATCGCATTTGCCGAGGAGGTCGAGGCCGCGCCGCTCGGAGAAGTAGGCCGCCGACCCGGCCCAGAAGTGGGCGATCAGCGCGTCCTCGCCGGTGTTCTCGCGCACGAGCAGCCCGATCCGGGAGTTCTCGCGCTCGGCGCGGCTGCGGGCCTGCTGGGCCGGATCCTCGGTGGTCGGCAGGAAGCCGCCGCCTTCGGTGCCGGACAGCAGCAGCAACGCCGTCAGCGCGACGCCGCGCCACCACGCCAGGGGACGCGGCGCTTCCGGCGTGGGGTCGCCGCCGCGGGTCAGCCCGGCGCAGCCGAGGGCGAGCAGGAACGGCATCGCCGGCAGCAGGAACCGCTCCTGCGGCAGTTCGTCGCCGCCTGCGTGCGCGACGTAGCCGAGGTGGAGCAGCGCCGCCGCCAGCAGCGCGAACGCGGCGCGCGAACGGAGCAGCAGCGCGCCGAGCAAGGCGGCGACGACGAAGCCGCGCTGGTGGAGCAGCCCGGCCCGGAGGTAGGCGAGCCCGGCGTCGAGGCGGCCGTCCCAGCCGGTCATCTTGAGCCAATAGGTGTTGGGCAGCGCGCTGCCGTAGTACGCCAGCCGGAACAGCGTGGCGAGCAGCGGCAGCGCGGCGGCGAGCGCGGCGAAGCGGAGCAGCGTCGACGCCCGCTGCGGCGGCGCGACGGCGCTCGCCAGGCGCCAGGCGAGC